>NZ_JAUDRH010000010.1 GCF_030381805.1 Chlorogloeopsis sp. ULAP01
AAGACTGCGACCCCCTCACCGCTTTGCGTCTACGCCGGGAACCGCCAAGACGGGGGCTGCTTCACCGCACTGGCTCCGCAAGGGCGCACTGGCTCCTTTATGCCGGGGAACCCTTACTTTCGCTTATCCGCCTTCGGCGTCTACGCCAGTCGCTCATGGGGGAGACCCCCTGTTCTGCGCGCTGCTTCACCACCGCAATGGCTCCCCCACACCCATTTTCAAGACAGGCTAAACGCCAACTAACTCCGATTACACCACTCATACAGCATGAATGGCTATCCATTAAGGACACTAATGTCTTTTGAAAGGCTCAATCAAATCAACGACTATCGACAGTTGGGCAACACTAATTTATATGTTTCGCCATTCTGTCTGGGTACCATGAGCTTTGGTACTGATTGGGGTTGGGGAGCCGACAGAGCCGAAAGCCATAGAATGTTTAACCTCTACATCGAACGAGGGGGAAACTTTATCGATACTGCCAACCATTACACTAACGGCACCAGCGAAACCTTTTTAGGAGAATTTATCGGCAATCTTCGAGATCGGTTGATCGTTGGTACCCACTACAGCATTTTCACCCAGCGCGGAGATTTCAATTCTAGTGGCGATCGCCTCAAAAACATGGTTCATTCACTAGAAACAAGCCTCAGACGCCTGCGAACTGATTATATCGACATCTACTGGATTCACCATTGGGTATTTGGAACTCCAGTTGAAGATGTGATGCGGGTACTAGATCAGGTGGTGCGAACGGGTAAAATTCTTTACGTAGGCGTGTCGAATACTCCTGCCTGGAAGATTGCTCAAGCAAATGCGATCGCCCAACTGCGTAGTTGGAGTCCTTTGATTGGCGTGCAAGTAGAATACAACTTAATTAACCGCATGGCAGAACGAGACATCATTCCCATGGCGAATGATTTACACATGGGTGTTGTGGCAACCTCTCCCTTAGCTGGGGGTATCCTAACGGGAAAATACAACCAACTCGCCCTCGCCAGACAAATCTCTATTTCTGAAATCCTGGCGCAGATTGATTGCACAACTGCTCGCGCGTCATTGAATCAAGAAATTGGACGATTAAATCTGCATAACTTGGCAATTTCGCTTGAATTGATGGAAATTGCTCGTCAAATCGACCGTTCCCCGGCTCAAGTTGCTTTGAACTGGTTACTGCAACAGTCAGACATTACTAGCACTATCCTGGGCGCTCGTAGCATTCGGCAACTTGAAGAAAACTTAGGTTCCGTGGAGTTTCAACTGGATATGACACAACTTGCTGATGTGGATGCAATTAATCCAACTGATTCAGGCATACTCTATGGTGATACCGTATACTCGGAAGTCCAAGACATCCTCTTAGAATCAGCCCGTGTTGTTGACCTAAATCAATAACAATAGCAATAAGTAGTAGACTGACTGGGCTAAAATCGTGCATTATGATTTTCTTGTGGAGCAGGTATCTTGCCTGTTCTGTGTTCCCTATTTGCTATTGACGCGATAAAATTCGTTTTGTCATGTACTCCATAACCATTGGCTGGAGTGTAAAGCCGTCTGAAGTATTCTCAATTAGCGATCGCTGCCTTAAAGTTCTCAAAGCTTCTGGCAAGTTAACTCCTGAGCCAGAGAGGAAAATTTTCTCTTGCAACTGTGGAATACTCACGGGTTTACCTTTCCTTGATAGCCAACACATAATTTCTCGCTCTAAAGTTGGTAAGCGATTAAATTGTTGATCTAATAAGTTCCAAAGCTCGTCAAAAATTAAAACTCCTTGCTTCAAATATTTTAAAAATTCTGAGAGATTACCATCAAACAACTCTTGAATTCCCGCAGCCACAATCTTGAGAGCGAGAGGATTGCCTCCATAGTAATCAATCAAGGCTCTCCATTCTTCATCAGTTCCACAAAAGCTTGCCTTGGCTCTCAAAATTTCCCGCGCGGCTTCAAATTGCATCCCCTTCAATTTTAAGCAGCGTACAGGCAGAGTTTCTCCCTCTTCAGCCGCTAATCCTTCGGGTTTCTCGCGGGTTGTTAGCAGTAAGCAGCTTTGATGGTTGCTCTTTCCCATACATAGAAAGAATTGACTATAGTCTTCATATCCCTCTCGATAACAACCACTACGTTCACCACTTTGCAAAATTGACTCGGCACCATCTAAAACTAACAGCCACCGGGAGGCACGTAACCATTCTAGTAAAAGTAAAATTCCGCGATCGCAAGAACTTGGTAAATAATCACTAGGTTGGCTGCTAAGAGATTGGAAAAGAGTAACCAAAGTCTCTGCTAGGAAAGGAGCATTATGGAGACTACGCCAAACAAGCCCCTCAAATTTGTCTTGAACCAACTCAGACAGCTTTGCTGCTAAAGCCGTTTTACCTATCCCACCCATGCCCTGAAGTACTACTAGGCGACAATGATCTTGAACAATCCATTGCTCTAGAGTGGTTAATTCTTGATGACGTCCATAAAAAGTTGAGACATCCGGAGCATCACCCCAATCAAAATGCTGCTTTATTGGTTCTATTTTCTGTTTTTCTCTCCAGTGGGGAGGTAAATCTTCAGCGTTCTGCATACATCGTTCTAGTACTGCCTTAAAGTTTTTTTTCCCAACTCTTTCCCCTAATTCCTCAGAAAGTTGCTGCCATAAACTTGCTGCGACGTCCTTAATATGTCCTTCAGAACAGTGAGTAGTTTCAGCTATATCTTCATACTTCCTGTCATCCCAAGCACCCTTTAAGATATCTCTTTGCAAACTATTCAAAGTCTTGCCTTGCTTTGCTGAAATTATCGATTCGGCAAATTTTAATGCTGGAGAACTATAAATAACCTCAGCAATGTCTTCATATTTATAATCTTCCCAAGCATTCTTCAACATTTGCCTTTGTAAAATGTTCAAAGGTTTGCCCTGTATAGCTAAGGTTGCTGACTCAACAAGAATTAAATCCTGATCTGGTTGGTGTGGGCGATTTTTGTTGAGTGAATTTTGCTGAACATACATAAATCCAAAGCTTTGATTAAGATTGAACACATATTATTTTTTAAATAGCGGTCAAGAGCACTATTTGAACTGGATATGCTGTAATAGTTAGTGACCAAACTCAAAAAGGTCAGGAATTAGTAACTGTTCCAGGTTGAAATTTTAGATAGCAGTGTCAATAAAGCGAAAAGAGATTGCTATAGTTTTTGTATTACACCTTTGACTTTTTGACTTTGAATGTACGAGTAAGTAGAACGGCGTAAATAATTAAAGGTTTGTAGTGGGGACTTTAGTCCTCTAATCAGGACTGAAGTCCTTGCTAAGAACTTGATTCAAGCATTTTTTACATTACTTTACATAGCTTGATTTTTTCAAGTCGTTCTAGTTAGTGTCAAATTAGCAAAGGTTGTTTGATTTATATTCTGTTACTCTGGGGTGAGAGATACTGTAGGGTGTCTACAGAATTAAAACAGTGTCATGCAAATGCTCTTGTTAAGACAATACGTCAAAACAATGGTACAGATTATTCTCTAACGGAAATGATAAAAGAACTTGAGTAGCAGTCTTAAATCATTTGTGAAAAAATACCAAGGCTATGCTTGCAACTAAGTACAAGATGCTCAATCCTGGATACAAATGCCAAGCAAATTTATTGACAACAGCCCAGAAACTGCGAAAATCAACGCACAAGTTTCGGTCAAAATGTCAATAGAGGGTTATATACAAAATGTACTTGGTCGATACTTATACTATTTCCCTACAAAGATGCACTGGTGGAGGCAAAGACAGATTTTGTTTATGTCACCCAATCTTCTAGACTGAGGATGGATAAAGCGCAAAGTCATAGAGAAGCAGAAAAAAGCTTTTTAAAACAAAGATTTTAGGGTTTAAAGTTTGTTTCTAAAGGAATCCAAGGTGTCTACAGCCACAATTTCATCTAGAGGTCGTTGAATCGCTCAAAACCAACTTAGCCAATTTTAGGAAGAATTGCAGTAAAAGATATTATAACAACCTTAAATCCTAAATTGAATCGAATCTCCTTTAAGTAGCAGCAGTTATTTCTAGTTCTTTCTTAATATTGAGACTAGAAGTAAAAATTTTATTGTCTAGACTTAAGATTAAATACTTATCAAAGACATTTCTCAGAGATTCTTGCTATGTTTTTTACTTTCTTTACGATATTCTTGCGATTGACAGTGAATGACTTTGCCAAAACCAAATAATAGTCCTTGTTTTGAGTATATCTGCTCCAATTTAAGAAACTTTTTGATCTAGAACCCGATTTAATTTACCACTGCTATAACCTTCTAAATCTAGAGTGATATACATAAAACCAAACTCTTGAAATGTAGACACTATTGTTTGTAAATTTGTAGTCAACACAAAATCTTTAATTTGTTCTGGCGGCAGTTCAATCCGGGCTGTATCACCTTCCGATCGTACGCGCAAATTCTGCCAACCCAATTTACGCAAGTAAATTTCTGCTCTGCCCACACGCTGTAATTTGGCAACAGTAATTTCTTCTCCATAGGGAAAACGGGAACTCAGACAAGGTTGTGCGGGTTTATTCCACCAAGATAAACCCAGTTGCACAGAAAGCTCGCGAACTTCCATTTTGGTAATGCCAACTTCTGCTAAAGGCGATCGCGCACCTCTTTCTTTTGCTGCCTGAATTCCGGGACGATAGTCGTGCAAATCATCAGCATTGACGCCATCTACCACATAGGGGTAGCCTAACTTCTGCGCTAAGGGTTTGAGAGTATCGTGCAATTCACTCTTACAGAAATAACAACGGTTGACAGGGTTAGAGGTGTAATTGGGATTTTCCATTTCGTGCGTCTCAATAATTTGATGAGGAATCCCAATTGTTGCTGCTTGCAAGGAAGCATCTTCCAGTTCTTCCGGTAACAGACTTGGTGAAACAGCTGTCACAGCCAAAGCGCGATCGCCCAACACATCATAAGCAATTTTGGCAACCAAAGTGCTATCCACACCACCAGAATAAGCAATAAGAGCCTGCTCCATTTCTGCAAATATGGCTTTAAGTTGCTTAAGTTTTTCTGTCAACATATTTTCCCATCCAGCCAAATCTTGCACCCTAACAAATTAAATTTTAGTGGTTAGTCATTGATCATTGATCATTTGTCATTGGTTATTAATTATTCTCCTTGTCTCCTTGTCCCCGTTGCCCCTTGTCTTCCCTTCTGCCATCTGCGCTCTGCCTTATTTTCAAGCTAGATACCCTCTTCAAAAATTTGTGGTTGATTGACTTTTTTGCTGGATTACTTTGTCCTAGTGTTACATAAAAGATTGCGAGATTGATGGTACTTTATATTTGCACTCTCCTCCTTGAGCCCAATCGCAATACAAGCTATGACACTCAATTTATATTTACTGCGACATGGAGAAACTACTTTTAGTCAAAGTGGTAATTTCTGCGGTGAAACTGATGCGGAATTGACAACAGAAGGGATGCAGATGGCAGAGAGTTTTGCTGGTGTTTATCAAAAATTGAAGTGGCAAGCAGTTTATGTTAGCCCGATGAAGCGCACAATTGCAACTGCCAAGCCATTTTGTGATGCTATCGGTATGGATATGCAGTTGCGTGATGGACTTAGAGAAGGTAGTTACGGCTGTTGGGAAACTAAGAGTAAATCGTTTGCCCAAGAGAATTACGCCCAAAACTATATCAAATGGTTGACAGAACCCGCTTGGAATGCACCACTAGGTGGAGAAACTGCGGTAGATATTGCTAACCGTTCTATGCCTGTAATTGCTGAAATTCAAGAAAAACATCCCCAAGGTAATGTTTTAGTAGTTTCCCATAAAGCCACGATTCGGATTATGCTTTGCAGTTTACTGGGAATTGATTTAGGACGCTATCGCTATCGGGTGAATATTTTGGTCGCGTCGGTAAGTATGGTGAAATTTGACGTTAACGGCCCAAAGTTAGAAATATTAGGCGATCGCCATCATATACCCGATCATCTTCGCTCTCGTCCGGGAACATAATGTTCTGCTTCTGAGTTACCTCCAGATATCGCTCCCTAGCTGTTAAAGTCCGATCCAATATCTTTTGAATGTGGCGTAATGGTATCCTGGCATTCTGCTTAAGGGATAAATCAACAGGAGCAGTATGTCTCAACCCTCTGCCTTCTTCGCCTCAAATCCTCACCTTGCCATTGCTATTAACACTTGCCGCCACTATTTGAGTGCGCTTTGATGCGTTGCCACCAGATAGATCGCGTAATAATCCCATTAGTGCAGGCACTACCGTTGGTGTCAGGATGGTGGAAAATGCCAAACCACCCGTAAGTACAATACCTAAACCTTGATATAGTTCAGAACCTTGACCTGGTAAGATTGCCAAGGGCAACATCCCCAAAACGCTGGTGCCGGCTGACATGAAAATCGCACGCAGGCGGTCATTGGTGGCGTTGTACAATGAACTATCAAATTCTTCTCCTGCTTCTTGGAGTTGTAAGGCACGGTCAACAAGTAGAATTGCGTTATTGACAACAACACCAGTAAGAATTACAAATCCTAGTGCTGTAATCATATCCAGAGGCACGTTCATGCCCAGAATGCGATTGGCAAGCACCAAACTCAAAAGAGCGCCGCTCATCCCCATTGGTAATGTTGCCATAATCACCACTGGGTAGAGAAATGATTTATAAAGTGCAACCAACAGCAGATAAGTAACTAACACCGAGAGTATAAAAGCTGTAGCTAATTGCGAAACTGTAGTTGCCAATTGATCGGCTGAACCAGACAATTCTAAGCGATCGCCCCCAGACAAGCTAGCACGCAGGGGAGCCAGAATTTCATTTTCGGTACGTTCTACCAGGGTTGCCAAAGGTGCATCCGGTGCCAGGGAAGCGGTAAGAGAGATTGACCGCTCTAAATTTATATGATTAATAACATCTGCTCCAGTAGTTTCACGTACTTCTGCTACGTCTTGTAGCTGTACTTGCCTTCCCTGGCTATACAACGGTAGTTGACGCAATTGTTCGGGCGTTTCCACAAAGGTATTTTTTAATTCTACAGAAACATCCAGTGGCTCTTTACCATCAATGTAATCGGAGGCAATACGTCCACCTAGTGCCGCTTCTACCATTTCGCCTATTTCTGCTTCTGAAAGTCCAACTTCCGCAAGACGTTCTCGAATAGGAATTACTTGCAGTTCTCCTGTTCCCATAACAAAGTTAGAACGGACACTACGCACACCAGGTAAAGCCCGGATCTTGTCAGAAATTTCCTTCTCTAACTTGCTCAACTCATCCAAATTTGCTCCAATGATATCAACCTCAAACTCCTTACCCGGATCGCGGAAGATAGAGACGCGGGTTGGTATGATGAATCGATAGCCAGCAAAATCATTGCTCTTAGCTCGCATCTTGTCCACCATATCAGCAAGTCCTTTGGTGGTAGCAAATTCTGGTTTAAGAATTGTAGCAACGCCACGAAGCGCCCCCGGACGGTCAATATACATAATGCGATCAACTTCAGGCTGCGATCGCAAAAATGCCTGTAGTGGTTCTGACTGGCGTATGGCTTCGGGAATGCTAGTACCAGGTAAGGGTTCTGCCCGCCACTGCACAAGATTGCGGTTGCCTTCTGGTAAATAGTCAGCAGGAGGCAGAAGGAATATACTGATAAAAAGTAAAGCAATAGGTATCGAAAGAATCAAGAGCCTGCGCCCTACTCGCTTGCGCCCTAGCGACCAACTCACAGTAGCAGCAAGCAGATTTTCCAATTTACCTTGAAAATACCGAAATGTAGCAGAAGATCTCGCAACAGCACGTTCTAACCAGTTACCACCTCGATAATTTCCTCCTTGTAGCATTTGCATCGCTTCCGATTGCTTCAGGAAAAGTCCAGATAGCATCGGTACTAAAGTCAATGCCGCAAATAGTGAGAACAGCGAAGATGCAGAAAGAGCGATCGCCATATCTGCATACAACTGTCCTGCTTCTCCCGTCACCATAATCAAGGGTACAAACACCACTACGTTTGTCAGCGTCGAACCCAACATTGCCCCCCAGACTTCCTGAGTACCCTCAATTGCGGCATTTAAGGCACTTTTTCCCTGCTGCATATGGGTAAAAATATTTTCAATTACCACAATGGCGTTATCTACCACCATCCCCACAGCAAACGCCAACCCCGCCAAACTAATGATGTTTAGTGTTCTGCCTAACGCCGCCATCACTATAAACACCATAACTAGCGTTGTGGGAATCGTCAGCGCCACAACTGCCACCGTCTGCATCGAACCGAGAAACAAAATTAAAACAATTGTTGCCAACAGCGCTCCAGTCACTAAGTTTCCTTGCACGAAGGATACCGACTGGTTAATATATTCGCTTTCGTCATAGTTGTAAGCAAAGCGAATGCCCTCATTACGCTGATCAAAATCAGCTTGCAGTTCGGTAATTGCGGCTCGGATCCCCTTTGCTACTTCCGGCACATTCGCTCCAATTTGACGAATCACGCCCACAGCAACCGCAGGTGTACCATTAAACATGAGGGCGCTGTCTTGCGGTTTGCGCCCCATTGTCACTTCTGCCACATCTCGCAGATACACAGTCCCACCCTCATCCTTCCTGAGGATAAATCCTTCAATTTGCTTGATGTCTTGCGATCGGCTTACCGTCCGTACTCGATATTCGCGCCGCCCCAAAATTAAAGGCCCACCCCTAATGTCACGGTTATTTTCCCGTAAGACTCGTACCACATCTCCAATGGTGAGATTACGATCAGAAAGAGCTTTCGGATCAATTCTGACTTCAACTTCTCGTTGTTGTCCACCCACAACCAGAAACTGTCCCACACCTGCCACCCGCCGCAAACGCGGTACTACAACCTCTTCTGCCAAATCTCGATAACGATTCGGATCGGCTTGGAAGTTGTCTTTGGTGGCAAAGGGAATCCACATCATCGGCGCACTATTACCGCCTACCAGTTCTACATCAGACTCTTGAGCTTCCTCTGGCAAACTCGGCACTTGCTGCAAACGATTGATTACATCCAATAAACGGCTTTCTAAATTTACACCGTCGGCAAATTCCAAAGTAATATTGCTGCGTCCGTTACGTGAAGTACTGGTAATTTCCTGCACACCCAACACTTCTTCCATTCGTTCTTCAATTGGACGGGTAATTAAGTCTTCCACTTCTGTTGGACTTGCACCAGGGTAGGGAGTAGTGATAGTAATTTCCGGGCGATCGCCTCCTGGTTGCAATTCCAAGGGCATCCTTAACAGCGAGAAAATACCCAATAGAGCTAGCAAGCAAAATAAAACAAATGTGCCGTGCCGCCAGCGAACAGCAGTTTGGATGAAATTCATAATAATTTGTCGTGTAAAATAAATTATCTATTTAGGCAAGGAAATAGGGAACGGGGAACAGGTGACAGAGAAGAGGGAAACAAACAAAACTCTGCGTTCCTCTGCGTTATCCTCAGCGCTCCTCTGCGTTTGAATCATTGAAATGTTTATATGCCCGAACGAGGCTGACTCTCCAAAACCTTCACTGCCGCCCCATCAGACAAACCGTCACCACCGCGCAAAACTATCCGTTCTCCCGCCCGTAACTGTGGGTGAGAAATTGCTACATTTCTACCCATATCGGCAACCATTTCCACTTCTAACTGTCTAGCTTTACCATTAGCAACAGTAAAGACAAGCCATTGATTTTGTCGCCTTGTCAGGGCATCACGAGAGACAACAAAGCTGGGTTGATTGGATGGCATCACAAGATTACCTGCGATCGCCATCCCCGGTAGCAATCTTTGGGGTGGGTTATCTAGCTGCACTCGCACTCGCTGCCTTCTAGATGCTGCATCTGCGGCTGGAACTACTGCTGTTATTTTTGTACGTTCTTTCCATTGGGGCAATGCCCGCGCAGTTAATTCTATCGGCATCCCTGGGGTAACTTTACCGCTTAGTTCCTCTGGTAGCTCTAGAAAAATATCGAGAGCATTCCCCGATACCAATGTCACAATTTGATCGGAATCTTGCACGAGATCGCCGCGACTGATATGGCGTGCTTGCACAACTCCAGATTCTAAAGAAAGAATCCGAGTGCGTTGCTGGGCTAACTTTGCCTGATTTAAAGCTGCTTCTGCTGCTGCTACGTTTGCTTTTTGGGCTGCTATTTCTTCTTTGATCGGCCCTGCTTTTGCTTCTGCTAAGGCTGCTTGCGCTGCTAGCTTTTGTCCTCGTGCTTCATCTACAGCACTTGTTACTTCTACTAGTACCCTTTGCGACAATGCACCCTGCTTTACCAAATCTGTGGTGCGTGTGAGGTTATCTCGTGCTTCTTGCTCTCGTGCCTGGGCAGAAGTAACTGCCGCTTGTCTTTGGGCAATGATTTCGGGACGAGTTCCTACTTCCAAACGGGCAAGGTTGCTGCGTTGCTGTGCTAACTCTGCTCGCGCCCGTGATATTGCTAACTGCTGATCGGAATCATCTAAAATGGCGATCGCCATTCCTGTTTTGACGCGATCGCCTGGTCTAACTAAAATGTCTTTAACTATACCTCCAGTTTGGGCGCGAATCGTTGATTGCTGACTTGCTTCTACCTGTCCCAATAGTGATACGCTAGTTGTGGCATTTCCCCTTGTCAGGATAACAGTTTCCACAGGACGCTTTGGTGGTGCTGTTGGCTGTTGTTGAGCTAGAGCAGGTTTGGATGTTCCACTCCAAGCAAACATCCGCCACAAAAAAATTGAGTTAACTGTCAAGGACAACGCTAGTAGCAGCCATAGCCAAGGCTTTCTGTTTCTGGACTTCAACTTTTGCACATCAGGGGTGTCTGAATGCAGATCAGAGTTTGAGACTTTAGCTTCAGAAGTATTCATGGTTTATTTCAGTACGCTTTCTTGTTAGGCAAGAGTTTAAGAGCAAAGATCGCGCCCAAAAGGGAAACCTTCGCCATCAACTGACAACCGCTCACAATTCAACTAAAAACACTAAAAATCTCTGCAAATCAATTACTTGTAGCAAGCCTGCGATCGCAATAATTACGAAGTAATTATTGCTTGATATTAATTCAAATGTAGTAATATTTCGTAACTTTAACTTTACTAGATAAATGTGACAAAAAAATGTCAACCCCAAAATCTTTTAAAAACAAGGTAGTCCGAATGAAACAAGTTTCACCCCTACGGGGTACTCTGCCTTGAAGCCGCGCTGCGTCTACGGCAGTCGCTCATGGGGGAAACCCCCTGTTCTGCGCGCTGCCTCACCGTCAGGCATGAAAAACCTCACCCTTTGCCCCTCTCCTTACCAAGGAGAGGGGTGTCCGACAGGACGGGGTGAGGTGAAGTGAACTTCAAGTCAGGAGGTGAGGCAGTCCCCACCACAGGCGGCTTCAAGGTAGAGTACCCGTTCGCTGAAAGTGTTCCTGTTTATACTATTTCACGAAAAGGCTGATATGGATCTACCCCACCGCCTACGGCACCTCCCCTTAATAAGGGGAGGTTGGCAGGGGTTGAATACGAATCACTCAAAAAGTGAAATGGTATTAAATTAGCGCTCGCAGTCCACTTGAATTGACTTGAGCTATAAGCCAAGAAATAAATTTCTTGGCTGACTACCGAATGCAGACATTATCAGCGTTCCATCGTTGCAGGAATGCGATCGCGCTGATAAACAAGGGTGTAGTTAATGAATATTTGTCTTTCCATCTCTTCCCAACTTAGGTGGTTGAACATATTTTGATACCAAAGTTGCTAAGAGTGGTAAATCAATAGGTTTAGAAATATAGTCATTGAATCCGGCGGCTAGGCAAGTTTCGCGATCGCCTTTCATTGCCATTGCTGTTTGAGCGATGACTGGAATAGCCTGAAAATTCTGATCTGTTCGCAGCTGCTTTACTATTAATAGACCATTTTTATCAGGTAGATGGACATCTAACAAAATTACTGCTGGCTTGATCCGATTTAATATTTCCCACATTTGGGCAGCATTTTTAACACAAATAACTTGATATTTCAATGACTCAAGATAATTTTGCATTAACTTGGCATTTGGTGGATCGTTTTCTACTAGCAAAATTTCAGCAGAAGAACTTAGAGTCATGGTGTGTGAATGCTCAGGAGGCAGTTCTCCATATAGTTGAGGTGTAGGTGCTTGAAGGGCAACTTCTGTTGCCTCCCCTTCTCTTGGGTGCTCCCAAGGTACAGCCCCTACTATTGCATTCTCTCCCTCCTCTTGTGCCTCTTGTTGTCTCAAAGGAAGTACGATTGTAAAACGCGAGCCATGCTCCAGTTGTGATTCTACTTCAACCCAACCTCCATGAAGTTCAGCAAGCTTTTGTGTGACTGCCAATCCTAAACCTGTGCCTTCTTCACGGCTAACTAGAGCGCTAGCTATTTGGAAATAGGGTTGAAAAAGTTCGGCTTGGTGTTCTTGAGAAATGCCAGTGCCAGTGTCCCAAACTGTAAAATGTATAAATGAACCGTTAACTTTGACTTGTAAACCAACGGTTCCCTTATCTGTAAATTTAAGGGCATTAAAAAGCAAATTCAACAGCATTTGCTTAAGTCGCAAAGAGTCAACTACAAAGGTAGTGACATTCGGATCTAGCTCAAGTACTAGTTTTAAGCCTTTATTTGCTGCTTTTTCTTTTACAAGTGTCAAAGTATTACGACACAAGGTTGGCAAATCTACTGCTTCACACTGTATTTCTAGTTGATTTGCTTCAATTTTAGAGAGATCTAATATATCGTTAATTAAAGCTAACAAATGCTTGCCACTAGACTGAATAATATGTAAATACTCTTGGTGACGTTCGTTATTAGGTTCATAGCCTTTTGCTAAAAGCAGGTGAGTAAAACCGATAATCGAACTTAGGGGTGTGCGGATTTCATGACTGGTGTTAGCCAAGAACTGATTTTTAAGTTGATTAGTGCGCTCTAGTTCCTGATTAATGCGTTCTAATCGGTGACAATGCTGCTGTAAAGATTGTATTTGCCTTAATTGCGCTATTGTTGCCACACATTGTTTAGCAGCACGTGCCATTAATTCTGATGTCAGTTCAACAAAGCAATTTTCGAGTGGTTTGCTATCAAAGGGAATGGATGTGGTGGTGACAATTAACCAACCAATAATGCTCTCATCAATATTGACTAGCTGCCAAGCACTCGGAGGTTCCTGTTTTTCAAGAAATTCTAAATCTTCAAATTCTATTTCTTCTTCTAATTCCAAACCAAACTTTTTTCCTCTGATCTCCAGAAACGATGGAGATGATGAGCATCGCCATGAAGCATAATCAATATAAGAAACTTTACAAACACTTTTTTGTGGTTCTACAAGTGCGATCGCCACTCTACCTTGAGCCAAGGCATTTTTCAGATCGTCCACCACAGTTGTAAATATTTCTGCTTCTGTCGTCGCTGTCTGTTGATTTTTAGTAAAAAAAGAAACAAGGCAATTATTAAGGCTATTTTGCAACTTACTCAAGCTGCGCTCCACCCACAACTCAGCCTGAAGTTGCTGAATTTTTGTCAACAGTTTTGTTGTTGCATCCACTTCGGAGTTCTGTTCTGGTAAGCTTGAATACTGCTGCATGGTCAACTAGACCGCTTAAAAAGT
Organism: Chlorogloeopsis sp. ULAP01; assembly: GCF_030381805.1. Classification (NCBI taxonomy): domain Bacteria; kingdom Bacillati; phylum Cyanobacteriota; class Cyanophyceae; order Nostocales; family Chlorogloeopsidaceae; genus Chlorogloeopsis; species Chlorogloeopsis sp. ULAP01. Next base: position 13,578 of record NZ_JAUDRH010000010.1, read on the forward strand.
TTAGCTTTGCACAAAAATGCGAAGGTCATGCTATGTATATTAGCGCACTCGCCTTCTTATAGTTATAAACCAAAATTGCTAGTGTCGTGTCTGGGGGTGAGACCATGAATTGTTGTATGAAAGCACTATGCTGGAATTGCGAAAGACTAACCTAAGACTATGGACGCACAATTTGCTCAACTAATCGTCAATGGCATTGCAGTCGGGAGCATTATTGCTCTGGGTGCAGTAGGCTTAACACTGACTTATGGAATTTTACGATTGTCTAACTTTGCCCACGGCGATTTTCTCACTTTAGGAGCTTATCTGACACTACTGGCAAATTCCTTAGGAATAAATATTTGGCTATCAATGGTACTGGCAGCCGCAGGAACAGTAGCGGCAATGTTATTGTCAGAAAAACTGCTGTGGTCGAGGATGCGTTCTATCCGTGCTACTTCCACTACCTTGATTATCATCTCTATCGGTTTAGCATTATTCCTTCGCAATGGCATTATCTTTTTGTGGGGTGGTAGTAACAGAAATTATGATTTGCCCGTACCTCAAGCTTTAAATATTTTGGGTTTAAACATCCAGCAAAATCAAATGCTGGTTTTAGCTTTAGCTGTCGTGGCAATTTTAGCGCTGCACTACCTGCTGCAAAATACCAAAATTGGTAAAGCGATGCGAGCTGTTGCTGACGATTTAGACTTAGCCAGAGTTTCTGGTATTAATGTTGACCAAATAATTCTTTGGACGTGGGTGATTGCTGGTAGTCTTACCTCCCTTGGTGGTAGTATGTATGGCTTGCTTACAGCTGTGAGACCAAATATGGGTTGGTTCTTAATATTACCATTATTTACCTCGGTAATTTTAGGTGGAATTGGCAATCCTTATGGAGCGATCGCCGCAGCTTTCATCATTGGCATTGTTCAGGAAGTCAGTACACCTTGGCTAGGTTCTCAGTATAAACAAGGTGTAGCACTGTTAATTATGATTATAGTGCTACTCATTCGTCCCAAGGGTTTGTTCCGAGGCACGATTTGAGCAACACTACAAAAAGGCAAAAGGAAGAAGACCTTTACCTTTTTCCTTGTTTATACCTGCTTATTCAATAATATGGAAATAATAGGCAGCCACAAGGAAGTTTACAGCTAAAAGGAACAGCGCCCAGCCTGTACGAAATGGATAGGGAGGTTTAGCTGTTGTTGATTGAGCTACGGGTTTATCTGCTGTTGCCATGAGAATTATCTCCTAACTTAAGGACTTCTTCAGAAATACCAAACAGCTGCCCCTATTTGCTAGTTTCGTTAAAAATATTTTCGTGATTTTGAGTACTCTTACTTATGGGAGATGGGGGATTAGAGATTGGGTACTGGTGATTGGGGATTGGGTATTAGGATCTCTTTATTCCTAGTCCCTAGTCCCTAGTCCTTAATCCCTACTCCTCTTCCCCCGCATGATAAGAACTACGAACAAGGGGTGCGGAACGAACATGGCTAAATCCCATTTGGATTGCGATCGCACCCAATTCGTCAAATTCTGCTGGTGTCCAGTATTTTTGTACTGATAAATGCTCTAAAGAAGGACGCATATACTGACCAATAGTCAGGCGATCGCAATCTACCTGACGTAAATCTGCCAGTGTTGCTATTACTTCTTCAACTGTTTCTCCATGTCCCAGCATTAAACCGGATTTGGTAGGAATAGTTGGATCAATTTCTTTAACAATTTGTAATACTTGCAGTGAGCGATCGTATTTTGCTCCGCGTCGGACTTTGCCTGTTAACCGTCGTACTGTCTCGATATTGTGGTTGTAACAAGCTGGCTTTGCTTTGGCGATCGTGGCTATACGCTGGTATTCACCGTAGAAATCGGGAGTTAACACCTCAATTTGAGTTTCTGGGTTAATCTGGCGGATTGCCTCCATCGTCTTCACGAACCAACCAGCGCCCTGATCCGGTAAATCATCACGGGCTACAGAAGTCAGCACCACATAACGCAATCCTAAAAGCTGCACTGCTTCCGCTACCTTTTGAGGTTCTTCGGGATCTAAAGGCATGGGTGCATGACCTTTATCAACTTGACAAAAAGCGCAAGATCTAGTGCAAGTCGGCCCCATCAATAAAAAAGTCGCGGTTTTTTGAGCATAGCACTCTCCCCGGTTTGGACAACGCCCTTCTTCGCAAATAGTGTGAATTTGACGTTGCTTGATAATACGTTGTACGTTTGAGAGTTCGCTAGCTTTGCCAATCGGGCGACGTAACCATGTCGGCATAGCCGTAATTTCAGACTTGAGTTGGTTTGCTCGCAAAGAGGACATAGATATCCAAACAAGTTTAAAAAGATTAGGGAAGCAGGCTTTCCGCCATACTTTTATTACCATGACATAAATTTCATAAATAGAAACGAAGGTTAATTAATTTACTCAGTACTTCCTAGTATTCTCCTAGAAAATACTATCCCCCAATCAAGAAAATTATTGGATATAGTGGGAGCATTAAGTAGTATTAATCGGCAAAACAGCCATCCAACCTAAAGTTTCTGTTAGAGTAAGCAGTCGTGACAATTAACAAAATCTTAGTTATCGATGACACTACAGTAGTCAGGGTAAAAGTACGTGAGATGTTGCCTCCCGGCAATTTTGAGGTATTGGAAGCAAAAGATGGTGTAGAAGGACTAAATTTTATCCGTCAAGAAAAATTTAGCTTAATTATGCTGGATTTCTTGTTACCAAAAATGAGTGGCTGGGAAGTCTTTCAGCAGATTCAGTCTCAACCAGAGCTAAAGAAAGTTCCTTTAGTAATTATGTCTGGTCGTAAAGAAGAGGTAACAGAAAAGCTTCCAGAACCCTTTGAAGGTTTTGAATTTCTTGGCAAGCCTTTTGATCAAAAGCAACTACTTGGCGCGATTAAAGCAGCCATGACAAAGGCTAAACAGCCACGCCCAGAACCAACTCCAGTTGCCACACCTACAAATAATAATGGTGCTACAGCAACAGAGGCGATCGCAACGACTTCCTCTGCTAATGAAATTCAAGCACTTAATGAAAAAATTGCAGCTATGCAGGTAGAAATTGATGGCTTGAAGAAACAACTAGCTCAGGTGGTGACCTTTATTAAACAGAAAATCAAATAGCATTCTCTAAATTTTTATATCTACGCTTAAAGTCACCAGCCTGCTTAAGCAGGCTTTTTTCTTTTGCAAATATTAAAATTTAACTATTATTTACATATTATTACATAGACTATATCTAAAAATAAGTTTAATTTATACACATGACATGATTAATGATATTGTCAATCTGTCCTTGGGAATAATAAAACATAAATACTAAGAGTGTAAGGCTAGGCAAATGACAGTATTATTAGATACAATTAAGCCCTTTCCTGGCTATCGCATTGTCGAACAAATTTATTTGGGTAGTAAAACAATAGTTTATCGCGGTATCAGAGAACAAGACCACAAAACTGTCATCATCAAAATGATGCGGAATGAATATCCTAGCTTTGATGAAATTGCCCAGTTCCGCAATCAGTATTCCATCACTAAAAATCTCAATCTTTCAGGTATTGTCAAAACCTATAGTTTAGAAAATTATCGCAATGGTTATGCCATTGTTATGGAAGACTTTGGTGGCATTTCCCTTAAGCACTGGATAGAGAAAAATATAGAAACATCACCTATAAATCTACAGCTTTTTCTCGATATTAGTATTCAAATCGCCTCTATCCTTGACGGGTTACATCGCTATCGCGTCATTCACAAAGATATTAAACCCGCCAATATTCTGATTCATCCAAGCACTAAAGAAGTTAGGATCATCGACTTTAGTATCGCCTCTGTTCTACCAAGAGAACTTCAAAGTTTGACAAGTCCCAACGTTTTAGAAGGTACCCTTGCTTACATTTCTCCAGAACAAACCGGACGGATGAACCGAGGCATTGACTATCGTGCCGACTTTTATTCCCTTGGTGTTACCTTCTTTGAACTCCTCGCTGAACAGTTACCTTTCACAGCCACTGATCAGATGGAGTTAGTTTACTGTCACATTGCCAAAGAACCGCCACGCATCAGTTGTATTAATCCAAAAATTCCATCAATCCTATCTGATATCATTAGCAAGCTGATGGCAAAAAATGCCGAAGAACGTTATCAAAGTGCCTTAGGGCTAAAGTATGACTTAGAAGCGTGTAAACAACAATGGCAACAAACACAAAAGATAGACTCGTTTGAATTAGCAACTAGGGATATCTCAGACCGTTTTATTATTCCCGAAAAACTCTACGGTCGTCACCGGGAGGTAGAAACTCTACTCGCTGCTTTTGAGCGTGTGACACGTGGGACAACGGAAATAATATTAGTTGCTGGTGATCCTGGAGTGGGCAAAACCGCGGTTGTCAACGAAATTCACAAACCAATTGTTCGTCAGCGCAGCTACTTTATTAGAGGAAAATTTGACCAGTTCCAACGCGATATTCCATTTTCTGCATGGATAGAAACTTTTCGCGATTTAATTAGACAACTACTGAGTGAATCTGATGCTCAAATTCAACAATGGCAAGAGCAGATTTTACTGGCATTAGGCGATCAAGCTCAGGTTATTACTAATGTAATTCCTCAATTAGAACAAATTATTGGCAAGCAACCAGAGGTTGCAGAACTTTCTGTTAGTGCTGCCGAAAATCGCTTCAATTTACTATTTCAAAGATTTATTCAAGTCTTTAGTAGCCAAGGACATCCCTTAGTTATCTTTCTGGATGACTTGCAATGGGCAGATGCGGCTTCTTTGAAATTTCTTCAATTACTAGTTAGCTCAAATTCATACCGTACTACACCTACTTTTGAAAGGAGAGATTCAGCAGTTCTCCACAAAGATTTAGAGAGATACAATCCAGAATTCATAGATGCAACTCAGGGTAGCCTCCTACTGATTGGTGCCTATAGAGATAATGAAGTCTCTAAAACACATCCACTTTATTTAACACTAAATGAAAGTGAAAAAGATGGAGCGACTATTAATACAATTACCCTCAAAAATCTCAATCAAAGTGATTTAAACAGATTGGTTGCTGATACTCTCCATTGTACGGAAATGCTTGCTGTTCCTCTCACTCAAATGACATTTATCAAAACTAAGGGGAATCCTTTTTTTGCTACTCAATTTCTTAAGTATTTACATAGTGATGGATTAATAAAATTCTATTTTGACCTTGGTTGTTGGCAATACAATCTTACACAAATTAAGACATTATCTCTTACAGATGATGTCGTAGAATTTATGGCACTGCAAATAGAGAAATTACCAAAGCCTACTCAAGAAATTCTGAAATTAGCTGCTTGTATCGGCAATCAATTTGACCTAAAATCTCTTTCTATTGTTTATGAAAAAAATATTACAGATACAGCATCGGATTTATGGATAGCCTTACATGAAGGATTAATCTTACCTCAAACAGAGAATTATAAATTATTTGCAGAAAATGGAGATAGATTACTAACAAGTGATGATGTAGAAACATCTACCCCATTACCTAAATATAAATTTGTCCATGACCGAGTACAGCAAGCTGCTTATACTTTAATTGCTGAAGCTAAAAAACAGACAGTTCACTTAAAAATTGGGAGACTGCTATTAAATACAATTCCCCAAGTTGAGCAAGAAAAAAATATTTTTTCTTTAGTGAATCAGTTCAATATAGCAGTAGATTTAATCGTTGAGCAAGCAGAATGCAATCAACTCGCTAACATGAATTTAATTGCCGGACAACGAGCTTTAGCATCAACAGCTTATACGGCAGCACTTAAATATTTAACTACTGGAATTAAACTGTTAGAAGATAATAAGTGGCACAATCAATATAAATTAACTTTAGCCTTATATGAAACAGCTGCCGAAGCAGCATCCTTGGCTGGTAGCTTGGAACAGATGGAAGAGTTTATCCAAGAAGTGTTAGCACAAGCTAAAACACTGCTAGAAAAAGTGAAAGTTTATGAAGTTAAAATTCAAGCTTATACATCACAAAATAAACTTTCGGCAGCAATTGCGATCGCACGACAAGCGCTAAATTTGTTTGGAGTGTCTTTTCCAGATAAACCGAATGAGTCTGATATTCAACAAGTACTTAGTGAAACTTATACATTAGTTGCCAAAAAAACTATAGATGAATTAGCTAATCTACCATTAATGACTGCTGTAGAAGAATTGGCAATTATGCGGCTAATAGCAAGTATGATTCCTTCTAGCTACATTGCAGATCCTTTACTATTTCCACTCATAATTTTATTTCAAGTTAACTTATCAGTTAAGCATGGCAATGCTCCTCTATCAGCTTTTTGTTATGCATGTTACGGTATCCTATTAAACGGTATTCTTGATGATATCCAAGCAGCAGACAAATTTGCCAAGTTAGCTTTAAAATTAGTTACAAAATTTAATATCAAAGATATAAAGTCTAGAACTTTTTATGTTGTTAGTGCCTTTATTGTGCATGGAAATTCGCATATTAAAGAAACTTTGCCGATTATGTTAGAAAGCTATCAAATAGCGCTAGAAACTGGAAACTTAGAATTTGTTGGCTATTGTGTTAAAGATATCTGTCAACATTTATATTTTATTGGTAATGAATTATCAAAATTAGAAGAAGAAATAAAAGAATATTGTCATCTCTTAGAAAGTCATAAACAAGCAACAACATCACATTATTGTAAAATTTGCTGGCAAGCTGTTATTAATTTATTAGGTAACACCCAAAAACCTTGTATCTTAACTGGTGAGATATACAAAGCTGAAGAATATCTTCCTTTGTTGATTCAAGCTAATGATATTAATGGACTTCACTATTTTTATTTACACCAACTTATTCTTTGCTATTTTTTTGGTGACTTAGTTCAAGCTAAGGAAAACTCTATTAAAGCAAAACAATACCTAGCCGGTGGAACAGGTTTTATCACTGTACCTATTTTTCATTTTTATGATTCTCTAATAGCTTTGGCGTTATCTTCAGAAGCGCAAGCTGAAAGGGAAATTTTATTAAATAAAGTCATAGAAAACCAAGCAAAGTTACAAAAGTGGGCAAATCATGCCCCTATGAATTATCTACATAAATATTATTTAGTAGAAGCTGAAAGGTATAGAGTTGTAGGTCAATACTTAGAAGCTATAAACTGTTACGATCGCGCAATTGAGCTTGCGAAAGAAAATGGGTACATCAATGAAGAAGCTCTTGCTAACGAACTTGCGGCGATGTTCTATTTAGAACATGGTAAACAGAAAATAGCTCAAGTCTATTTAATTGATGCTTACTACGGATATGTTCGTTGGGGAGCAAAAGCCAAGGTAGATGATTTAGCAAAACGTTATTCCCACTTACTTGCTTATATTCTCCAACGTGAAACACTCAACTTTTACCCCAATGATAAAAGCAGTTTTCACGATACTACATCTATGTCAACCTTGAACAATCACCAAACTGTCATTGGTTCTCACACAAGTATTTCTAACTCTTTAGATTTGGCATCTGTGATTAAAGCGTCTCAAGCACTCTCAGGAGAAATTGAGCTAGAACAGTTACTTTCTACCTTGATGGAAGTACTGATGGAGAATGCGGGAGCATCTAAATCCGCTCTAGTTTTGAGTAAAGGCGAAAATTTGGACTTAATAGTTACCGCCATTAGTTCCACTTCTTTTGGTATTCAATTTCCATCTACTAGCCTGGAATTCAGTCATGATGTTCCTATTACTTTGATTAACTATGTTAAACGTACTAGGGAAATATTTGTCAAAGATGATGCCAAAATTGAACAGTTTCTGAGTGGCGATCACTATATTAACGAGCAACAACCCAAGAGCCTTTTGTGTATTCCAATTAGCAATCAAGGTAAATTTATTGGTATTCTTTATTTAGAAAACAATCTTGCAACTGGAGCTTTTACACGCGATCGCATAGAACTGTTGAAAGTGATTACCACCCAAGCTGCAATATCTTTAGAGAATGCTATCCTTTACAAAGATTTGACGGAAACTAAAGAACGCTTGGAAGAATACAGTCACACGCTAGAGGAAAAAGTTGAGGAGAGAACGCAGGAACTCAACGAAAAAAATCGAAGTTTGCAGCAACTAATTCTGGATTTGCAAAGTACCCAAACTCAACTGATTCAAAGTGAAAAAATGTCTAGTTTAGGGCAAATGATTGCAGGAATTGCTCATGAAATTAATAACCCGATAAACTTTATTCATGGTAATATCGCTCATGCTAGAGATTATGTGCAAGATTTGCTAGATTTAATTGCTGTTTATCAACAGGAATATCCCAATCACTCTGCTATAGTTGTACAAAAAGGAGAGGAAATTGACCTAAATTTTCTATTAGAAGACTTGCCTAAGCTTTTGGATTCAATGAAGATTGGAACGTCGCGCATCCGCAATATTGTTTTGGGCTTACGCAATTTCTCACGCCTAGATGAAGCTGATATGAAACCTGTAGATATTCATGAGGGTATAGATAACACTCTCATGATTCTGCAACACAGACTCAAAGCAAAGAGCGATCGCCCTGAAATTCAAGTGATTAAAGAATATAAACAAATGCCCGAAGTTACCTGTTATGCTGGACAGTTAAATCAGGTGTTTATGAATATTCTAAGTAATGCCATTGATACTCTAGAAGAAAAAACAAAGAACAGTCAAGATTTAAATTTCAATTCTCAAAATTTGAATTTAACTATTTGGATATGTACTGAGTTGATTAATAATAATAGAGTGAATATTCGGATTGCTGATAACGGTCTTGGTATGCCAGAAGTAATAAAAAATAAAATTTTTGATCCATTTTTTACTACTAAAGCTGTTGGTAGAGGAACTGGATTAGGTTTATCAATTAGCTATCAAATTATAGTAGATAAACACAAAGGTCAGTTAAAATGTAATTCTATTCCAGAAAAAGGAACTGAGTTCATTATTGAAATTCCAACTTAGGTCAAAATTTTAGCAGCACGTCTAAGGTCAATTATTGGTAAATACAATTACTATAATCTTTAAAAAACAAGATTTTAGCAATTTTATCAACCCAATTATTTTAACCTCGACGTGGTATTGGTAATTTAACTCAAGTCTAATTGATATCGCTGATTAAAACCTTACTTTCACTACTCGACTCTAAGATTTCTGTTGCCAGATTAATTTGTTCATCTTTTAGATATAGAGATTTATTCCCTGTGTTCAAGCAAAAATCTTTTGCTAAATTAAATTCTTGAGCTTGAATTAAAAGGAAATCAACGAAATCTTTGAATAAATCAAATGATTTGTCAACTAATTTAAAAGCATACTCGCGACTTTCTTCAGATAACTGAATATTATTAATCATATCTAAATTATCTGAAGAATACATACTATGATCGGAATCAATTAAAAAATGATGATTACCAAAGTATTTGAATTTTTTACCAGTCACTAGTTTTAATTCTTCAGTAACTTGTGTAGTTGTTGAGAGAAATATATCTGCTATTGCTTCTATCGCTTCTATTACCACCAACTTATCGATAGGAGTAGCTTTGTAAGTATACCGATAAATCTCATATATTGTCTGCCGTGATGCTTGGATTTCACTGCTCCATAAAAATCTTAAGGCATCAGTAAGATTTAAGAATATATCAAATCCTAGCTTTTGTAAGTCTTCTAAAAACCATATCCAATGACTATCATCTTCATAAGTATGTTGATTGATAAGAGCTTGTATCGGATCATTAGTTGGTTCTTCACGCCAAACATATCTATTCAATTCTGCAAAACCCATAACAAAAGGTGAAAAGCAGGGAGCAAATGCTAGCCTTTGTCTGGGTTCTATGCTGGTATCTTGTAAAAATTGAAAAAATGCTAATTTAGCAAACTCTTGCTTTTTGCTTTCAATTAGTTCCAATACTTCTCTCATGGTTGCAATTCCTCTTGATGTTTGATTATTACGAAATAGGTCAAACTAGTCTTTTATTAAGACATAGAATGACTAACTCCAGTAGCTTGATACCCTTCTTGTACAATGAGGGTAAATACTCGAAACTAGATTAAAACCATTAAATTCAAAAATTACATGGTTTCATTTTGAAGCTAGTGATAAAATCTAAATAAATAGACAAAACGGAAATTAATACTAATCCAAAACATCTCTAACCTGAGTATGAAAACTCTTAGACGGAACGAATTTGAATTTGTAATTTCCAAATGTTTCTGATTCCCAATCGAACAAACTTTCAGGAATTTCAGTGGGTGGACATATTTATTTAGTGTGATGTGAGAAAAGCTAAACAATCGCAAGAATTTTGCAATTGTTTCACAATACTCTTATCTGTTGCCTGCGCTAACGTACTGAGTGTCCACACAATTGCATAATTGTGATGATTTATGTGTACTAATTTATTGAATTAAGAGGTTACTTCAGCGTCCTATTTATCCTTTATTTCAGCCAAATGAAGACTGCTATAACCTTTGTCAACAAATAATACAAATCCCTACATTTTTGTGAAGAGATATAAACCTCTATACATTGAGAGTATATTTTTATTTTTTCTTAAGATTCAATAGTGTTTATATGGATTTATGTATTTTTTCTAGTATTGCTAAAAACAAAGTAATAATAGTTATAAGTATTAATACTTATATAAATCTACTTGTATTACGATTTAGCTACTAAAGTGTGAAAATTGATGATTATTAATACAAGTAACATAATAGTTGCTATACGTAAAATTACTAACTAATTAATCAAGTATATTTACTGTATTATTATGATATATTGACATTTAACTTTGTCTTATAGTACACATTATTTTTCTTAGATGTTTTCACGTGACCAGTCACAATTAACTTAATTTCCGCTTATCAAGACAGTCATGAGAGTAAGCCAGCATTTTGCTTTCTGCAATTATCTACGAATATTAGGTGCTTTTGTGAACAATTCCCAATTGTATGAAATACAACGACTAATAAAATATATATCTAAAGTGTGATTGACAAATTAACCACTTATACTAGACCAAGGTAAAGAGTGATACTATTTCACGAAAAGGCTGATATGGATGTACCCCACCGCCTACGGCACCTCCCCTTAGCAAGGGGAGGTTGGGAGGGGTTGAATATGAATCACTCAAAAAGTGAAATGGTATGAGAACACAAAGCCACTCAAATTTGTAAGTGGTCGTGCAAAATAAAAGGGAACTCTTAGTAGGGAATTTCTCATTAGCATACAGAGTATGGTCATAAAAACTGGAGACAGAGCCTCAATCAATGTTTTCTCAGGCTCCAGCCTGTGAAAAAGAAAGTGTAATTAATGTGTGCAAGTACTTAATACTGTCTTAAAGTTACAAATATGCAAAAACGCCTGACTTTAACATCAGGCGTCTTGATTGCATAAGTTTGAGTTATATTTGTAAGTAAACTTACAACCCCTCAGTAGGTTTGGCAGACATAGCACTTACCTGAGTACTATCAACTGCTTTGGCTTGCAACATTGAAGTATGAGTGATGGAATTATTAGCCAGGGTAAATATGGGATTGGACAAAATTCCTGCAATGGAAGTGGCGATTAAGGTTGTTAACAAACCTACCTGCAAAGGTCTAAATCCAGGTAAATTCCAACGCACTTCAGGATAATTCTTGACAGCATCAGACATCTCTTGGGGTTCTTTAACCACCATCATCTTAACTACACGAATATAGTAGTAGATGGAGACAACACTAGTAACAAGACCTAGTAATACTAAACCATAAAGGCCTGCTTGCCATCCAGCCCAGAACAGGTAAATCTTTCCAAAGAATCCAGCTAAGGGCGGTATTCCTCCCAAAGACAGTAGGGCAATACTTAAGCCCAAAGTCAAAAGAGGATCTTTCTGATATAAACCAGAGTATTCGGCAATTTGATCGGTTCCTGTTCGTAGCGAGAAGAGGATAATACAAGTAAAACCGCACAGGTTCATAAACAGGTAGACCAACAGGTAAAATACCATACTGGCATATCCTGCTTGGCTATCAGCAATCAAACCAATCATCACAAATCCAGCTTGGGCAATGGATGAATAAGCTAACATCCGTTTCATGCTGGTTTGGGCAAGAGCAACTACGTTACCCAAAATCATACTCAGTACGGCGAGGGCAGTGAAAACAAATTTCCACTCCTCGGCGACGAGAGGGAAAACGGTTGTCAGCAAGCGAATGGCAAGGGCAAACCCAGCTGCTTTAGAACCCACAGACAAAAAGGCAATCACTGGGGTAGGTGCGCCTTCGTAAACATCTGGCGTCCATTGGTGGAAGGGTGCAGCAGAGATTTTAAAGCCTACACCTGCAATCACAAATACAAGAGCAATGACTACACCCAAAGATTGGGCTAGGTTGGCTGTAGCAATGCCGCTAGCGATCGCATTCAGTTCTGTTTGTCCGCCAGACAAACCGTACAGCAGGGAAACACCATACAAAAATACAGCTGTACTAGCAGCACCAACCAACAAGTATTTCAGCGCCGCTTCATTAGAACGAGGATCGCGCTTTGTATAACCTGTCAGTAAATAAGAGGAAATACTCAGAGTTTCTAGAGAGACGAAAATCATCACCAACTCACTAGCCCCTGATAAAAACATTCCTCCCAAGGTAGCAGTCAGCAAAATCGCTATGAATTCCGCTAAAGCGGTGCCACTTTGTTCAACATAGCGAATTGACATCAAAATCGTAACGGCGGCAGATAATGCCACAATACCGCGAAATACGATGCTGAGGTCATCACCATTAAAGGCACCAGCAAAAAACATGGGATTAGAATTATCCCATTGCAAATACAGGGCGAAAATTGCGGCGAACAAACCTGCGATCGCTAGATATCCAATCCAGCGCGAGGAATTACGCCCCAATATCAAATCCACAATCAAAACCCCCAAGAAGGTGGCTACGACTATTCCCTCTGGCAATATCGTTCCAGCATTCAACTGGGATGCAACATTAGCAAAATCCATGAGCTATATAGGTTTTGGCAATTAGACATAAAAGGGCCAACTGTGTTAATTCTATTGTGTTTTCTACTAAAGTTTCGTGGCGCTGTTTTTGTTACGGGATCGATACCATCAAATTAGTTTATGTTTCAGTTTAGCGATCGCTATACACGCTTGGTGGAGGATCTACACGAGCGATCGCTATGCTAAAGCCAATCCTATTTTACTTACAGCAGCTGATTACAAGCGTGAGCTACAGAATTTTTCTCTTTCCCATGCAGAGCATAAGTAATCAGAAAATTTAGTCTAATTAAATATCAAAATAATCTCTAAAAATTAATAAGCAGCTCAGTCGGTGCTGATCTGCTTATGTTCAAACAAGCAGTTTCAGTAAATAACTGAACTGCTATTTTTGTATTAAATCGTACTTGCGAAATGCTGTTTTTTACCTTTCGACAATAGCTTTTCAGCCTCAGTTTATGAAGATATTCAAGACTTAATAGCGCCTAGAGTATCCACCACTGTTACTCTTACCCCAGCTATTACCGCCAGAGCGACTGCCTCTTTCCTCCCGTGGTCTTGCTTTGTTAACTTTCATGACGCGACCCATCCACTCAGCACCATCTAAAGCTTGAATGGCTGCATCTTCTGAGGCTTCTGATTCCATTTCCACAAAACCAAAACCTCGCACACGACCTGTTTCCCGATCGGTGGGAAGTTGAACTCGCTTCACGGTGCCATACTCAGAAAACACCTTGCTGAGGTCTTCTTGGGTGACGTTGTAGGATAGGTTGCCTACGTAAATCGACATTAATCTCTCCAGAAATCACTTATGCATATGCAGAGATGTTCATCCGGAGAGCCACTTGCAATGATTGACAAAAACAAGAATACTACCGCCGAACTAAATTCTCCGATTTTATATTATCACAATTTCTATTTCAGCAAGGTTTGAAGTTTATAATAAACTCTATTTTAAATTAAAATGTATTGATTTTTACGACACTCAGTAATTTGTAGGATATGACAAAACTAAATAACTAATATTACGGGCTTTCTCTTCGTCACAAAAGGCAGAATCCATACTCTAAAATCCCAAGTTTTAAATTTAGAGAAGTTGCTAAACTTACAATATTTAAATACACCTAGAAAAATATATCTTAAGATGGATTATAAATAATAATATATTCGTTATATTAAACTGTTTTTAGAAAAATTTATACTTTGAGTTCATAAGTTAGCTTAATTTCCTATAACTTTGGGAATAGACAAATACAGAAGAGAGAATTCTAAAAATAAAATCTTAAGTATACAATTCCTTAATTTACTATCTTCGTAGATTAAGCATAATAGCGTAGAGTGATAACATCCTAATCTAGTCATTATGTAGCTTAAATCAACAATTTTACTTTTTTAGCTTTGAAAGTATTTATATTTTGGTGAGTGTTTATGACTATCAAATATTTAACTAATATTGAAGTCAATATTTCATCAATAACGATAATTACAAATATTAACTATATCTATCTATTATAGAATTGTGATTTTTGATATTATTATTTCACGATGGAGGTTAAGTTGATCGTGGATAAGATTAGTATTTTTTCGGTCGTCAAATTGTCAAAGATTTTGTCTACAAGCAATATCTATCGAAAAACATGAAGTATATTGAGATGAAATTTAAAAATCAGTTAATACCAAATTGGCACGCGGGAGTCTTGTTTCAAAATCTTGGACTAGCCTATTAATCAATGTTTTTAATCCAAAATCCACGCATTGGTATAATGTAGTTACCTATGGGTATTTATTTGCTCAAGAACCACAAAAAATACTCTTTAATTTTTCTGAATGATTAACATATAAAGAAAGCTGAGAGTAAAAAATCAAGAATTAAAAAATTCTAACTTGGGAACAAATAAACAGTAATTATTTTGACAAAATGTAGGGAACACAATTAAAAGCTCAGTTAAAAAGGCGCTTAAGCAATAGGTGTAAAAAGTGGAAAAAACAATCATTACTGCCTTAATCGGTAACATAGCGCCAACTTTCAGGTTCATATTCTCGCTGAATTCTCACCATCCATGTACCCTGGGGAATAACAATGGACTTATGTTCCTCGTGAACAAGCAATGCCTCAGATGAAAGTACACTCAAATATAAGGTGCCATCTTGCTCGTATAACTCCGCTTGTCCGTCAATGATGCAATGTTTGTGTCCAGTAACTTCACCTTCTGCCAAAGTTAAATGTGGCAGTTTTTGTCCATCTATTTGCTGCACAGGCAGTAGAATAACGTCACCTTGACGAATTGGTTGCATGATTGCTTCTCCTGAAGTTACAGAATTAATTTTTATTTAAGCTTAAAAGCTTTGATTTAATTTTGGCATAGTTAGGAGGTTAGGCAAGAGGCAAAGGATGTGGAGCAGGGTTCATCGTTGCTGGGTTCCTTTCGCTGATGAGTGTCTTCGGACAAGCATTAGGCGATCGCACAGCAAATACTTAGGTTTTGTGAACTCATACCTCTTCTATCCTCAAAAATAGATATTTTCAAATTAATAGTCGCCAATTATGCCTGAGATAAGTTAAAGATTGAAATAACTGGAAATTCCATAGATCCGCTTTCCCTATCCTTTAGGAAAAACTACACTGTGGAAGTGGCAACAGTCCTATGCCACAGTGTGAGGGGATTTTACAGGCGGACAGTTTATGTGAGGATTAAATCACATCTGTTGAATGATTGATAATCTTTACATTTAGCTCTCAATTATCTCAATTTGACTGTTTAGCCTAGCAGCTATTCTTTTTTTTGAAATTTCCATGTCAACTCTCGTCATCGTCGAATCTCCGACCAAAGCTCGTACCATTCGCAACTACCTGCCAAAAGACTATCAGGTAGAGGCTTCTATGGGTCATGTGCGTGATCTACCCCAGTCAGCTAGTGAAATTCCCACCACTGTCAAAGGGGAAAAATGGGCGCAGCTCGGGGTAAATGTAGACGCCGACTTTGAACCTTTGTATGTCGTTCCCAAAGATAAAAAGAAAGTTGTCACCCAACTAAAAGAAGCATTGAAAGACGCTTCAGAGTTGATTCTGGCAACAGACGAAGACCGAGAAGGTGAAAGCATAAGTTGGCATTTATACCAATTACTCAAGCCAAAAGTACCGACTAAGCGGATGGTATTTCACGAAATCACTCAAGATGCCATCAAAAAAGCATTGCACAACTGCCGCAATATTGACGAGCAGTTGGTTCGTGCTCAAGAAACACGGCGAATTTTAGATCGATTGGTAGGCTACACCCTCTCTCCCTTATTGTGGAAAAAAATCGCCTGGGGATTGTCGGCTGGGCGGGTTCAGTCAGTAGCGGTTAGGCTGCTGGTAAACCGCGAACAAGAGCGTCGCGCTTTTAAACAAGCAACATACTGGGATTTAAAAGCTACTTTAACTCCCCCGCAAGCAGAAAGCAAAAAAGACCAAGCATTCGCCGCCCAGCTTGTGACATTGGCAGGAACTCGATTAGCAACAGGTAGTGATTTTGACCCGAAAACAGGCAAAATTACCACAGGTCGTAATGTTGTCCTGCTCAACCAAGAGCAAGCACAAGCGCTGAAAGAACGCCTGAGTGGGAAAAGTTGGACAGTTACAGACATAGAAGAACGCCCCATTACTCGCAAGCCCTCGGCTCCGTTTACCACTTCAACTTTGCAACAGGAAGCTAACCGGAAACTGCGCCTATCGGCACGAGATACAATGCGAATTGCCCAAAGTTTGTACGAGCAAGGGTATATCACCTATATGCGTACAGACTCCGTACACCTTTCAGAACAGGCGATCGCCGCAGCCCGTAGCTGCGTAGAACAACTGTACGGCAAGCAATATCTCAGCCCCAAACCCCGGCAGTACACCACCAAATCCAAAGGTGCTCAAGAAGCCCACGAAGCCATTCGTCCTGCGGGAAGTACCTTCCGTACTCCCCAAGAAACAGGCTTAAGCGGACGAGAACTACAATTGTACGATTTAATTTGGAAGCGCACTGTCGCTTGCCAAATGGCAGACTCTCGCCAAACCCAAATTACCGTACAGCTGCAAGTAGAAGATGCCGGATTTCGGTCTTCTGGCAAACGTATCGACTTTCCCGGCTATTTGCGCGCTTATGTTGAAGGAACTGACGATCCAGAAGCGGCTCTTGAAGATCAAGAAATCATCTTGCCCAATCTCAAAGTCGGGGATCATCCCAACTGTGTTGATCTCGAAGCACTGGGACACGAAACTCAACCTCCGGCTAGATATACCGAAGCAACTTTGGTGAAAACCCTAGAAAGTGAAGGTATTGGACGCCCCAGTACCTACGCGAGTATCATCGGCACAATCCTTGACAAAGGTTATGCTCAGTTGGTGAATAACGCACTCATACCTACTTTCACCGCCTTTGCTGTAACCGATTTACTAGAAAAATACTTTCCTGATGTTGTCGATCCAAGTTTTACTTCCAAAATGGAGCAAACTTTGGATGATATTGCTACGGGTGAAGCCAAGTGGTTGCCTTACCTGCGAGAATTTTATTTGGGAGATCAAGGACTAGAAACTTTAGTCAAACAAAAACAAGACCAAATTGATGCCAATAAAGCTAGAACAGTGGAATTGGAGAATTTGGATGCCAAAATCCGCATTGGTAAATTTGGCCCCTACATAGAAGTTGAAAATGGAAATGATATTGTTACAGCCTCAATTCCTAAAGATCTAACTCCCGCCGATCTCGATCCCCAAAAGGTAGAAACCTTACTGCGACAAAAAACCTCCGGCCCAGATGAAGTTGGCCGTCATCCAGAAACAGGCGAATCGATATACATATTGATTGGCCCTTATGGCCCTTATGTCCAGTTAGGAGATAAGTCTGACGAAAATCCCAAACCCAAACAAGCTTCTTTACCAAAAGGAGTAAAGCCCGAAGATGTCACCCTAGAAATGGCTGTTGGCCTTTTGTCCTTACCCAGGACACTAGGTAAGCATCCAGAAACTGGTGCGACAATTCAAGCTAATTTAGGACGCTTTGGGCCTTACGTCGTACACAATGCCAAAGAAGGAAAAGATTACCGTTCCCTAAAGGCAGGTGACGATGTTTTGTCAATTTCTTTGGAACGAGCATTAGAGTTGTTATCTGAACCGAAAAAAGGACGCTCTACAACTAGCAAGTCCAAAGCTGCTTTACGGGAATTAGGAGCTCACCCAGAGGATGGCGAACCAGTCAATATCTACGACGGCCCCTACGGCCCCTACATCAAGCACGGCAAAACCAATGCTAAGATTCCAGAAGGAGTATCAGTAGAGGATGTAACTTTAGATATAGCTGTTGAGTCGCTTGCAAACAAAGCATCGAGTGGCAAATCGACTCGCAAAACGAGCAAATCCACAACGAAGTCTACTAAGTCTACAACTCGCTCTAATACCAAATCAAAAGCTAAATCCTCGGCTACTGCTGCCAAAAAAGATAGCTAAACCTAATAGTTAGTAGTCAATAGTAATAAATAAATATTGACTATTAACTATGAATTATGCTTTTATACTTTGCCAGTAAAACACCATTGTCTTCAAATCACAATGGATAAAAAATTTTTATATTTTGATTGCTACTCGTTCAAACAAATTTCTCAATAATGGCAAGAAGCACAAGGTAGCTCAAATCCTGCACACAGCTTATGAAAGTAGGTTTTGTAAGTTGTTTGTGCGCGCTATACTCTTCAAAACACCTATCCCTAGTAGGATGCAGTTGTCTAGGTTGTAAATGTGATACTCTAAAAAATGAGGGAGAAAAAACATCAAAATTTTTTAGATGTGGCTTATTCCTAAAACATGGGAGCGTAAGTTTGCTGAGTGCAAAACTGGAGTGCAACAAAAAGCTAGTTTCTCCTTTACTGACAAGTTGAAAAGATAGAGGTAGTATCTCAGGAGCGGTCAGTCCAATGGACTATATAGAAAAGGTGCTAGAAAAGCTTAAAGAATTGGCACGCAAGCTAATTGAAGCCCTTTTGGGGCCGGAGGTTGAGCCGGAACCGGAATTAATTCCGATTCCTGTAGATGATCGCTCGCGCCGTCGCTCTTGACAACAAAGGTGCAGGATTTGATGTTCCGTCCCCTGAGCCTTCTGGTGCTGCATGGACCAAACTTAAATTTGCTAGGACAACGGGAACCGGGTATTTATGGTTCTCTAGGCTTGGCTGAGATTAACCGTCAGTTAGAAGTGGAAGGGAAAAAATTGGCGGTAGAAGTATCTACTATGCAGTCAAATCACGAAGGAATTTTAGTAGACGTAATTCATGATGCCTTGGGAAAACACCAAGGCATTTTGATTAATGCTGGAGCTTATACCCACACCAGCGTAGCTCTACGGGATGCGATCGCTGCGGTGAATTTGCCCACAGTAGAAGTGCATTTGAGTAACATATATCGGCGAGAAGAATTCCGCCATCACTCTTATATAGCTCCAGTCGCAATTGGGCAAATTAGTGGTTTTGGCGCTCAAAGTTATCTTCTAGGCTTGCAAGCTTTAGTGTATTACTTAAGGACGAAGTGTGAAGATAAAGTATAGACTATAAATCTTTTATCCTTTAGTCTGATAGTCTTCATAATTTGCTGTCTTTAAATTTATGCGCTACTCTCTTGTCAATCGAGTGAGAGGTACTTTCCTGGGAGCCTTAGTTGGCGAAAGTTTTGCCAAGGCAAGTGAAAAACAGTCTCAAATTCATTTGGAACAACACCATAGCCAGAGTCTGCTTGATGGTGGTTCAAATCGCGATCGCTCTACTTTTACAAGAATTAGGGGAGTTGAACTTTCATCTGGAAATTGGCAAAAACTAGCGCTTTTAGGTGCTGAAAGTTTAATTGAACTGGGCAGGTTTGATTTTGATGATTGGGTAAAGCGTCAGCAACAGGCAGGAATTATTTTGGAGGCAAGTGCATTAAGTTCGCCGGAAATAATTCTTACGACTTTACCAGTGGCGCTATTTTGTCATGAAAACTTAATTAAGCTCCGACAATCCTTGCTCGATGTGGTTAAGATCTGGGACAATCATCCACTCGTGCAAGATTGGGCATTGGTAATGGGCTATGCGATCGCCCAATCCCTAACTGACAAACTTACTCCCCTTTCGCTGATTCCCCAAGCCATTTCTTTTTTGGGAGACACATCCACAACAGTGCCACAAATTTTATTCAAATTAAATAATTTGTTAGAAAAACATACGAGCCTAGAAAAAACCCAAGTTGAATTCAACAGGGAAGATAAGCTCAGTTACACAATGACAATGGCTTTTTACTGTTTTTTGAGTACTTTAGAGGAATTTCGTCTTGCGATTTTGCGGGTTAATCAGGTTAACTTACATTCGCCACAGATGAGTGCAATTACTGGTGCTTTATCAGGAACTTATAACAGTACCCTCGGTATTCCCATCAGTTGGCACTTCTTGTTTGCAAAAACCTGCTCGGCACAGTGGCACCTGACGAATTTCTCCCAAATGCTACAATTAGCGGATGCACTGATTGCTACCTGGTCTGGAGTATATCGTCCTGCTTTAGAGCAAAGCAAAACCAGCGAAGAAAAATGGGCTAGAACATCGAGCGCAGTGCTTCCCCAGGCGATCGCAGCTCCTCGTGTCATTCGGCTACGTTAATGCGATCTCTACGTATTCATATAGTCATTTAAGAAACGCAACAAACATTACTTACAAAGAATTAATTTTTATAAAATTTTTATCAATCTTGGATCAAAGATGGATCTTAATTTAGTTTCTGTAAGTAACAATTGTGGCAAACATATGGCTTTAAAACCCATTTCATTTCAGAATTATTTTATTTAACCTATGACAGTAAGCAACTGCGTCATAAGCGATGAAAACGCAGCCATTTTTTCAAACCTTAACCCAGCAATTATCTTACTGGAGGCGACATTACAAAGTCCTAAACTGTTTGTATATATCGAAATCACCTGTGAAAGGTAGACATCGCACCCAAAAAACGCCAATTTATAAGGCGGCTGATAGTTGTACTAATGGCAAACGCTCTCCTATTGTTTTTGCGATCGCAGTATTGTCCCTTACAGGTGTCATGGGACAAAAATTATATAATCAGCCGCAGCTAAAAATTGATACAGTTGCTCCAGAGACAATTAGAGCACCTCATACTACTCAAATAGAAGATAAGAAAAAAACAGAAGCCAAGCTTAAAGCCGCCAGTAAAAGTTCTGTACCAGTGTTGATGGTTGATAAAAGTATCAATGAACAAATCAACCAAAATTTACAACAACTTCTAGAGCGGGGTAACCAAATTCGAGCTGCTGCTGGCTCCTTTCCTTTTTATGATACGCTTGCTTTATCTCTACGCAGCCAGCGTTATCTGCGCTCCTGCGCCGATCAAGAGTGGCAAGCTTTGCTGCTGGCTTTAGAGCGCCCTAATAAGCAAAAAACAGGGATGTTGACTCAACATCCAAACAAACAGAAAACCGATACAAGCTTACTATCCTCAACACAGTCTTCCCTACTCGCAGCTTCCTCTACCCATGATTCCAAATTAGTAGAGTTTTTCCAAAATGCTGATTTTATGCAAGCAATGGCAGAATTAGAAGCTTACCGCCTCAAGACTTCTACGCAAAACTTGTCCTCACTTTTAACCAAAATTTTTCAAGTACGCCAAAGTTACATTAAAGCCCGTACCAAACTTTTACAACTACTAAATGAGGATTCCCAAACACTATATGATCCAAGTTCCTTCCTCGACTTATCTGACGAGGATTGGGCAAAAACGCAAATGGGGATTCAGCAGAGTGCGGAACGAATTCTCACTCAAGGAATTCCTCCTGGGTTACCTTTGAGTATTTTACAAAATGCAGTCAGCGTACAAGTACAGACGTTGATGCCAAAACAAGCTAAACCTTTGGCAACCAAGTTGTTATTAGCAGTTTTAATGCCTAATCTGACGAAAGATGAAGCGCAAACAAAACTACAGACTGATCAGGTGCTTGCCGAGATCAAACCTGTCATGGTAACTGTACGCAAAGGTGATTTGATTGTTCGTAAGGGAGAGCTAATTACAGCCTCGAAATTAGATGTATTGGAGCATTATCGCTTAGTACGCCGAGAAATTAATTGGCAAGGATTAATGTATTTAGGAGGTGCTGTCTGTGGGGCTGTAATCATTTTTGCTTTCGTTGAGCGACGTTTCAAGTGTCGGTGGCGGCAGAGTGATCGTCTATTGGTATTACTGCTGACTTTAAGTACACCACTAGTGTTAACCTTGGGTACACCTTATACTACCTGGAGTGGGCTTGGTTTATTGCTAGGTAGTTTCTACGGAGCTAATTTGGGTGTGACAGTGGTGGGTTTATTGGTGGTATTGCTACCCATTAGCCTAGAAATCAACAAGATTGGACTTTTAGCAGGAGCGGCAGGGGGAATATTAGGCAGTTGCATGGCACACCGCCTGCGATCGCGTGAAGAACTGGCACTATTAGGTGTAGCCATAGCTTTAACTGAGGGTGGTGTATATTTAGTAGTTCAGCTTCTGTTTGGTGCAGCATTTGGCCCTAATATATATGTCGTACTCCAAGAAGCAGGATTTTTTGCCTTATCTGGTTTAGTTTGGAGCATTGTCGCTTTAGGATTAAGTCCCTATTTAGAAAAACTATTTGATTTAGTCACCCCAATTCGTTTAGCTGAACTAGCAAGCCCCAACCGCCCCTTGTTAAAGCGACTTGCCACAGAAACTCCCGGAACGTTCCAGCACACCTTGTTTGTTTCTACCCTTGCCGAAACCGCAGCTAAACAATTAGGATGCAACGTTGAATTAGTAAGAGCCGGAACACTGTATCACGATATTGGTAAGATGCATGATCCCCTAGCATTTATTGAAAATCAAATGGGGGGACCAAATAAACATGACACAGAAATTAAAGATCCTTGGAAAAGTGCTGAAATTATCAAAAAGCATGTTGGTATAGGCTTAGAAATGGCACGCAAACACAGATTACCAACAGCAATTCAAGCTTTTATTCCAGAGCATCAAGGAACGATGCAAATTGCCTACTTTTATCACCAGGCACAGCAAATGGCGAAGGAGGATTCTAGTTTATCAGTAAACGAGGCAGATTTTCGTTACGATGGCCCACCTCCTCAATCGCGGGAAACTGGAATTGTCATGTTAGCTGATTCTTGCGAGGCGGCACTGCGATCGCTTAAAGATGCCACTCCCGAACAAGCTTTGGCAATGCTAAACAACATCCTGCGTGCTAGATGGCAAGATAATCAACTTGTTGATTCAGGATTAACACGGGAAGAATTAACGAAAATAGCTGAGATTTTTGTAGAAGTTTGGCAACAATTCCACCACAAACGCATTGCTTATCCAAAGTTAAAAATTGGCAGCGAGAAAAGTTAGAGCAAGTAATACTGTTACTTGGTGTACAAGTTACACATGAATTAGCCGAACTCATCTTGAGTTGCAGCAAACAATAGATTGATTGCAAAATCGAAGTTTAGGCTCATAACGAACACAGATGAACACGGACATACCACAAGATAAATCATTGGTGTGCATCTTGTAGTTTATCTATGTTCGATTTCTAAATATATGATTTTTGCTTCTTGCTGTTTTAATTTACCAAAACTAATGGACAACAAAAGCTATTCAATTAATAGCTATTAAAATCTAATTAAAATGCAAAACGCCAACCTATATAAAGTTTTAGGTTGACGCTTTACAAATTTATAGTTACTTGCTATTTTTAGGATCTTTATTTGGCTGATCCCATGTTATTAATACTTATAATCTCCTATTTTCGTCTTCAACAAAATATTTTTAATGTTTTCTTTAGATTTATTTTCCTGTCAATTTGTCAAGATTTACTAATCTACGCTTTTTAGGAGATATAGAAGCTCCCATAATTTCGGATATCCAGACTTCAAAATTACGTACTGGGTGCGAACGAAGGGCAACATCTGAAAGAATAATCGGTTCAACCAAAATAGTAAACATTCCCAATCTATTGCCTGCTAAAACATCAGTAAATAAGCGATCGCCCACCATAGCAACTTGCTGTACTGGTAAGTTCATAGTTTGGAGTGCAGCTTTAATTTTACGTCTTGAAGGTTTAGCAGCACCAAGGTAGTAGGGTAAATTTAAAGAACGAGCAATACCACCGATTCGAGGTTCACTAAGGTTATTACTTACCAGGCAAAGACTTACTACCTGGCGGATTTCCTTTACCCATTGTTGCAACTCAACAGAAGCGGATGCTACCCTAATCGGTACCAGAGTTTCATCTACATCTAACACCATCCCCTTCAGCCCATATCGTTGAATTATGTCTGGTGTGAGGTTTAATACTGAACCTTCTAAAATTAAATCAGGCTGTAGAAGCTTGTTCCAGGGCATAGTCATTAGTTAGTAGTCACTATTTATTAGTTAATAGTCATTAGGCCAAATTATCAATCATGACTATTGTTTCTAGGTTAAATTCCTTGTGGTAGGTAGTAGCAACAAAAGCTTTGATTCTTTTGCAAAGACAGATGCACATAGCTTTATCATACCTAAAGCCAACATTTACTAGCATCGTGACAAAAGGTCTAGCTAGGATGATGATTCAGTAGAAGCATTGAACCACATGAAAGTAGGTAGTATGAATTGGCGCAAAAAGGGAGCAACGCGATTTTGATGCAATACCCTAGAAGGGTATCGCTACTTAAGACAAAGCCCACGCAGGCAAAGAGAAGTCTGTAAACGAGGTGGCTTTGCGCAGGGTGCGCTGGAAACCGATGCTCAGAACTTTGGGGCTTGGTTTGTATAGCCTCACCCTTCTAGGGTGTAGGGTTTTTTGAAAACAGGGTTAGGGAGCAGAAAAGAGATTTTCATTACCTGGTTGTATGATTTATCACATGAACGTCTGACTTGAAATATATGCCAAAATATTAAAACAAGGAGACAAGACTTATGATTCATCTCTTCTCTCCTTGTGTTCTTTAGAACCCAGTTTTGCAAAAACTACTTAATTCAAAATCTTAATTAAGCATTAAAATTTTTCATTCTTAATTTGAGTTTTGAATTTATTCAACTTCATTAAACAACTGTTCTTCTAATAGTGGCTGTACTTGGCGAAATTCTTCTGGAGAGAGCAATTCAGGTTTACCACTTTTTGATATCCGTGCAAAAAATAACAGTGGATCGAGGGGAGTGTAAATTGCGTACTCTTGCTCTTCGTAGTAAAAGCTAGCTAATAACTGTAATTGCTCTGGTTCTAAATCTGACTCTTCATCTTCTATTTCTAAAGTGAAAAGTTCTGATTCTTCAACTGGTGGGAGCTCGCCACCGACAGTCAAAGCATAAGCTGTGTTCTTCAAAACCAAGTTCTGCTCAGACAAAACCGCTTGGGCAGTGGTAAAAATTTGGTCGATAGTCGCATCATCTTCCACAAGAATGGCTTCTTCTTCCTCACCATCACCTTGCCAAGCAAAAATTTCTACTGGTGAGTCAATAGGAAGAAGTAAAAAATACTCTTGCCCATCAACTTCAAGCGAATGCTCTACATAACATTCAAGCGATCGCCCTTTGTCATCTGTCAAACTGATGGTACCAGAATGTTCGCGATCGTGTTCGTCAGAAAAAGAAGAGGAAAACATAGCCCAAGTGTAGAACTTTAATAATTACCAGCTACTTGAGAAATCGTTTAACTGCTTAATGACAAGATATGTCAAACAATGAGTCTTGGATACACAATTAAGTGCTGGGTAACAGATTTCAGAATATCATGCTAGAGCTATGGTTACTCAGCAGATACTTCCGTGAATTTAAGGTTAGTTCGCCGGGCATCTAACCATTGTTGCAAAATCAAAGCTGCGGCTTTGCGATCAATCAACGCTTTATGTCGTGATGGGGAACGGTTTTCAGCAATTAACAACTGTTCCGCTTGAAATGAAGTTAATCGCTCATCTACATATTCGAGTGGAAGTTTAATCACCTTACTCAGTTGTTTGGCAAATTTCTGTACTTGCCGTGCTTGAAAGCCCAAAGAACCGTCCATAGAATAAGGTAAACCGACAACTAACACTTGTACTTCTCGCTCAACAACTAATTGTCGTATTTGCTCCACATCCCGCTCAAAAGATGTGCGCTCAATAGTGGTAATACCAGTGGCAATTAAACCAGTGCGATCGCATCCTGCCACACCAATACGTTTACGACCAACATCTAATCCTAGAGCAGAAATAAATGCTTTGGTCTTTTTGATTGAATCGAGAGATACATCAGAAGAGAAAATTTCTCCGCATCCCCCTTTCCCACATTTGGTGTGTCCATTTTCAACTACCAAATCACTACTCCTGTTTTTGTGCATCTGCCGACTCCGATTGGCAGGATGTTTCCAGGTGAGAATTTTTGCAAGAAAAATTAATAGTTTCTTTCGATGGATTAGGTTGTATAGATCTGTCTACAGGTGTTTGTTGCCTTGGTGGTACCCATAACATTCCACCCGGTATCGGTTTCCGTGCCGGTTGCAATCCTTGCAGCACCTCAGGCAGCTGAATTCCTTCTAGAGAGACAAATTTAGACTCCCGTACCTTATGCCAAACAGAGCGAGACATGATCAGGGTGTGTTCTACACGAGTTGCCCCTATTTGCTCCAAATACTCTTCTCCTTCCGGTTGGTAATCAGCCGAAACTAGTTGCAAGGGTTGCTGAGGAAAATCTTGGGCAATACGAGCAAGCTGAGTTAGCAGTTCTGGATACAACCAGGTGTATGCTGGGTGAACGGTTAAAGTTGCAATGTGGGCTTCTTCGCCTTTGCGATCTAGCGAGATCTGAAAATAACCGATCGCGGCTTTGCGTTGGGGTTCAAATACATAACCACTCACGACTTCTGTTTTCGTCATCCATTGTTTGGCAGCATCAATCAAAGCACCAAACAAACTAGTTTTGAAATCCTGGGTTTGGCGATCAAACACCTGCCGTACCAAAGGTGGCATTGAAGCCGTATCAAGTTGATACAGCAATTGAGCATCAGCATTACTCACAGGTAGTAGGTTTGGCAAGTCTGGCTGTGCTTGTGCCAACTCAGCTAACAATTGTGGTTGTATTTCCCAATAAGTCATTTCAGCCAAACGCTGAAAGCCATTATGCCTGAACAATGCTAACGCTTCTGTATCATTGACATTAACTTCCAATATCCAAGTGCGAGCTTCTAAAATTGACTCAAAGCAGTAACGCAGAAGCTGCGAGCCAATTCCTTGCTTATCGGCAGTACGATCTAGCATGACGCGATCAACCCGCCAAGTACTCCGCGTGCGATTAAATGGAGACACTTGAATCATTCCCAGAAGCATTCGCCCCTGTTCTGCGACATACCCAAAAAAGATATACTTTAATGGGTTAGGAAACCAACTTAAAAATTTCAGTAATCCATACCAACGACGCAGCCATTGCATCTGCCGCATCGCAAACTCTGCTCCCTTTTGGGTTTTGGCTGCGAATGAATCTTGAGCTAAACGTTCAATGCCGTCCAAGTCACGGTATTGGACTTGTCGGATGAGAATATTGAGATTTCGAGTAAGTAATGAACTCATTTTCATTCGAGCTGCCATTCAGCCTTAAATACATTAGGAGGAAAGGAACTTTCAAAGTTGGAGCCTTGCTCTGCTTAAGATACATATTAGGCAGTTTCCGCAGGATATAAACTGCCTTTGGCTTTTCGTTAAAGTGCAGCTAAAGCACTTCAGTCGCAAACCGAGTCTCTAACTTCTCGCTGCATTAATATTAACGGCTTTCCGTTACTTACCGTTGATCCAAAAGAGTGATTTTCATAAGTGAACATTCCGCCACTTAATTGCAAATAGCATAACTCAAGGATCTGATGGAGCAAGCCGACATATAGGGAACGCTATGCAAAACTATTAAGTTCTGATGTTTACTTGTTTATGTGCAAACTTCATAATACCACGAGCAGATGGTGCTTACAGGCACTCATTATGATAATAGCACTTTGGAAACACACAAGTAAGTAATAAAAAAGGCAGATCTTAATGAAGACTGCATTAGCTGTATTAGCTTTAAGTCAAAAAGATCTGCTATTGATTTTATTCAAAAGTTGTATAAATTAGTTTAGAGTGAGCGGCGAGAAACTAGCTTTTCAAAATGCGCTTGAGTTTGATGGAGGAGTTGCTCTCGACTATCTGAGTTTGTTTGTGTCAAAGTTGGAACCAGATTACGAGCTTGCAGAGCCATGTGCAGTTGGAGATGGGCAACATATTCACTAAAGTCTTCACGTACTGCACTTGTGCCATTTTGAAGAGTTGATTCCATTGCCACCGTATTCTCCTTCTCTTGATTAAATCTAGAGTTATTGATTCACGTTTTCAAAACTTATCACGTTGTTTTACCTCTCTTCTTAGTTTGCAATGAAGTGTAACGCTTGCTAGGTTAATTGTAGAGAAATGTAAATCCTACTGTGGAATGAAGTAGGCTAGTCTCTGATTCAGTCATTTACCTTGTTGAGAGCCTTTACACTTAATTGAGGGCGAAAGCGAGCAAAGGTGAGACTATGATGAAGTTTATAGCTCCCTGTCTTGAAAATAGAGACTAGGAACTGGGGGTTAGAATCCCCCTTTAATTCCCTTCTGCCCTCTGCCAAATAACTTCTGACTTGAAAGAGCGGGGGGAGCTAGGGAAGCTGGGGAAGGTGGGGGAGAAAAACACTTTCATGCAAGGCTTGTAAAACTTGTTTATTTGGGACTGCCTTCTTCAATACTCTATTGGTAGAAGTTATTTTTGCTGCATATCAGATGATAGGTAGATGTAAATTTTGATTTTAACTTTTATACTTCAGATGAAAATTTAGTTATCCCAGGAAAATAAGTATATGGGTTGGCTTAAAAGACTTTTTGGACTAGAAAAGCCTCAAAACGCACAAGTAAATCCTACTCCTCAACAAGTACAGCAACAACCTTCAGCGACACCTGCTGCGACTCAACAAATTGCTCCTGAACGCATGGGATTGAATGGAGAATATGATCAAAGTGGTTTGGCGAAACGTGTAGCGCTTGCGTTTGATCAAGATCAGCAGTTGACTGACATAGAAACTCTCTGGGTTGCTCAAACAGGCAGCACAGTAGTATTAAAAGGTAAAATTCCCAGTCAAGACATTCTTAACAAGATGGTTTCCGTTGCGCGCTCAGTGAATGGAGCTACTTCTGTTGATACTAGTCAAGTGACTATTGGCTAGGTAGTTGACAATACATTCATTTTACTTGGTGTCTCGTGTCTTGGTGGTGAATAAAACATCAAACACAAAGACACTCAAAAATAAAAATAACTTCTAAAGCCCTGCAATATCCTCGGCTTCTTTGAGAAGTCGGGGATCTGTTACTGATTAGAAACTGAAATAATCCAATCCAAAATAGCCTGGTTAACTGTTTCTGGACATTCATCATGCGGACAATGCCCTACATTGTCTAGATTCAGCAGTTTCAGATTTTCGTTGTACTGAGCAAATTCATGAGCAAGGGCTGGGGGAACAAATCTGTCATTTTTTCCCCAGATTAAAAGCATAGGTATTGTTAAAGTTGGCAATAAAGATTTGACACTGAACCCAAAATTGGCAGTAATTGTAGCCTTGAATAATGCAGTAAAAGCACGGGCAGAACCCCGATCTTGAGGAGGCCCTGCTAGTATTTCTATTAGTTCATCTGTGATCGCCTCTGGGTTAGCGTAGGCAATCGCAGCCCAACGACGTAAAAAACTTGGTCGGCGTATCAGATAAAATAGGGGTTTGAGCAACAACGGCGAAGCTACGATATTTTTGATTGTGGTGACAACAGGACGTAGTAAAGCAGGAATAGCCTCTTGCTCTAATGATGGATCTGGTAGACTCATCATCACTACACCTTGGATCATCTCTGGATGGGCAGTAGCGACAGCTAGGGCAATCAGCGAGCCAATAGAATTACCTATTAGAATTACAGGCTGACGGATAAATGTTTTCCAAAAATCGTAAACTTGTTCTACCCACAGTTGGATACTGTAATTAACGGCTGCTTTTTCAGAAGCACCAAAACCCAGCATATCGAGGGCATAAACTGTGTGTCGTTCTCCTAACACCTCCAAATTATGTCGCCAATGCCCAATAGAAGCACCAAATCCATGTAGCAAAATTAAAGGTGTTGCCTTGTAATGATTTTGGGTATGGCGAATGTAGGTATAGCGGGTTTGCCAACCCCGCCAAACCCAGTCTCTTTGATTGCCTACTCGTTCTTGCCAGTGAACTGTACCGTTCACACTTCCTCCAATTTCTTAGCCATAGGAATACTGCTATTTCTATTTTAAATGGAGCACTTTTGACTCCTTTTAAGTCATCTCAACTTCTAAGGGTATCGTCTGATATCTGCGTACTTGATGTTGTGTATCTTGGGTTTTTTGCTGAGAAGCGATCGCTTATCATATCCTCAAGAAACAACATCACTTAGCACATGACTGTAGTAACACTTTCAAGATATCTCCGAAATAATACTCATAAAAAATAAGTTTGTAAAAATTATTACTATTTTTATTTCGAGAAAGAACAAAGAAAACCTGCGTGAAGCCAACAAAGGCACGTCTACAGAAGTCAAAACCCACGCCTAAGCTTTATAAATTGTATTCTAGGTTCTGTATTATTTATTGAATCTTCTATGTTCTTATTCCAGTAAGTGTTTAATTTTGCTTTATAAAACCAGTAATTATATTGAGGGAAGAGAATGTTAACATTGTCACAAAGAAATAGTACAATAGTTAACAAATGCTGCAGTTGTGTAATTTAGGTTAACGATTAGATAGAAATCCTCTCAGAATTAGTAGAATGACAGATACAACCAATAAGAGAATATCTTTCTTATTGATTAGCTACCCTGGAAATATAGACTATTTTCAGTCCTTGAGATATTCAATTATGTTTGCTGCTGAGGCAAATAAAACAATACCAAACCAAGCCCTATTCTTAAAAATCAGCTCCCACAACTCATAATGGCAGTGACAGAGAAAAAAAGAACCCGCGATTTACCCCAAATTAATGAAAGAATTCGTTTCCCGAAAATTCGGGTCATTGACACTGATGGTGCACAATTGGGAATTATGTCCCCACAGGAAGCACTACAACTAGCAGAGGAAAAAGAGCTGGATCTGGTACTGCTCAGTGATAAGGCTGATCCGCCGGTTTGTCGGATTATGGATTATGGGAAGTATAAATTTGAGCAGGAGAAGAAAGCACGGGAAGCGCGTAAGAAACAACATACAGCTGATGTCAAAGAAGTGAAGATGCGCTACAAGATAGAGGCGCATGATTATAATGTGCGTGTCAAACAAGCAGAACGTTTTCTCAAAGATGGTGATAAAGTAAAAGCTACTGTAATGTTCCGTGGTCGAGAAATTCAACACAGCGACATGGCAGAAGAACTGCTCAAACGGATGGCTGCCGACTTAGAAGAGGTTGCCGAGGTGCAGCAAGCACCAAAGAAAGAGGGGCGAAATATGATGATGCTCCTGTCTCCAAAGAAATAATATTGCTCTAAATTCAACAGCCGAATTGAAAGTCCTGATCGCTGAGTGGGAAAAATATACTCAGTTGATCGGGATTTTTGCTATTTCAATAAATCTGATTGAGGTTGGTAGATGCATCCCTTCAACAAAAATGCTACTCTGACATCTCAAATAAATTGTTATATATTTTACTTGTGCTTTTAGGGGTGCAATTACTAGAAAGTAAAACTGCATGGAACTGAAAAATTACCAGCCTGCCCAAAGAAAAATGATTCTGTCGCGACTGCTAAAGTGGGTAAATCTTCGACCTGAGGAGAGCGATCGTACATGGTTAATGTTTGCTTTTTATACCACTACCTCAATAGGATTACGATGGTCAGAGGATTCTGCTGTAGCACTGTTTCTAGATGAGTATGGCTCTGATCTCCTGCCTTTGATGTATGCAGCCAGCGCATTCATGGGTGGAGTCTTGGTTTTTTTCTACTCTTGGTTGCAAAAAATTTTCCCCTTGCGGCAGGTGATAGTGGCGATCGCCCCCTGCATGTTTGTGCCATTGATGTTTTTACATCTGGGTTTACATATTTCGTTACTTTCGATATTTATCATATTTATCCTGCGGTTATGGGTAGATGCATTCTACATTGTTAACGATCTCAATACCTCGATTGCAGCTAACCAGCTATTCAATATTCGGGAAATTAAGCGCACCTACCCAATCATTAGCAGTGGCGTTTTAGTAGCTGATGTTCTTAGCGGCTTTAGTTTACCTTTTTTGCTGCTATTTGTAGATCTCAATAATGTGATTATGCCCTTCGCTGGTATCTTCGTTGTCTTGGGAGCGGGGATTCTTTTATATCTAAGTAAAAATTATTCGCAGGCTTTTCCTAATGTTCCTCAAAGACAAACAAAACAAGCCCAGCACTATAAACAGCAACGCCTTTATGGTTCTTTGAAGCATTATACCTGGTTGTTATTTGCGTTTTTTACTCTCATACAAGCAATGGGAGTGTTGATAGATTTTCAATATTTGTCTCAGTTGAAATCAAATTTTCAGGGTAAAGATATCGCTACCTTTTTGAGTTTACTAGGTGGAACTATGGGAGTGTGCGAGCTAGGAATGCAGTTATTTATTTCTAGCCGCGCTCTGGAACGCTTTGGAGTATTTATTACTGCTGCAACTTTACCTGTCACCGCAGGTATTGTCATACCCTTAACGCTATCTTTGCTGGGTTTATTACCTTGGAGCAATAGCCACAATCTTTTATGGGGTTTAGTGATTCTCAAGTTCTTAGATGAAATTTTACGTTATACCTTTGTTGCTAGCAGTAGCCCTTTACTTTTTCAACCAATTCCAGATCGCTTTCGCAGCAGCGTTCAGTCATTCTCAGGAGGCATTGCAGACGCCTTTGGTGCTGGGATTGGGGGTGTAGTTATTCTCATCACCCTCTGCCTGGGAAAGCTATTTTTGCCCGTGTCCGCACATAGCACGATTATGGTAGCAGAAACTATGGTCGTGGCTGTATGCTGTTTGGGAGTAATTTGGTTGTTGCGATCGCATTACGTTAATTTATTAGTCTTAAGTGCCGAAAGAGGACAACTGAACGCAACAGACATAGATTTACGCACATTTAAACAAGGAGTTGTGAAAGCTTTAGGAGAAAAAGGCACTGAAGCAGATAAGCGCTCTTGTATCGAACTTTTATCTCAAATTGATCCCCAAAGTGCAACAGAAGTGTTGGCACCCCTGCTCGTCAAGCTTCCCCCTTCATTGCAGAAACCTAGTTTAGAGATTCTATTGACGGCAGGTGCAAATCCTAATTATTTGCTAGAAGTCCGAGCTTTGTTAGAATTACCCCAACACCTGATTAGTCCAGAAGTTTTTGCTCTTGCCTTACGTTACGTTTGGTTTTGCGAGCCAGAGCCAGATGTCAATCTTTTGGAACAATACTTAACAGAAGAACAACACTCAATTATTCGTGCAACTTCTGCTGCCTTATTATTACGTCAAGGAACACCACTACAAAAGTCAACTGCAACCAAAATTTTGCGGCGGATGCTCACTCACAAACAA
Organism: Chlorogloeopsis sp. ULAP01; assembly: GCF_030381805.1. Lineage (NCBI taxonomy): Bacteria > Bacillati > Cyanobacteriota > Cyanophyceae > Nostocales > Chlorogloeopsidaceae > Chlorogloeopsis > Chlorogloeopsis sp. ULAP01. The sequence goes on from NZ_JAUDRH010000010.1 coordinate 47,138, forward strand.
GAACGAGAAAGAGTAAATGCAGTCAGAGCGCTTAGAGAAGCAGTTTACTTGCAGGCACTGCGAATTTATATACCAAATTTATTACAGGATGAGTCTTTGGGAGTGCGTTGTGCAGTTTTAGAAACAATTGCAGCAACTCATTTGGAAGAATATTATACAGCACTACTATTAGGGCTTCAGTATAAATCAACGCGGACTACAGCAATGCGTGCTTTAGTGGGGCTAGAAAATGAAGCCTTACCAATATTGATAAACTTAGCCACTGATATTTATAAACCAGAAATTGTGCGGATGTATGCTTGGCGTACTATCGGTCAAATTCCCACTTTAGAAGCAATAGATACTTTATGGCAGCATCTAGAATTATCTAGGGGTAAGAATAGAGGTTACATTCTTCGTACCTTATTGAAAAGACTACAACAAAAGGGAGTTTTAGTTTTATCCGCTCGCGAAGCTACTTCCTTTGAACATCACTTTTATGAAAATCAGGTAAAAAAACTAATTGAAGAAGAATTGGAGTTTTTAGGTATTATTTACGCTGCATATATAGATTTCAAAATCCAAAACAAAATTTATGCTCAAGACATAGATTTAAAAGCCAAAGAAACTTTAGAAGTTTATAACTCAGACAAAAAATTTTTAGTTGTTTTATCCCTTCTGCAACACGCCCTATTAGAAGTAGAAATCGATGTTCAAGAGCGTTTGCTGTTACTACTACAGCTAATTTGTCCAATAGATAAAATTCAAGCAGCAGCATTCAATTTGCGGTCTGAATCATTGGTAAACTTAGCACGAGGTTTAGAGATTTTAGAGCATAGTGTCAGTTTACAAAGTAAATCTGTATTACTCAATATCTTAGATCAGCGATCGCCCTCAGAAAAATTGCAACATTTAATTGATGCGGGAATTACCAATTATGAACAAATGATGATTAGCAAACGCACTTGTTTTTTGTTAACACAGGATAATTTGCTTTCTGATTGGTGCGTGGCTTGTTGTTTTCATTTTGCCCAAGTTGCTAATATCCGACTGACTAGCGAACAAGTTCTGAGAAGTTTGCGTCATCCCACAGGCTTTGTTCGAGAAGCAGCAGTAGCGTATTTGAGTACAGTATCACCTCGCATTCTGCTGAAAATTTTGCCTCAGTTGCAAAAAGATCCACACCCACTTGTAGTTGCTCAAGTGCAAGAGTTAATGAGGAATTTATAACCAATTTTATGCTAACTACCGTTGAACGCTTATTATTTGTCCGTAGAGTACCGATTTTTAAAGAATTACGCGATGATTTTATTGTTCGATTGGCTTCAGTCATGGATGAGTTAGAATTTCCAACAAACTATACTATTTTTCAAGCAGGGGATGAAGGACGATCGCTTTATATTGTCGTTTCTGGTAAAGTCAAAGTTCATATTGGCAACCAACAGCTAGCAGTTTTTCCCAAAGGTGAATCTTTTGGTGAAATGTCAGTTTTTGATGCTCAACCGCGTTCTGCTTCAGCAACAACTTTAGAAGCTTGTGAATGTTTGGAACTAACACAAGAGCAACTTTACGAAGCTATTGATGAAACACCAGAAATTGCCGTGAATATTATTGGGATTTTGTCTCGTCGGATTCGAGAACTGAATGAAAAAATTAATGCGATCGCAGCAAAAAATTAGTCAATTATTTAATTAGATTTGTATTTCTATAGGATTCGTATTTGATTTTAAAAAAATGCGTATTAGAATTATAACCGCAGATTGACACCGATAAAAATTGATTTTATTTGTGATATCTGTGTCTGTCTGTGGTCGATTTTTTTGAAGCTAGAATCAGTGCAAGAGTTTTAATGTAACCTCGTGTATTTCAACAGTAAATTCAATTAATCAAGTACTTTTTTACTTAAGCCAAAACTAAAACAATTCTCTAAAAATCGCTGTGGAATTTCTGGATGCTCGCCCCAATGCATATGAATATATGAAGCGTGAAGATTCGGAAGCGAACACCATCCCTCATATCCTGTTGATTCTAAACAATCAAAGCGCCAAGTTTCAAATAATGGTTGAGCGGGATTTAATCTTAAACAAGAACGGTGAAATTCATGACCATAAACTGTTGTACCTGCACTCACTAACAAACTATCTTGTAAGGCAACAGCGCGGCGATATCCTAAAGTCAGACGCTTGCTCATCATTACTGTGGTTGGTAACACTCCTGCCATCGGCCAAGATTTACCTTCAAAATCAACTATTTGCTCGCACAAATACATTAACCCGCCACACTCGGCTATTGTAGGCATTCCCACTAGAATTGCTGTTTTTACAGCTTCACGAACATAAGTATTTTCCGCTAGTTGTTGCGCAAATACTTCTGGAAAACCACCACCAAGATACATTCCCTGTACACATTCTGGTAGTTCAGCATCTTCTAGGGGACTCCAGAAAACAAGTTCTGCACCAAGTTGTTGTAACAAGTCGAGATTATCTTGGTAGTAAAAATTAAAAGCGCGATCGCAAGCAATTGCAATTTTGATTCGAGTTTTGGAAAAAGACGCAGAGAAACTATCAAAAACATTCCCCGTGTCTCCGTGTCTCCGTGTCTCCGTGTCCTCTTGCCTAGCCTCTAGAAGAGGTAACAATTTTTCCCAGTCAAAGCAAGTCTCACCCAAATGGGCAAGTCTATCAATTAATGCATTCAATTGAGGAAGTTCTGCTGTGGGTACTAGACCGAGATGGCGATCAGGAATAGTAATATTATCTTCACGTCGCAGTACACCAAGAATAGGCAAATCTAAAGGTTCAAGAGAATCTTGGAGTAATTGCAAGTGGCGATCACTTCCGACACGATTTAAAATCACCCCAGCCATTTTAATTTTGGGATCGAAGGAACGATAACCGTGAGCGATCGCTGCTACTGAACCAGACAAGCGACTGCAATCAATCACCAATACCACAGGCAAATCTAACAGCCGTGCTATGTGTGCCGTACTAGCAAAAGTAGGATAAAGTACAGAATTTTGTATTTCCTCTCCCTTCTGCTTACCTACGGAAGCCGCTCCGCGTCTACTGCCCCCTGCCTTCTGCCTTCCAGAAACTCCATCAAACAGCCCCATCACTCCTTCGACAAGGGCATATTCACACTTTTGAGTGTCATATAAAAAACACTGTTTTACGTATGATTCCGAGGTCAGTACTGGATCTAAATTTCGACAAGCACGCCCAGTAACGTGCTGATGAAACATCGGATCTATATAGTCTGGCCCAACTTTGAAAGATTGTACTCGTTTTGACTTTCGACATAAAAACGCTAACAGGGTGAGTGTGACTGTCGTCTTACCCACCCCGCTACGTTCTCCTGCAATAATTAAAGACATTGCTAACTGTTAATTGCTAATTGCTAATTGTTATTTTTCCATTAGCTATTAGCAATTAGCCATTAGCTACTGGCTTTGAGAAAGTTTGAGAATTTGCGCTGTCACAGCAAGGCTTTCTTCAAATAAGACTTCATGCCCCCAGCGTTGTACCTGTTGACTCAGCAAAAATTCTGCTTTTTGTTCGGAGAGTGAAGTTACTTGTTGAAACAATCCAGAAGACTGAGCGCCGCCTTGGGTTTCCATACGCATACAGCCACCTGTTTCCGAACAGATGAGTGTACCACAATTAGCCTGTGGATTAGTGGAACTTAGACGTAGAGCAATCAAGTCTCCAGAAATTTCACCTCCATCAGCAACGGGAACTCCTGCTAACTCTGTTTCTACTTGCCTTTGGTCTTTGGTAAGAAAGCTAATACGCATGAGATCATAATCACCGCTTTCTCGCTGATAAGAAACCGGATGCCAATTTAAGCGACTTGCAAACCAACTTAAAAACAGCAAGGCTTGCGCGGGGTTGCCTTTTTCGTAGTCAATGTTGACTCTATCAATTTCTGTAAGGGCAGCACGGCGATGTGGTGGATCATAAGCTTCTGCCGTTAACTCTTGCCACGCCGACAGCCGACGCCAGTTCAAGTCTGCCAACGGTACACCATTTTCTACCAATGCTTGTAGACTGAGCAAATCTGTTTCTGGCTTATTGAAGTTACAGGAATCGACAATGACATTGTTGCAAACAGCCGCCAGTCGCTTAAATAGGTTGTTATTTGGATCGGGGGTTGCTTTCCACCAGAGAAATTTGGGCAAACCGCCAATTAACAGTGCTGGCACCATACCACCTATTCGTTCTAAAGCGGCAGCAGTACCAGTCAGAGTGATGTATTCACAGCAAACCAGAGTACTTGACGAACCCTTTTGAATAGGACAATAAGCGGAGACTTGCACCTTTACGCCTTCGTCTTCTCCAACTACTGGCAACAGGGCAATAATACGACACGGATTACGGAGGGCAATTTCATCTGCTATTCTCGGACTTTGTGTGTCAAAGCTAGAAATTGCACCACCTGCACCATTTTCAGCCGTCTCCCCACTCTTGTGGCGTTTGGCAACTTCTTCCCGCAATAAACTTAGGGTTTCAGTCGAAGCAGTTCCAGTTTCTGCCAATCCATATTTTTTCTGCACTTCCCGTAGTGCTGTTTCTGTTTGCGGCCCAAGAATTCCATCAATTGGGCCATTGTAAAATCCCAAGGCAGCTAACAAATGTTGAGTTTCTTCGGGTTCGTAAACCACCAAAGTAAATGTTGCTGCCCGTGTAGCAGCAGGAAGTGTACCGTCTTCACCGGCGATACCATAGCTTTGCCAAATTTGGCTGAGTTCCGCTTCAATATCCGAAAGCGAGACATCTTTTGGAGCCTGAAGTGAAAAAATTGTAGAAGCTTGGGAAGTCATAGCAATTGAATTATGAATTATTGAAGTTTGAATTATGAAGTTTGAAGGATGAAGGATGAAGTAATCAAAATGATATTAACCCTTCTGCCTTCTGCCTCTTTGAAGCTTTGAGCCTCCTTGTGGAGGAGCAACGCTTTCGGAGGAAACCTCCCCACCCTTACGGGAAGTCGCTCCGCGCCTACAAACTTCTCTCTGCCGTCTGCCTTCTAGAGTCTGCGCCAACGACGGCCATCTCGGTTAATTAACAATTCCGCTTCCACGGGTTCCCATGTACCAGCTTCATAACTAGGAATTTTGGCTGGATCTGCTGGTGCATCCCAAACAGAAAGAATTGGTGTTACCACCTGCCAAGCTGCTTCTACTTCGTCTCCCCGTGTGAACAATGTCTGATCGCCCATCATACAATCCAAGAATAAGCGATCATAGGCTTCGGTAGCAGCTTCGATACCGAATGAACCATAACTAAAATCCATATCAACAGAACGGGTACGGAAATCAGCCCCAGGCATCTTGACTTCAAAACGCAAAGATATTCCCTCGTTTGGCTGAATCCGCATTGTTAAAATATTGGCATTCATCTGTTGTGCTGCGGATTGAAACATCCGGGAGGGAACTTCGCGGAAGTGGATGGAAATCTCACTGACTTTTTTCGGCATTCGCTTACCAGTACGCAGGTAGAAGGGAACTCCTTGCCAACGCCAGTTATCAACAAGAAACTTTACTGCCACATAGGTAGCAGTTGTAGAGTTGGGGTTCACTCCTGGTTCTTGTCTATACCCTGGTACAGACTGTCCTTTCATCCATCCAGCACTATATTGACCCCGTACTGCACAAAGATCTAAATTTTGCACATCAGCTAAACGAGTAGCCTGTAGCACTTTAACCTTTTCTGTGCGGATACTGTCGGCATCCATTGAGTTAGGGGCTTCCATTGCTGTCAAGCAGAAAAGTTGCATCAGGTGGTTTTGCAACATATCCCGCAATGCACCAACAGTTTCGTAGTAGCCAGCCCGGTCTTCAACTCCCACGGTTTCAGCTACAGTAATCTGAACATGGTCAACGAAGCGACGATTCCATAGCGGTTCAAAAATCGCGTTCGCAAAGCGGAAAACTAATAGATTCTGAACTGTATCTTTACCCAAGTAATGGTCGATACGGTAGACTTGTTGTTCTTTACAATATTTTTGTACTACTAAGTTTAGGCTCTTGGCAGAAGCTAGGTCTCGACCAAAGGGTTTTTCGATGACTAGGCGATGCTTGTAGGGATCGTCTAGCATTCCTGCACCCCCTAGCTGTTTGATTGCTTCAGCAAAGAAGTTAGGGGCAACAGACAGGTAGAACATTCGGTTCCCCCGCGTTCCCCGTTTGTCATCTAACTCTTTTAACAAAGTCTTCAGTTTCTGATAGCCTTCGGGGTTATCGATATTACCAGAGCAGTAGAACAGACCTTGAGAAAAGTCTTGCCAGAGTTCTTCCGGGCCAACACCGCCATGAACCTCTTCCATACCTTTCCGCATCTGTTCGCGGAAATATTCGTGACTCCAATCTCGACGAGCCACACCAACGATGGTGGTTTCTGGTGGAATGCGCCGTTCCCGTCGCAATTTATAAAGCGATGGCACAAGTTTACGCCAAGTGAGGTCTCCGGAAGCACCAAAGATAACTATGATCTGAGGTTCGGGCATTCCTTGCTGTTGCAGACCAACCCGCAAGGGATTTTCTAGCAGACTGACCATAACAATTTTGGATTTTGGATTTGATTTTGGATTTGAGGATTGGGTACTGGGGATCGGGGATTGGGGATCGGGGATTGGAGATCGGGGATTGGGAATTGGGAGAGATTTTATTTACATTCCCCGTGTCTCCTTGTCCTCTTCCCAGTCCCTAGTCACCAGCCCCCAGTCCCTATTTTCTACACTGGTGACAACTGCTTGACCTTGTTTTCTAAAGAATTCATCAAGGATTCAAAGGGCTTGACAAATTTGTCAATACCTTCAACTAGCAGTTCGTCCATCACCACGTTGATGTCGATGTTAACGTCTGGATCTTTGAGGCTTTCAATCAAGTTATAAGCCTCTTCCACATCTGTTTCCACCCGGTTTGCAACATCGCAGTGATCGGCACAAGCTTCAATTGTCGCTGGTGGCAAGGTGTTAACGGTTTCGGGACCAACCAACTCATCGACGTACATCACGTCATTATATTGGGGGTCTTTGGTGCTGGTGCTTGCCCAGAGTAAGCGTTGCACTTTTGCTCCTTTTGCCGCTAAAGCTTGCCATTGATCGCTTTGTACAATCTTTTTATATTCTTGATAGGCAATCTTTGCGTTAGCGATCGCTACTTTTCCTCGAATTTTCCGTAGTTTTGCTTCTACATTGATATCATCAACGCCTTTAGCTAGTTTGGCGTCTATTTTACCGTCAATGTTGCTGTCAATCCGGCTGAGGAAGAAGCTCGCAACAGAAGCAATTTTACTAATGTCCTTACCTTGGGCTACCCGCTTTTCTAAGCCACGAATGTAAGCCCAAGCCGTATTGATGTAGCTCTGTATGGAGAATAGCAGTGTAATATTAACATTTATACCCTCGGATATTACCTGCTCAACTGCTGGTAAACCTGATTCTGTGCCGGGAATTTTAATCATGACGTTTTCCCGACCAATTTCTTGGAAATAGCGACGGGCTTCAGCTATTGTGGCTTCAGTATCATGAGCAATGGTTGGTGGTACTTCTATGCTGACATAACCATCCAACCCATTTGAGGCTTCATAAACAGGGCGTAAAATATCACAGGCATCGCGGATATCTTTAAACACCAGCGACTCATATATTTTGTAGGTTGGCAATCCTGCCTGAACTCCGGCTTCGATATCGCGATCGTACATGGCATTGTTAGCGATCGCTTTTTCAAAAATGGTTGGATTAGAGGTAATCCCGCAGATACCTTTATTTTCAACCAAGTCTTTCAATTCGCCAGACTGAATAATATCACGGCTCAAATTATCCATCCAGATACTCTGACCGTAGTTTTTAATCTCTAATAAATGATTTGTTGTCATAACAGTCTTTTCACTCCTGTTAATTATCTTTTCTATGGATATTGTTCAAAAGGTTACTAACTGCTAATTAAATCCATTATTTTGGTTAACTGCGTGGAAAATCACCCACACTACTTACTGAGAGGAAAAGACAGCGCCACTAGCACAGAAAAATATATTTCTGCCGCGATCCAAGGAGGAGAGCCACACCTGAAAGAGACAGTGCGCTCTTGAAGGTTCCAACAGGCAGTTTTTACCCTACGTGAAGCAGCGTAACAAGTGGCGTGGAAACCCCTGTTCTGCGCACCGACTTCCCATTAGCCATTAACTATTAGCTATTAGCTATCAACCATTGCCAATGTTTAATGGCCATTTTGAATAAAAGACTCTACTTTCGCTACATCTTCTTTGCTACCAATGATTAGAGGGGTGCGTTGATGCAATTTTTTTGGCACTACATCCAAGATGTTCTCATGTCCTGTAGTGGCGCGGCCACCTGCTTGCTCAATTACAAACGCAAGGGGAGCAGTTTCATACAGTAACCTAAGTTTCCCTTCTGGTTTTTGAACCGTGCCTGGATAGAGAAACACACCGCCTTGGATCAAAATTCTATGAATATCGCTAACCATTGCCCCGCTATATCGAGCTGTGTAGCCCTCTGTACGATGCACATAGCGGATGTACTCGCGAATCGATTCATCCCACTGCCAGAAATTCCCCTCATTAACACTGTAAACTGGCCCGTGGCTAGGAATTTGGATATTTTCTTCGGTGAGAATAAACTCTCCTAAACTAGGATCAAGGGTAAAAGAGTGAACGCCCTTTCCTATAGTATAGATCAGCATCGTACTTGGGCCATACAGGATGTATCCGGCAGCAATTTGTTTGCCTCCTGGTGCAAGTAAATCCTGTGCGGAACCGTCCGTGTCATCTCCTTCTTGTTGACGAATCGAAAAAATGGAACCCAAACTGAGATTAATATCTGTATTGGATGAACCATCAATGGGGTCGTACAGCAGAGTGTAGCGACCAATGGGGCAGTTTTCGGGAATGTAGTAAGGTTTTTCCATTTCCTCAGAAGCCAAGCGACATACTAAGCCGCTTTGCTTGAACACTGCGATAAATACATCATTGGCGTAGACATCCATCTTTTTGACGGATTCTCCCTGAACATTAGTCTCCCCAGTAAATCCAAGCACGCCTTCCATTAAGCCAGCACGACTGAGATGACGAGCAATGAGTTTGCCAGCTAGCGCGATCCGATTCATCAGCGCACTTAAGTCCTGTGCTTCTGCAGAAAAGCTCTGAAGTTGCTGCAAGACATGACGGGACAAAGTAGTACAGTCACGATCTAAGCTACGGTCTGCTGTAGCGTCTCTGAGAGATTGCTCTAATGATTCTGCCGCTTTAGTCATTATTTTTGTCCTCCCTAGCGACCGGCTTTTTGTGGGAATGATCCCGTTTCTAGCAACTTGAGGTTGCTGCCTCTATCTTAGAAAGGTAATTTGACAATTGAAATCTGATTTTAGACAAACTAAAGAAATCAGCCTAGTATGCCTCTACACCAAATTAGTTGCTCATTTGAAATCCCCTTTTAGGAAAACTTACCTAGTTTTACTGGTAATATAAATTGGTTGCTTATGCACTGACCCTTGGTAATAATGACTAATGGGTCAAAATCTGCCCTTGTAGCTACTTGTAGCTAAATGACAATATAACCATTGTGTAAGTAAATGTTTTATTGTAAAAATTAGTACAATTCTAGCTAGGCAATAATATCTTAATTTTGCTGTTATTGATGAATCACTTTCTATCTGGCAAGCTTGATCGCACTCGTGGCGGGTAGGGCGAAGGTAGAAAATTTGGAGTATTTTTTTGCTGGTAGTGAAGTCACCGCGAAACAGCACTGTTTGCCACTTCCAAACGTGCGATCGCTGTTCAAAAATCGTGTGTTTTAACTCTCCATGCTTTTTGCCGTATATTATGCACATATGCATAAGGTATACCCAACTGCTAATTTATGGGAGTAATGCAGTAACTCTGTGATACAGGTGATGGCAAAGCTTTATTATGGCAAAAACCCAAAAACCGATTAATCATGACACTTTATGTAGTCATGACAATCGGTCATTATACTAACAGGCTATTCAAGTATTGTCTTTTGAGTTATGCCTAGCCGTTTTTCGCGATTTTTGCTTGCGTAAATAGAAAACTATTTGCTAAGATTATCTTTCATTGCTTTTAAGAGTATTGTTTTTTCGTCCAACTACCCCGTCGGTTGTTATCCTCTCGCGGTTTTGCTTTATTGACTTTGAGCTGACGACCCATCCATTCAGCACCATCTAATTCTGTAATAGCTGCATCTTCTTGGGCGTCTTCACTCATTTCAACAAAAGCAAAGCCACGCATTCTACCTGTTTCACGGTCGGTAGGCAATACAATTCTTACAACTTCGCCATAATCAGCAAAAACTGCTTTTAAGTCTGCTTCGGTAGCGCGGTAGGAGAGATTTCCAACGTAAATAGTCATCTGAATCACGTAAGTCTGAATTCAAGCGATTTGCTCCAGCCGAAGAAATAGTCCGCAGAGCATCAATATTGAATTGATTTCGTTTGGTCTAATTCACGATGGCATAATTTTGTGGTAGACAAGCAACCGAAAGGTTGGACTATCTACTACTCAATCAATGCTAATGCTAAGGCTGAACTTTCGCATACGCTCATAATAATAACCGATCTTGACTTTTTTCAAAGTATGAGATTTTACAAACACTTCTAACTTCAAATCAGACTACCTTATATGTGTAGTTTGTTTTATGGCTAAAATAATTTCGTTTTATTTTTATTGATGCTTCTTATCTAAAATCTACCTATTTATGCAGATGCTAGATTTTTTACTTTAAGCATGATTCTCCCTGGCAGGGATAAAATTATTTTTTGCGTGATCGCTCCAGTATAGAAAACTGCATTTCTCTAAACAACTAAAATTAGGCGATCGTGCTTATAGTTTCCTTTTATGTATTAATCAATTACCAGTGCAGTTATACATAATAGCAGCAATGAAAGTTAGTGAGAAAAAAATAAGGTTTGCCGATTTTCAGCAAACCTTATTGAAGACAAAATTTAGAAAAACAGAATTTTATTCAATTGCAATTGACTGAGGGCCACTAGCTTTGCCATTATGTGCTTCAGATGAGGTTGCTGTATAAGTAGAATAACCTCTCTGTTGCTCTAACCAACTTTTAACAGGATCATCAGCCAGGTTGAGTCTGAGTAAACCAGAGAAAAATCCACCTACAAATGAAACTGGGTGTTGAGTGAATTGATTAAAAATGGGTGTAAGTTCAGTAAGGAACATAAATATTCTCCTAGACTGAGGATAGTAATTGTGGTTTTTTCTTAATCCTAACGTCTTAAGTGATTTTTGTCAGAAAGGCACAAGACTGTAGATAAACAAAAAATTACTATACAAAAAACTTACTATAATTTTAAATAGCTATAAAAATATGAAATATATTTCTTAGTTAAAAACCAGATTCTCGACTTCTTTAAGAAGTCGGTGAGCTGTATCTTTAGACAAAATTATTTTTTGATTACTCAAAATCCTTTAGTTTTTCTAGAAATGTTATTGAAAATTTAATTTAAAAAATCGGTGATAGAAATTACTATCTCTACCACCGCTTCAATTAGATTATATATGCTTTACAGCTTAGTTTCTGAAGGCATCATACACTTATCAGAATCACATCCTGCTGGACCGACTTCTGTTAATTCACCTGAGTCATATTTACTTAATGCAGTATGAAAATCATGAGTTCGACGACGCATTTCCACTTCTTGCATGAGTTGGTAATAGCATTCTTTTGTGATTGGCTCAAAAGGCAAACGTGGGAAAGTTTGATGATCGTCAAACCTTGCTAGTAGAGCTGCACTTATATAGCCTTCGTCATCACGAATAGCTTCGTATATACGAGTTCCCAAAGCTTCAATTTCGTTCTCTCGCACTTCTATAGTGGCAGAGGTGTTGTGGCGGACATAAAATTTCTGTACCTGCATATAGAAATCCATCTGAGCTAACGCACTAAATTTGCTGATATCTATTTCGTCAGCACCAGATAAATCAGCCCAAGGTACAGCAACAGGAATTTCTACCAACCACTCACTAACTCGTGGATCAAAGGGATCGTTTAACAAATTTCCTTGTTCATCTTTATCAGATTGAGAAGGAATAACATTATAGCCATATTCAATACAAGCCAAAGCTACCGGATCATTTTTGCGGAAGGTAATCCGACGAATGAATCTTTGGGCTTTAGGTGGGTGCCACCCTGGGCTTGCGCCAGTTAACAAAGATTTGGTGCCACTAGGTTGAACTGTAGTACAGCGATTTGGACGTTTGATACCGTGGCGATCGCAGTACTCCCAAACCACTTGATGCACAGTATCTTTCCACATACTCAGATATTCCTGCTCTTTGCGCTTAAACGCCAATCCTTGAGCAGTTTCAGTCCTTCCTTCTGCCCACCAGCGCAACCAATCAACTCCAAAAGCATGAACAAAGAAATCAAACAAGCCTGTGAAAGAAACGCCGACAATTGGATCTAATTCACGGCTATATTGATAGCGAGGCTCATTAAATTTGTGATGCAAAAGTGCTGCTACAGATAGCGCACCTGCTGTGAAAGCTTCTTTTTGTTCTTTATGGTTATTTGGGTCAATTTGATTAAGGTGGATTTCTGATAAATTACAGTGGAAGTTACTACCAATAATTTCCAGTTTTGTTATCCTAAAGGTTTTTTATCCTCTAGTTCTACAGGTTCTATATTCCCTGTAGCTCCGCGTACATTTTGTACATATGACTGTAAATAATCATAGAAAATACTAATCACACGTACCCCCACACTCTTGGAGAGGTTATATTCTAAAAAACAATTTCCGTTGTAATTTAGTTTCACTCTCTACGCTGTACGGTGTCAATGGCTTTTTAGTTCCATTGATTACCACGGGATTAACATCTCAGCTTCCCCCGTATTTGCGAGGTTTTTTACGTGAGGCAAAATATAATTAATTACCACACGGGTTAAGACCAAATCGAGCCAAACGATGTTCTAATTCATTAGTATCTAAATCTGGGTAGCTTTTTTGTATCCATTGCTTGGCGTTTCCTTGTTCATAAGCTTGCAAGAAATCTTTTTTTAATTCTGGCGTTGACAATAAATCAATATTTGCCCTAGCTACAGCTTCACCAGCCCATTGAATAGCGCCTTCACCACTGTAATATTGTTTGCGAACAGCATCAATACATTCTTCTAATGTTGGTTTGCGGTGAAAAACTCTGGTATGATTTGCCATCCTGAGTGCATCACGCTCAGGATCTATACGCCAGTTGCCGTTTTCATCTTGCTGCCAGAGATTAGCTTTGGCGTCGGCAAACAAACTATCTTCACTAGAACCTTGACGCATACCAGCTGAACGCCTAATGTTACCTGCAACAATTGTGACAGCAGCTTCATCAATGAGTAGGCAGCATTCAACGGAATTTAATTGTCGTCCTACCGCTTTATTGAGGATGGTAGCACAACACTGATAGAGTCCAGGCAATTTCACGGGATTGGCAACACCTCCAAAACCTTTGAGAGCTTCTCCCGCTTGACGCACATCACTAATATCGACCGTGACTTGAATTTCTGTGGAAAATCTTTCGTTAGTGGAAAGTTCCAACAAGCTTTGATATGATCGCACCCAACCTTGACGGCTGTCTCCAACATATATCGTAACGCGATCGCTAGCTTCTATTTTAACTTCTGTAAATTCACGGCGTTCTGGGCGTGGAGTTGTGCCAATTTCTCCCTTTACATTTACATTCAAGCGATTGCGGATTGGTGGCAACTGATTAATATATCGTGGTTCTAGAATGGCTCCAGTTCCGCAGCCCATCATTGCCAAATCCATCATCAACCCGAAAGCACTCCAATCTTCTAGGTTGGTGGAAGTGCAATTGTATGCCCCAGAAAAATTTTGTGGTTTAGCTATCCAATCTGTTCCTCCAACCCATAACCATCTTCCACTGGGCAGCGCTTTTAAGTTACGTTGCATCCGCTCTAAGATATCAATCTCTTGAGGAAGCAGTTTGCCTAAGTTGATTAAACCTCGTAAAGTCCGATCGCATACCCGATCCCATGTCTCCCGCAGCCCTGCCTCTCTACGACTGTAGGTTCTAAAAAATACAGGATTCGCTGCTGGGGCTGTTTCTGGGAAGTTTGCCAACAAGCGTTTTCGTTCAAGCTCTTGAACCATAAATCAAGCCTTCTGTTTGGTTAGATTATGACTATACGGCAACTAAGTGTAAGGGTCAAAGCTTGAAAAAACCGTTAATTTGCGGTAAGTTTGACACCATAAAGCTTTGTTAGTCTACCAAAACTCACTTCATATTGCTTTTGTAAAACAGGCTTATTTTAATAGCAAGTAGAACTTATGAACCTCACTCTTTGAGCTAATTTTTATATCAGTATCTACCTTGTCTGGAGCTAATTACAGCGAGTAGTTTAGTATATATTTTTTGCTTATATTTATTTGCCTTACTTAGATAAGGTTATACCCTAATTAAACATTTTCTATCAGTTTTACTGATTAATTTAGCGATTGTAATATAAATAACTTTTTACGTGCCTTATTAAGATTTTTGGCAGGTGGTATTTTTGCAATCGTGCATTTTATCAAACTATTTTTTAACGCTCAATATTCAGTTTCAATATTTAAGATAATAAAAATAAATTTTCTGCATAAATAAAGTTATTTATCTAGATATATTAGTTGTTGATTAAATTAACTATAAAATATATATAAATAGCTTAAATATAATACTTAATAAGTGAAGTTAAAATTTTTAGGATGAGTAATACAAAATTATTGTATTACCTATAATTTAGATTTAATTTGACTAATTACTTCTGACAGTCAATTTATAGCTTTAAATTAAATTATTTCTTAACTTTAGAGATTGTGATATACAAATATAGTTATCTAAAACAAATTAAAGTTTTGTAAAATTTTAAGACTATTAGTTATTGTGTTTAATAAACTATTGTATAAAATCTTTAGTTAATATAAAATATTTTCACCTCAAAATATAATGTTTTTTTGAAAAATCAGAGATATCTCGGTTGTCTGTAAAATAAAATTCCTGATAAAAATGACAGTCATATCACTTAGATTTCTAAAGTAGAGGTAAAAGTATTGTTTTTATTCCATGACTTTGTTAGGAAATAAAAACAGCATATAATTTCTATAACCATAGATTGCCATAACTTTTAAATTGAGTCATATACTGTTAAAAAGTTAGATATTGAGTGATATCAATGACTAAATATTTTTGATTAGTTATGACGTGAAATTTGAATGCGATCGCTAACTCAGTGTGACATGGATCAATCTTTCACATTCAGTTTAGTGAGACAATGGAATTGTGAGGAAAAGAACGGAAGCATGTTAATTAAATAAGGGGGAAATATGAAAACCAAGCTTCTAGCAGCTCTCACTTTAGTGACTCCCCTGTTCTTTACCAGCGTAGTAAACGCTGCAAATCCGCAGCAAGTACAAAAGCTTTTATCAACTGGGGAATGTATCCAGTGCGATTTATCAGGAGCTGATCTCAGTGGAGCTCATTTGATTGGTGCTGATTTAAGAGGTGCCAATCTTCAAGGAGCTAACTTGGAAGAAGCGAATATTGAAGGTGCCGATTTTACCGGTGCAAATCTTCAAGGAGCCAACCTCAAGTCAGCTTTTGCAACTAATGTTAATTTCAAGAAGGCTAATCTCAATGGCGTTAATTTTACTAACGCCATGATTACTGACTCTAATGTATATGGCGCATCTATGAAGAACCTTACTATCACTAATGCCGACATCTACAATACAGGAATTGGTATTGGTGGTGACAATGCAGAAATTCCTGATTGGGATCAGCAGATAGAGACATATAAACAAGAATAAATTTGGTTGCTTTTGTTGATAAACTACTAATTATTAGTTAAGTTCTTCAGCAACACAGTAATTCTTGCTCAAGCTATTCACATCATTTCTCAGTTGCGCTAATTAGTAAACCCTCCCTTGAAAATGTCTTCACAGGCATCTTCAGGGGCAAGACTTTAAACTTTTTCTTCCCTTCAAGCTCTATTGTGCTACTAAAACTCCATTGCCGCTTCAATGGAAGAACAACTCTGTTTTTTGAAAGTAGTTGTGTAATTCCTTCATCCTCTCAAAAGGTACTCACTAGCCTAAACTCACTATTATTTGTACTTCTTAATCATTCCCACATACCATAAAATGACTTTAAAGTCTAGAGTAATTGAATACATAAAAACTTTTATTAAATATTTATATCAATAACATTTCCTCAATTGAGAATAGCAGCTTAAGATTGCCTAAATATCCGCTAAGATCGGCATCTAAACTTGTATAAAGTAAGAGGTGATCTAAATTTTTGCATGATTTGTACTGATTTGAGTACGATGGTATGCAACCCACAGTACATGGGAGAACAGTAGGCTCAGGATTTTAGTTCGACAACAAAACGAACTAGAAATAATAGCTTATGTTTACAGACTGTGTCATAGCTAATACCTTACTACTGAGCTGATCAACTGTAGTTGATGAAGTAGTAGTTAAGGAGCAATTATGGTTATAGGCAACTAGAGCCTCTTTGTGCCAAAAAATCTGTTGTAGTGATGTCCCTGTACATCGCCTACTAACAGCCTTTTGGTTGTGATTAGTCCGGATAAGAGTAATTCAACTGTCAAAATTATGGGAGCGGAAATGCAAGAACCGGAAGTAGTGGAAACCAAATCTCCAGAGGCAATGATGGCAGAAATCAACAATCAAACGGGAACCATAACAAAAATCCAACCCGGCGCGCAGACTCAAGAACAATGGCTAAAATATGGAGAAATAGCCTCTAGTTTTCTAGCAACACTGCCTGAATATCTGGGAACCTTCTTTAATAAGTACAAACAACCACTGGTTACCTTTGGTTTAATTGTGACAGCAATTGTTGCTGTGAAAGTTGTCTTGGCAATTTTAGATGCTTTGAATGATATTCCCTTAGTTGCACCGACTTTTGAATTGATTGGTATTGGTTACTCTGCGTGGTTCGTTTACCGCTATTTACTCAAAGCCTCAACCAGGCAAGAGCTAACCGGTGAACTTGCTACTCTTAAATCACAAGTTGTTGGTAAAGATGCTTAAATTCTAGGTAATTCAGTGCAGATAGCGACTTCTAACGCTGGTGCGCTGTGAATTACTGCTGGATATCGCCTCCTCTACAGGTGGTCAAGAAAAATCTTAGTAACTCTTGACCACTTCAGTTTATTTGTATTTTGCAGTTAATTTTTGGTTGGTTCAGGCATCAGGCAATTGTACAATCTTTTGGGATGGAACCTTGTCTAACCTTCCTATTAGCACCAAAGCCTGGTGAATCATTGCTGCTACCTCAGCACGGGTAGCTTCTTTATTAGGAGCAAAAACTTTTGGATTGGGATAGTTAATTACAAGACCATTTTCTGTAGCTGCGGCAACCTTATTACGCGCATAGGCTGGAATTTCTTTAGCATCTTGGTAGGTATTTAAAATTTTAGTTGGGGAAGTGGGAGTATTTAAATGTAATCCACTAGCAAGGGCTACTAAGACTTGTACTCGTGGAATATTTTTTTGTGCTTTAAAGGTATTGTCAGGGTAACCTTTTAAGAACCCAGTGCTAATGGCTAAGTCAATTGCTGAATTTGCCCAGAACTGATTTGGTACATCTTGAAAAGATATTTTGTTTTTGGTTTTTCCTAGTTCATTTTCAAAAGCCTGTTGAAGTATGGCGGCAAATTCCGCGCGGGTGACAGGCTGATTTGGTCGAAATGAATTATCTTGATAGCCTTTAATAATATTGCGAGAGGAAAGGGCGTTGATATAACCACGCGCCCAGAAGTTGTTAGGTACATCGGTGAAGGCGATGGGTGGAGGAATAGTAGATTTTTTCTCAGTGGGAATAACCAATGGAAATTGTTTGATGGGATTGGAGGAGGGTAGTAAAGGCGTTTGCCCTCTAGGTAACTCAGATGGAGCAACACTGGGAAGAGGCATCATCGCAGGCGGGGTGTTTTTAGAAGGTGCAGCAGGCGTTGCAGGTAGAGTAGAAGATGGCAAGAGTATGCTGGGTAAGTTCCAGTCAGAGTTATTGCGGAAAAACGACCAAAAAAGAACTGCCCCAATACTGGCAAAGGCAACTAAAATGCCAATAAATTCGTCGAAGCCAAGGACATTTGTTTGAGATGACTTGGGATCGGGAGGCATATTTGTCATTGTAATTACTCTGATAACAGTACAATGTGCATCTAACTAATTAAGCCATAATCAGGGAGTGTTAGTAGTTAGTAGTTAGTTGTTTACCACTCCACTATCCACTAACCAATCCTTTCATAATACCCGTAGCAAACTAGGAATGCTGTCTACGGCTTCTAAGGTACAAATTTCTGCTAGAGCTTGCCGAAAATCTCCTTCTCTTACATCGTGGGTAACAACAACAATCTCTGCTAGTTTTCCCTGAAAGCCTGTTTGTACAACTGATTCTAAACTAACGCCATAATTACCAAAGCAAGTACCCAATTTACCAATTACTCCGGGTTGGTCTTTCGTCAGAAAACGGGCGTAGAATCTGGTAACTAGTTCTTCGATGGGAGCAATTTGGCAGTAGTCTTGATGCCTACAGGTTAGCAATGGATTTGGTGTCGTCGTGCTGGCTTTCAATGTTGCTGCTAAATTTAAAATATCCGAGGCTACGGCGCTAGCAGTTGCCCCAGCACCAGCGCCTGGGCCGAAAAACATTACTTGTCCAATTGGTTCACCTTCAACCAAAATGGCATTATAAACGCCATTAATGCTAGCTAGGGGATGAGCTTTAGGAACTAAAGTTGGATGGACTCGGATAGAAATTGCCGGGGGAGTAACTTTGTTGGCAATAGCTAAGAGTTTGATAACAAATCCTAATTTTTCGGCATAGGCAATATCTGTCTTGCTTACTTGTCGGATGCCTTCACAATAAACATCTTGCAGTTTAATACGTCCATCAAAGGCTAATGAAGCGAGAATAGCAATTTTATCGGCGGCGTCCAAGCCATCAACATCAGCAGTTGGATCAGCTTCTGCATAACCCAATTGCTGGGCATCGGTTAAGACATCGCTGAAATCGCTACCTTCTGTTTGCATCCGTGTGAGGATATAGTTTGTTGTACCGTTAACAATACCAGTAACAGTGTGAATATTGTTAACGCTTAAAGACTGCTTGAGGGGTTGAATTACAGGTATACCACCACCCACAGCAGCTTCTAGCATGACGTATACACCAGCTTGGTTGGCAGCAGTAAAAATCTCTGCACCAAAGCGAGAAATTACCGCTTTATTAGCGGTAACAATGTGTTTGCCATTTTTTATTGCTTTGAGAATGAGCGATCGCGCTGGTTCGAGTCCACCGAGTATCTCAACTACAATATCTACCTGTGGATCGTTGACAATTGCCTCTAAATCTATGGTTATAACTGACTCTGGCAATTTCACTGCACGCTCTTTATCGAGCGATCGCACTCCCACTCGATATATTTCTATATCCTGCAATAAAGGGTGACGTCCGGCACTATTTTGTAAAAGCTGCACCGTACCCGTGCCTACCGTACCTAATCCTAGTATTCCCAGCTTTACACCCACAAATTTTCACCCAATTCCACCAACAACAATTGTAGGGTGGGCAATGCCCACCCTACAATTGTCATCTGTCATTTGTCACTTGTCATTTGTCCTTTATAATTCAAATACCCTTACGGATATGCCAGTCACTCATGGAGGAAACTCCTTGTTCTGTGCGCTGGCTCACTAATGACTAATGACTAATAACTAATGACCAAATTAGTATGTTTCTACGTGCCAGCGACCAGCTTTTTTCAGTTCTTTTTGGTAATCACTCCAAGTTACACCTTCTTTAGCTGCTGCTGCTGTTAATGCCGCATCGATACCGTCTTCCATACCTCGCAAACCGCAGATATATGTGTGTGTTTTCTCATTTTTAATCAAATTCCACAACTCATCTGCGTGCTCTGCCACACGGTCTTGAATATACATCCTACCGCCTTGGGCATTTTTCTGTTCGCGGCTGATGGCATAGGTCAAACGGAAGTTGTCAGGATACTTCGCTTGGATTTCTTCCAATTCTTCCTTATAGAGAATGTTCGGAGTTGTAGGAACACCAAATATTAACCAAGAAAAGCCTTTAAACTGATATTCTGGGTTAGCAGCTCTTTCGTTATCCTTGAACATCCGCCACAGATAAGCACGCATTGGGGCAATACCTGTTCCTGTTGCCATCATAATGACGTTGGCATCTTCGTCAGGGGGCAGTAACATTTCTTTACCCACTGGTCCTGTGATTTTTACATCATCTCCAGGCTTGAGGTTACATAGGTAAGTCGAGCATACACCGTATACTGTTTCGCCAGTTTCTGGGTGCTTGTACTCCAATTGACGGACGCACAGTGATACAGTTTTGTCATCGACATCATCGCCGTGACGTGTAGAGGCGATCGAGTACAATCTCAGCTTTTCTGGTTTGCCGTTTTTGTCCACTCCCGGCGGGATAATGCCAATGCTTTGACCCTCTATATAGCGTAAATCGCCACCAGTAAGGTCGAATTTGATATGCTGAACGATACCAATTCCGCCATCTTTCACTAATGCTTCATTAGATATACATTTACCAATGAACGGAGCATTGGGGCGGTAAAGGTTTACAGGAACGTCAGCGTGTTTGGCTTTCGCTTGAGTCATGGTGTTGCCTTTCGTATCCTTCTTCTTGGACTGTGGCTGGGCTGGTGATTCGGCAAGGCCTTTCTCTTCACTGCCAGCATTCACAGGTGTGGCTTTACCATTTCCTTCTCGATTAGCAGATTCAGCAGATGTGGCTTGGCTCATCGCTTCAGGGTTAGCAACTTCGGATGAAGCTTTACCATTGACTTGTTGTAAAACCCCAACCGATTGTATGCTAACAATTCTGCCGCCCAGGCGAGTTATGCGTCGCATTTCCTGATTCATGCGGTTGTAAGGCACTTTGATGAACACACTGCCACTCTTACGAATTTGGTAGTTTGTTTGATCAGTTTCTTCGCTTTGACGCAGACCTACCACTTCGTACACGAAGACGCGGCTACCTGATTCTGTATTGGCAGCTCCTTCAACAGCACCTTGATAGTACATTAGTTCTACCACTCCGATATTTACTTAACCGTTTCTCAAAAACTATTTCCACCATCTGTCAGACTTAGTTTACCGGAATTCCGGACAGAAATAGCTGACGCTTGGGGAAGTGGCATCACAAGCCAATGCTTTTAAGTACACTCGCCAAAGACATCAAGGCATGGAAAAAGTCACACCTGTTCACCTTCTAAGGTAAAGGATAAGTTCTTTGGAGAATGTTAATAATGAATCAATTTAATTTCTTTTTCGTGATATGGTATCTCCACAAGAGAGATTATTTAAATATTACCTAAGGCATATCCGCCCTCAGAAGAGTCTAAATTGTCAAATCTGGAAGACTAGTTCCGACTTGTTTTAATTCTTCGGTTTGAACTCCCAACTTTAGCTTAGATGTTTTCCTCCTCAAGGAAAAACATCTAATGGGAAGATTCTGATTAGCCTATTTGTAACTACATTGAACAACTTGGTCACGAGAATTAACACAACCGAGGTTGAGTTTAGCTACAAAATATTCTGAGAGAGAAGTTATGTTAAGCAACTATAATAAGTTTTACTTGATGTGAAACATCTGTCAACCTCTATGATCAGTACACTGCTGGCGTACTAAAAATGCCTAGAAATCAGTATATTTGAGTGTTTAAACAAATGTACTGTTAAAGCTGTCGCTGCTCTATGCTGTTTAATGGTGTTTTACTTCTTGAGATAGATAAAAAATATCGCTTTAAATATCTACATAAAATAAGCTGTTCGCTGTAAAATGAAAAATAATTTTTGAAAAGCAAAAAACACTTTATATCGCACTAAAAATTCAAAATCTGAGCATCACAAGCTACATCTGTAGGTTGCTTAATTCTTGAGTGAGCAGGTTATAAGATGTAATTTTGTAGCTGGAATCCTTGACCTGATGTGATCCCACAAACATCATTCTTCCAGCTAGTAAGCCTTGTATAGAGCACTCCCTTCTGTTAAAATTCAATATATCACTAGGACTAAATACTTAGCAGCAATGATTTTAGGCATTGCGAGACGGGTAAAACTCACAACTTTCATGTCTACCCGTCAGATGTCTTATGGCGCTGCTAAGTGGCAATAACGCAGGATAAACCAGAGGGGTAAACTCCTGGCTTCATGTCTTCAGGTGTGAAAAATATTGTTTGACTCAACTTTAGTAACCAAAGGAGATTTATGACTAATAAGCCGGAACGTGTGGTATTGATTGGAGTAGCCGGAGACTCCGGATGTGGTAAATCTACGTTTTTGCGTCGTCTTATAGATTTATTCGGTGAAGAATTAATGACAGTTATCTGTTTGGATGACTATCATTGTCTAGATAGAAAACAGCGTAAAGAAACAGGAATAACTGCTTTAGATCCAAGAGCAAACAATTTTGACCTGATGTATGAGCAAATCAAAGCGCTCAAAGAAGGTCAATCTATAATGAAGCCGATTTACAATCACGAAACTGGTTTAATCGATCCTCCAGAGTTAATAGAACCTAATCACATTTTAGTAATTGAAGGTTTGCATCCTTTATATGATGAGCGCGTGCGATCGCTAATTGACTTCAGTGTCTATTTTGATATTAGTGATGAAGTCAAGATCGCTTGGAAAATCCAGCGAGATATGGCAGAACGTGGTCACAATTATGAAGACGTTTTAGCTCAAATCAATTCCCGCAAACCAGATTTTCAAAAGTACATTGAGCCACAAAGAGAATTTGCTGATGTAGTTCTCCAGGTACTACCCACCAACCTGATTAAAGAGGATAAAGAACGTAAAGTTCTGCGGGTACGGATGCTACAGCGCGAGGGTAAGGAAGGCTTTGAGCCGGTTTATCTGTTTGATGAAGGTTCCACAATTCACTGGACTCCTTGTGGACGCAAGTTGACTTGTTCCTATCCTGGTATGCAAATGTACTATGGTTCGGATGTATACTACGGTCGCTACGTCTCGGTATTAGAAGTAGATGGTCAATTTGATAACTTAGATGAAGTAATTTATATTGAAACCCATCTGAGTAACACTTCTACCAAGTACCAAGGCGAGATGACTCACTTATTGCTCCAGCACCGTGAGTACCCTGGTTCCAACAACGGTACTGGTTTATTCCAAGTGCTGACAGGCTTGAAGATGCGTGCTGCCTACGAGCGTTTGACAGCAAGGGAAGCGAAAATGGCAGTTCAAGTCTAGAGTTTAATACTTGTGTCAAATGTCTTGGGGACGCTGTTGCGTCCTCCTTTTTTATGGGCGATCGCATAAGTTGGGTATTTAGCAAAAAAGTTACCTCAGTTGTAGTTAGTTTAAGAATTAGTAGCATCAATAAGTGATTTTGATAAAGTTCGTGTGTATCTGGAACTGCTAATTGTGAAAATATTGATATGATCGCAGATTAAGGTAGCTGATTTAAATGTCAATATGGAGTCAGCTACGTAACCTTTGTAGGAGGAATAAAAATTGTCTCGACGTTATCTATTCACCTCCGAGTCAGTCACCGAAGGTCATCCAGACAAAATCTGCGATCAGATTTCTGATGCAATTCTAGATGCCTTACTTACACAAGATCCTAGTAGCCGAGTTGCGGCTGAGGTTGTTGTCAATACTGGCTTGGTACTAATCACTGGTGAAATTACTACCAAAACCAATGCCAATTATGTAAATATCGCCCGTAAGAAAATTGCTGAGATTGGCTACACCGATGCTGTTAACGGCTTCTGTGCTAACAGCTGCTCAGTCATGGTAGCCTTGGACGAGCAATCACCAGATATTGCCCAAGGTGTAAATGCTGCCCAAGAAGCTCGTCAAGATAGTGAGGAACTTTTTGACAAGATTGGTGCAGGCGATCAAGGTATCATGTTTGGCTTTGCTTGTAACGAAACACCAGAACTGATGCCTTTACCCATCAGTCTTGCTCACCGTATTGCTCGCCGACTGGCAGCAGTCCGTAAGACTGGCGATCTACCATACCTACGTCCTGATGGTAAAACTCAGGTTAGCGTAGTTTATGAAGATGGACGTCCTGTAGGCATTGATACAATCCTGATCTCGACACAGCACACACCGACTATTGGTGAAATTACTGATGAAGCGGCAGTGCAAGCCAAAATCAAGCAAGATCTTTGGTCAGCTGTAGTCCAACCTGTATTTGGGGACTTAAACATTCAGCCAGACGAGAATACCCGCTTTTTAGTTAATCCTACGGGTAAATTTGTCATTGGCGGCCCACAAGGCGATTCTGGTTTAACTGGGCGCAAAATTATTGTTGATACCTACGGTGGTTATTCCAGACACGGCGGCGGGGCATTTTCTGGCAAAGATCCTACAAAAGTAGACCGCAGTGCGGCTTACGCTTGTAGATATGCGGCAAAAAACATTGTTGCTGCGGGATTAGCAGAAAAATGCGAAGTTCAGCTAAGTTATGCCATTGGCGTAGCAAGACCTGTAAGTATCATGGTGGATACCTTTGGTACCAACAAAGTTGATGAGCAAATTTTGCTCGATTTAATCCAAGAGCATTTTGAACTGCGTCCAGCAGGGATTATCCACGTCTTTAATCTACGCAACCTGCCCAGTGAGCGAGGCGGACGTTTTTATCAGGACGTCGCTGCTTATGGTCACTTTGGCCGGACTGATCTAGACTTGCCTTGGGAGCGTACCGATAAAGTGGAACTGTTGAAGGGAGCAGTTAGCAAGCAATTATCGGCAGCGATCGCCTAACCCTAAACTGAAGAGCAAAAAGTGAAAGTCAAAAATTATGCTTGACTTTTAGTTTTGCCGATCCGCCCTCTTTATCTGTAAAGATAGAGAGGGTTTGAGCTTGAAAATAGGGGTTAGGGACTAGGGATTAGGAAGAGGAGTGGGGGAGGAACAAATAAGATAGGGAAGATGGGGGAGAATTCTTCTCCGTGTCCCCACCTCCCCGTGTCCTCTTCTTCACGATACCCAGTACCCAGTACCCAATCACCAGTACCCAATCCCCGATCTGGTTTGTCAAAAATTTATATATATAAAAACTACTTAAATATCATCAATACCATGCTTACTATATAGAGAGTGAGGAGTTGCCCTTGTTATAAAAATAATGTAGACGGTTATTTTGGCGGGAGTGCGACAGAGATTTGAGGCATACAAACTCAAAAGCCAACCGCTGTTGACAGCAGTTCATAAAACAAAAAAGTGTCAGTCGATCAGCCCTCTACCGACGAACTCCCGACTATAGAATTTCCCTCACGAGGGAAATTGAAAGCTAGTTCTTGGCGTATTCATCAAAAAATAGGTTATGGCTATTTTCTAGCCATAGGAATTGGCTGTCTTGGTTCTGTTGCTGGATTAATAGTCGCGAACTACTACCGAGCGCGAGAAATCAGGCAATTTAATCATGCCCATTTCCAAACACAAATGCTGATTGGTTATAGAGATGCGGTTATTGGAGCACAATTACATAGTGCCTACCTACCTGCTGTGATCGAACAGCCACAAAGGCTAGCAAACACACGAGCCGAATTTTTAAGAAATATTGATGAAACAAAGAAAATTGAACGTCAAATCACAGATTTTTTAGAGAGTAAACCAAGGAGATTGGCAGCGACTGAAGCCACTTTAAAGACTTTATTACAAACTTACGCGACTACTTTAAATGCTTACGTTCAGCAAATTGATGCGATTTTAGAACCTATTAACGAGCAGCAGTTACAGCCTGAACAAGTATCAACATTACAAAGTCAATTGCTGGCTGTCATGGGTGGTGAAAAAGTTGCGCGTTTAGATCAGCTATCTGGACAATTAACCAATATCCTGCAAAGTGCGCAACAGCAAGAGCAGGCGATGACTATAGATGTGGAACAAGCAAAAGGAATTGAGAGATTAATAGTTATAGCTAGTATGCTGGTGTCGGTAGGAGTTGCTGCTGTTGTCGCTTGGCGTACTTCCCGCGCGATCGCTGAACCAGTGATTACTGTGACTCAAGTTGCTGAACAGGTAGCACAGAAATCAAATTTTGATTTACGAGCGCCAATTACCACAGAAGACGAAATTGGTTTGCTCGCCAAATCTCTCAATCGCCTAATAGAGCAAGTATCTAAGCATACTAAAGAACTAGAAAATGCTAAGGAACTTGCTGAAGCTGCCAGTAAGGCTAAAAGTCAGTTTTTGGCTAATATTAGCCATGAATTGCGTACCCCACTGAATGCGATTATTGGCTTGAGTCAACTGCTAGAAGATGATGCTGTTGATATGGGTTTATCAGAAGATTTTATCAGTGACCTTGATTCTATTAACTCTGCTGGTAAACATCTGCTGACATTGATTAACGATATTCTTGACTTGTCGAAAATTGAAGCGGGTAAAATGACTTTTTACTCTGAGACATTCGACTTGATGACGTTAATTAACAATGTCGTCCATACAGTTAAGCCATTAGTGGAGAAAAACGGCAATGTTTTAGAAATTGATTATGAGCATGAATTAGGCATCATGCATACCGATCAAACTAAACTACGGCAGGTACTTTACAATCTACTAAGTAACGCAGCCAAATTTACTACTAATGGTAAAGTCAAGCTGAAAATAAAGCGGGAAAAAGCTTACTCAATCCAAGAAGAGACGAGTGGCAAGATTACTTTTGTAGTTAGTGACACGGGTATAGGTATGTCTCAAAAGCAACAGCAACAGTTATTTCAACCCTTTACTCAAGGAGACGCATCAACAACAAAAAAATATGGCGGTACCGGGCTGGGTTTAGCAATTAGCCGCCACTTTTGTCATATGATGGGAGGTGAAATTTTTGTAACCAGCGAGCAGGGTATCGGTTCTACTTTCACCGTACGATTACCGATTGTTGTGAAAGAGTAGGAGGGGATAAGGGACAGGTAGGAATTAACCGAAAATCCCAGTAAAAAAGTCAATAGTTTCCTTTAGTGCCTTGATGAAGACATCTATTTCCTCACGGGTATTGTAGAAAGATAAACTTGCCCGCGCAGTGCCAGCAATACCCAAGTAACGATGTAATGGTTGTGTACAGTGATGCCCTGAACGAATAGCAACACCTTCTTGATCTAATAATGTCGATAAGTCGTTAGCGTGGACTTCTGCCACAGTAAATGCAGCTAAAGATGCCCTACCTTCACCTTTTGCATTTGGTTTTGGGCCGTAGATTTTAATTTGAGGTATTTTTTCTAACTGTTGGAATAAATAAGCAGTTAGTTCTGCTTCATAGGCGTGAATTTTATCCATACCAATGCCGCTAAGATAGTCCACTGCTGCACCAAGAGCGATCGCTTCTCCAATGGCAGGTGTTCCAGCTTCAAATTTATGTGGTAAATCTGCGTAGGTAGAATAGTCTAAAAACACTTCCGCAATCATTTCGCCACCACCCAAAAAAGGCGGCATCGCTTGCAGCAGTTCTAGCTTGCCATATAAAAAACCAACTCCAGTCGTAGCACACATTTTATGACCAGATGCCACCAACCAGTCACAGTCAATTTGCTGTACGTTAACGGGCATATGAGGCACACTTTGGCAAGCATCAATTAATACTCTTGCACCATACTGATGTGCCAGGTTACAAATTTCTTCTACAGGATTAATACAACCCAAACTGTTAGAAACATGAACTACTGACACCAATTTTGTTTTCTCAGAAAGCAACTTCTGAAACTGTTCCAAATCAAAAGTTTCTTCTGATGTCAGTTCCACGTACTTGAGCACTGCACCTGTTTTGGCAGCGACAAATTGCCAGGGAACAATATTGCTGTGGTGTTCCATCACCGACAGAATAATTTCGTCTCCCTGCTGTAAATTGTTCATGCCCCAGCTATAAGCAACCAAGTTAATTGCCTCAGTCGCATTGCGGGTGAAGACTATTTCCTGACGCGATTTAGCATTAACAAATTTAGCAACTTTGTCTCGCGCTGCTTCATAAGCATCGGTTGCTTTGGCACTCAGAGTATGTACGCCGCGATGTACGTTGGCGTTGTACTGCTCATAGTAATCTCGCAGCGTGTCTATTACGAGCAAAGGCTTTTGAGATGTGGCAGCGTTATCGAAATAAACTAAGGGTTTACCGTTGACTTCCTGATGTAATATCGGGAAGTCAAAACGGACTTTTTCAGCAAGGGTTAATTCTTGAGTAAAGGTCATGTCTAATTAGTTAATAGTTATTAGTCATTAGGGGCGGGTTTTACCCATTCATTAGTGGCAGGGCAGATACAATTTCTCATCAAACCCGCCTGTACATATAGTCAATAGGTTTAAGCTTTAGACTGTAGACTATTGACGGATTGTGTGAGTCTTTCGCGCAAAGAGGCTACAGGAATTTGATTAATAATTTCAGCCGCGAAGGCATTAATTAATAAGTTTCGTGCATCTTGTTCATCGATTCCTCGGCTTTGCAGATAGAAGATTTCATCATCTTCTAGTTGGCTGACAGTGGCACCGTGAGCGCACTTTACATTATCTGCTGTAATTTCTAACTGCGGTTTAGTATCAATTCTGGCTTTAGATGATAGTAGCAAATTGCGATTCAACTGTGATGCATCTGTTAGCTGTGCGGGTTTGGGGACAAAAACTTTGCCATTGAAGACAGCATGAGCGCGATCGCCTACTATCGTTTTATGTAGCTGCTGAGTTCTACCGTGAGGATAGTTGAGTGCGATCGCACTGTGGGTATCTGCCAACTGGTTACCACCGATAATCGTCAATCCATTCAGGGTAGTTTCCGTTTCCTCGCCAGTTTGTAAAATTTCTAAATTGTGCCGCGATAACCTGGCACCCAAAGAAATGGCATTACAAATATAGCGACTGTAGCGTGCTTGGGTAACGGCAGTTTTCCCGATATGAAAACCCTCTGTACTATCCAACTCCAAGCGCGTGTGATTTACCTGAGCATTTTCCTCAACAAAAATCTCCGTCACCGCATTGGTAAAGTAAACTTCTTCCTTCGCGCTTTTTGCGTCTGTGCGGTTTTTGTACTCCTCCACCAAAGTCACCTGCGCTCCACTTTCCGCTACCACCAAGCAACGCGGCAAAGAAATTGTTGGTGCCTCTCCAGCAGCAATAAACACTAAATGAATTGGTGTTTCTACTACTACATTCTTAGGCACCCAAATGACTGCCACATCATTGATGCCAGCAGTATTAAGGGCAGTAAAGACTTCCAGCGCGCCTTCAGACTGTGCTAAATATTGCTGCACGCGCTGGCTGTAGGCTACAGGTAAATCAGCTAAATTGCTAATTACCACCCCATCAGGCAAAGAAGCGATCGCTGATAACTCTGGTGCATAGCTACCGTTAACGAACACCAAGCGAGAGTTAGCAGTTTCCGACAGAGTTTGTGATTGTACAGATATGCCACTAGGTGTTGGTATACTAAATTTTACCTGCCGTAGATCCGACAAATCAGTAAAGCGCCATTCTTCATCGCGGGTGGTAGGAAGAGTAGAGCGACGCACCCAACTAGCAGCGCGATCGCGCATTTGTTGCAACCAACCTTCTGTTTTTGCTTCGCTTACCCGATCTAATAACTCACTTAGATAAGCATCTCGATCTAGCAGGGTAGTTGCCAAGCTAACTTCACTTGAGTTAGGTATAGGACTGGGAGAAACTGAAATTGTCATTGTACACCCACCTCAATCGCAGCTTCTTCCAACAGCCAGTCATATCCACGGGTTTCTAATTCCAGCGCCAACTCCTTACCACCAGACTTAATAATCCGTCCATTTGCCATCACATGCACGTAATCCGGCACAATGTAGTTAAGTAAACGCTGGTAATGGGTAATCATTATTGTGGCATTCTCTGGACTAGTCAAATGATTAACACCATTAGCCACTATCTTTAAGGCGTCAATATCCAAACCAGAATCTGTTTCATCCAAAATTGCTAGCTTCGGTTCTAGTAGCGCCATTTGCAAAATTTCATTCCGCTTTTTCTCGCCACCAGAAAAACCTTCATTCACGCTTCGATTCAGGAAAGCAGCATCCATTTTCACAACTTCTAGCTTTTCCTCTACCAAATCGTCAAAATCAAACGCATCCAGTTCCTCTAATCCCTGTCCCTTCCGACGAGAATTGTAAGCGACACGCAAGAAATCCAAATTGCTGACGCCAGGAATTTCTAAAGGATACTGAAACGCTAGAAATATACCAGTTCTGGCGCGTTCTTCTGGTTCCATTTCTAGAAGATTTTGTCTTTGAAAAATCACCTCACCGCCAGTTACTTCATACGCCGGATGCCCAGCCAGCACTTTAGAAAAGGTACTCTTACCAGAACCATTTGGCCCCATAATCGCATGGATTTCTCCCAAACGTACCTCAAGATTTACACCCTTGAGAATTGGTGTCCCATCAACCTCGGCTGTCAAATCATGCACAGACAGCACAACTTCACTATTTTCAATAATCATGTTCTCTCTCTATTACTTCTCTTTCTCTGCGCTCTCTGCATCACGGCGGTTTTTTTATTTCAACCACAGATGCACACCCATAAACACAGATAAATCATCTGTGTGCATCTTTTGGTTATCTGTGTCCGATTTATCCAACACTACCTTCCAACTTCAAACTCAACAGCTTATCAGCTTCCACAGCAAATTCCATCGGCAGATGATTAAACACATCCTTACAGAAGCCACTAATCATCAGCTTCACTGCGTCTTCTGCCGAAATACCTCGCTGTGCGAAGTAAAATAGTTGGTCTTCTCCTATTTTGGAAGTAGAAGCTTCGTGTTCTACTTTAGCGGTATTATTCTGGACTTGAATGTAAGGAAAAGTATTAGCATGGGCATTATCACCAATCAGCATGGAGTCACACTGAGAGTAATTCCGCGCTTTTTGGGCTTTGGGGCCAATTTTTACTAAACCTCGATAGCTATTGCTTGATTTCCCGGCAGAAATCCCTTTAGAAATAATGGTACTGCGAGTATTTTTACCGATGTGAACCATTTTTGTGCCAGTATCAGCTTGCTGCATATTATTAGTTAACGCCACAGAGTAAAACTCACCAACAGAGTTATCACCCACCAGCACACAGCTAGGATACTTCCAAGTAATAGCAGAACCAGTTTCCACCTGCGTCCAAGAAATCTTGGAATTGACACCTTGGCACAAACCGCGCTTGGTGACAAAGTTGTAAATACCGCCTTTGCCGCTTTCATCTCCAGCGTACCAATTTTGTACGGTGGAGTATTTAATTTCAGCGTTGTCGAGAGCAACGAGTTCTACAACTGCCGCGTGCAGTTGGTTGCTGTCGTACATCGGTGCCGTACAACCTTCTAAGTAAGAAACGTAGCTGTCTTCCTCAGCAACAATTAATGTCCGCTCAAATTGCCCTGTTTCGCCGTTATTAATGCGGAAGTAAGTAGACAATTCCAT
Source organism: Chlorogloeopsis sp. ULAP01 (assembly GCF_030381805.1). NCBI lineage: Bacteria > Bacillati > Cyanobacteriota > Cyanophyceae > Nostocales > Chlorogloeopsidaceae > Chlorogloeopsis > Chlorogloeopsis sp. ULAP01. Next base: position 78,620 of record NZ_JAUDRH010000010.1, read on the forward strand.
CGGGCATTTCACACCTTTGGGAATGTAGACAAAGGAACCATCGCTGAAGACTGCGGAGTTTAAAGCCGCAAAGTAGTTATCTGCAACTGGAACCACACTACCCAGGTACTTCTTCACTAGTTCTGGGTATTCCTGCAATGCTTCGGAAATAGAACAGAAAATCACTCCTTCTTTGGCTAGCTTTTCCTTGAAGGTGGTGGCGACGGAAACACTATCGAAAATGGCATCTACAGCGACATTTGCCAACCGTTTTTGCTCTGATAGGGGAATGCCTAATTTCTCAAAGGTTTCCAAAAGGGTAGGATCTACTTCTTCCAAGCTTTGCTTCTTAGCTTTTTGCTTGGGTGCTGAGTAATAGATAATATTTTGATAATCAATCGGTGGATACTTGACACTGGGCCAAGTTGGTTCTGTCATTTTTTGCCACTGGCGGTAAGCTCGCAGGCGAAATTCCAGCATAAACTCCGGCTCGTTCTTCTTCGCGGAGATCATGCGGATGACGTCTTCATTTAGTCCACGAGGAATAGTATCTACCTCGATATTGGTAACGAAGCCATATTTGTAGGGCTGGTTGACTAAAGTTTTGACAGTGGCACTCATTGCTTATAGTCTCTCGTGTTCGCAAAATCAATCTCTTTAAGGCTGGAAGACGGGATATTGCTAGGCAATTCCCATATCGTGTTACCAACTGGTCACACGGCTGTTAGAATAAGGATAACTACTAAAACAACAGCTATGTTGTTTAACACATCTTCATTTTAAGCTAGATTAACAACAATATTGTTGTCAAAGTGAAATTTTCTAATAAAATTTTGGGACGATGATGGCGACTACCCACCAGTCCTCAACTAAACAAGACATACTCCAGTATCTCCTGAAACACATCCAAGCAACCGCTTTGGAACTTGCCACCGCTTTAGAGATTAGCCCCCAAGCGATTCGTCGTCATCTCAAAGACTTGGAGGCAGAGCAGTTAATTGTCTATTCATCGGTGCAAGTGGGAATGGGACGTCCCCAGCACGTTTATAAATTAAGTAGTAAGGGAAGCGATCGCTTACGTGGAGAATTTGCTGATAGCTATGGCGAGTTCGCCGTTTCCTTACTAGATGCTTTAGCAGAAACGGTAGGACACGACCAAGTAAGTACAATTTTAAAAATACAATGGCAGCGTAAAACACAAGAATATCGAGAACGCTTGGGTAACGGCTCGTTGAGCGATCGCGTTGCAATCTTGGTAGAACTGAGAAAAGCTGAAGGCTACATGGCGGAGTGCCACCCCATAGATACTTCTAACAGCCGCGATTGCTTTATCATCACTGAGCATAACTGCGCTATTTCTAACGTTGCAGAGTCTTTCCCCAGTGTTTGTGTTCACGAACTAGAAATGTTTGCCGCCGTTTTGCCGGATTGCACAGTGGAACGTACTCACTGGATCATTAACGGTGAGCATCGTTGTGGATATTTAGTACAAGCAAGAAAAAATAGACTTAATGAATAAATAATTGAATTGTTACTATCACTCTATGTCAGAGATTATGGGTAATTGGTAATTGCTTTTACGAATTGGGAATAATTTGATGAAGCCATTACCTATTCACGATTTTAAAATGGTGAGTTTTAGATTTAGTTATGAATTTTCCACCAACCCAACCGTCAGAACAATTTTTAACTTCAGAAGAGTCAGCAAAAGTAGATGCTGCTTTGCTTTCCTCACCAGAAAAGTTTTTGACAAGATTAACTATTTCATCACTTAAACTTTTAAAGCACATTGCCACCGAGTACAATGTTCCAGTTGAAGATTTAACCTCAGAGCAGGTGATTACGTGGTTTGAAAAGGATGGCAAGATTAGACGAGAGCAGGGTTTGGAAGCAGCATATTTAAAGTGGTAAGGAGTTAGTAGTTATTGATGTAGTTATTTGTTTATTAATTGCTAAAAGCTAAACTTACTAGCTACTTACCTTATTAAATATAGTAAAAAGCACCTTTTTTAGGTGCCAAAATTGATATTTTATTATATTATTCCGAAGGCTCTAAATTTTATGAGCTACGCTCTGTAATTTTGCCCATTGCGAGGACTGCGAGCACCGACAACAGCTCCAATCATCGAAGCAATTAATCCTAACAAAGAACCAAATACAAACCACCACAATCCAGAACGTACATTCGCTGCAATTTCACGAGCTTGTTGAGCGCTGACTTGAGGCGTTTGTTGCGGTACATTTAAGCCACCCGGCTGTTGAACTTGGTTAAGAACTGCCGCCGCATTGGAAGCCGCTACTCCAAAAGCACCTGATACACCACTTGCAAGTAACCAGGAGCTAACTGCTAGAGTTGTTGCCCAGAGTATCGCACCATTGAGAAGAGCTGTATTGCGATTCATAGGGCCACAAGCACGGGCTGTTACCCAACCACCAGTAAATAGAGAAATTAACAAAGCGATAGTTGACCAAATTCCGACATTACCGGCAACATCAGGTGAAATTGTTCTTGGTCTACCCGAACCTTCAACTGTACCTGCCCCTAATGCTCCAATGATGGCACTTAAAATCAGCTGAGTTGCAATAGCAATTAGTAAGCCGGAAATAATAGGCCCCCAACGAACGCGATCATGGTAATCAACAACTCTAGTAGCTACAGCAGGTTCATTAATAACATCGTCACCTACACGATTTACATAAGACATAAGGTATAGTCTCCTGACTCTTTTTCTTGATGATTTTCGCTATTTTTATGCTTATCTTAAAATTAAATTGCTATCTCTAACTTTGAATATCTATCGATAGAAAGAGTTACTCTCTCTATCTTTAGCAATAAAACATATACTGCTTTTATTACATTAGATACAAGCTGCTTTTCAAGTATATAATATCAACGTTATTAAGAACTACTAGGGTTGATGAAATATTAAAAAAAGTAAAGTCTAAATAATTAGACAGTTACTCAAAATAAGTTTAAAAATTACATTGCATTATTAAGCTATTTGACAGCAATATGCATAAAACCAAAATGATTTTTGATAAATATCAGCTTGATTGTTAGTAAGCTGTCCCTTGAAGTCTCCCATGGCCAAAGCTCGAAAAAAGTACTAATACCAACTTATGTATAGTTAAGCTTAATTATTTTTGGCTAACTAAAAAACTGGTATTAATACTAAGTCATTCTTACTACTTAACGTATCTTTACAGCAGTTCCTGTCGCGGTAATTAACAACAGAACACCCGATTGATCAACGTTGATTGTGCCAGTGTCAATTTCAATACCAATAACAGCATCTGCACCTAAACGAAGCGCTCGTTGTTCTAATTCTGCTAGTGCTTTTCTTTGACCTTCTTCAAAGAGGCGCTCGTAGCTGCCAGTGCGTCCTCCAATAATATCTCTCAAGCTAGCAAAAAAATCTCGTAGGAAATTGCTACCATAAACAACTTCTGCCGTTACAATACCTAAGTATGAATCAACAATCACACCTTGAATGACATCAGTGGTAGTTAAAATCATAGATTACCCTTAAAAACCCAACTATCAACTCATGTTAATTTAGAATTCATACACACTAAGGAGAAATACAAAATCGTTTTTGTCAGCGTTAGTGTTATAACTCAGTAAATTTATATAGCCCTACTTAAAATATAGAAGTTAGGAATTGAGAATCAAATAGTTAAATAATAATAATGAATGTGTTACATATTTTTGCAGAATATTGTTCTGTCTTATTTTTTTGATAAGCTATAGATTATATCTATCTAGCTTTATTTCACTGAATTAAATTTACTGCTGTAGACTACTGGGTAAATTAGTAAATATATATTGTCTCAACCTCTAGCATTAGTGGCTTTGATGGGGTTTATTAGCTATAAATATTTTGCTTTCAAGTTTATAATTATACATGGTTAAAAAGTACAATTTTAGATTGTGTATTGAAGATAATTAGGCAGGTATAGCTAAATCTTAAACATCAATTTTTAGACAGTATATAGACATAGTCTTTTACCTACTAATGGACAGACTGTAACTACAGTAGGCATTTAGCAACTCCTGCAAGTAATCGCCTAAGGCAATGTCTGAACGGCATATATTCCTAATATGAATTTTCTGTTACATAACTTCTAACAGTCAGTTAATTCAATAATTTCTGTAGACCATTCTTTATAATTAATTCAGAAAAAGTATCAAAAAAAACTAACTGTGTTAGTATTGACCGCAGTCAATTAATATTGCACTGCTATAAATCTTTGGTAAAAGTTAATTAATAGAGTTTGCAAAGCTGAAGATTTTTGTTTTAATGGACAAGAAATCACGGAACTTTATAAATGTTGCATAAAGACCAGGGTATTTTGCTGTGTACAGACAAACACTACTCTTAATTAAAGTTTTCTTTGTAGGAAGCATTGCCGTAACAATGTCTTTGTCGGCTTCTGCTCAAATTTTGCTTGCACAAAATCAAAGTAGCGCACAAGTCAAGGAACTTTTGCAAGAAGGGCGTAATTTAGTGCAAGCTGGTGATTACAATCGTGCGATCGCAATTTATCAACAAGCAGCAGAATTAGAGCCAAAAAATGCCTCTATTTATTCTGGCATCGGTTATTTATATGCATTGCAAGGAAATTATTCAGCAGCTTTAAACGCTTATCGTCGTGCTACTGCTCTCAATCCCAATAATAGTGATTATCAATATGCTCTTGGCTACGTTAGTGGCAACTTAGGAGATAATGCCAGAGCCAAAGAAGCTTATCGTCGGGCGATCCAGATGAATCGTAGTAACGTTAATGCTTATGTAGGATTAGCAACTATTCTGCTGCGACTTGGAGACTACAAAAGTGTACAGTGGGCATACGAGGAAGCAGTGAAGCTTGCTCCCAAAAATCCTCAAGTTTATGAATTGCGAGGAGCTATGTTAAAAAAGCAAGGTAAAGCGAAAGAAGCGATCGCTATTTTTAGAAAAGCACGGGACTTGTACGAACAACAGGGTAAATATGACAGTGTCACTAGGGTAGAAGCTACGCTACGCGAGTTAGGAGTGTGAGATGAGATAAGCTAAGTAAAATTTTCAGCTACTATGACTCCTAACAATAATCTTGTGTATTAACTTGAACTATCTTTTACTTCTTCTTTGGCGATATTTCTAATTACTTTTGTTTCACAGATGGACGTTTACGAATCACTTCATATTTTTTCAAAAGACGCTCACAAATACTTAAATTATGTAAGCTTTAGCAAAAAAAATTAAATTAGCCTGTTTTTTAGTTAATCTGCACCTAAATAATCAATTACCCCTCTGTGCAACAAAAGAGGGGTAGGAAGGTAAAATGCTACACGCTCTAATAAGCGTCTTGCAACTCATAAAAGTCAGGTGAAACGTAATCCTTACGCAAAGGCCAACCAACCCAATCTTCTGGCATTAAAATACGCTTCAAATCTGGGTGTCCCTCATAGACTATCCCGAACATATCGTAAGATTCACGCTCTTGCCAATCAGCCGTCTTCCAGATCCAGTAAACTGAAGGCACTCTGGGATTTTCTCTAGGTAAGAAAACTTTAATACGTACTTCTTCTGCCTGATCAACATTATCACTGACTTTGACCAAGTGATACATACTGACCAAATCCTGTCCAGGGCCTAAATCAATACCACACTGGCACTGAAGATAATTAAACCCGTAAGCATAAAGGGCAGTACAAATTGGTAACAAAAAATCAGGTTCTACCTTAATTATCTCTACCCCATTTGCATCAGGTGCTAAGGCCTCATTAGCAAAACCATTTTCCGTCAACCACTGAGAAGTTTTGCCTGCTTTGACTAAGGATTGTTCCTCTACTGGTACTGGTTTTGATTCTTCAGCCACGATTTGTCTCCTCCTTCTTCGCAGTCAACAGAGCAGGAGGTACAGGCAACCCGATTGCTTCTGTTAATTCCTTCGGTGGTGTAACGCGAGTATCAGAGAGCAAATATTTACCAGTGTGGACTTGGGGTACTGACTTCATGTTGTGAGTCGTACTGTAGTAGCGATGGGTTTGTTTAATTACACCACGCTCTTGGATCGAATCATTAGCTATTTTCTTCCGCAACTTGATAATTGCATCGATAATTGCTTCTGGACGTGGTGGGCAACCGGGTAAGTATACATCCACTGGAATCAGTTTATCGACTCCACGCACTGCTGTAGGTGAATCTACGCTGAACATTCCACCAGTAATTGTACAAGCCCCCATTGCAATCACATACTTTGGCTCAGGCATTTGTTCATAAAGACGCACCAGTTGAGGAGCCATCTTCATCGTGATTGTACCTGCTGTAATAATCAAATCGGCTTGCCGAGGGCTAGAACGGGGAATTAATCCGAAGCGGTCAAAGTCAAATCGGGAACCAATTAAAGCAGCAAACTCAATGAAGCAGCAAGCGGTACCAAACAGTAAAGGCCAAAGACTAGAAAGTCGCGCCCAGTTGTAGAGATCGTCAACTGTTGTCAAAATGACATTTTCTGACAACTCTTGAGTCACTGTCGGACGCCCAATTGGGCTGAGAATGCGCTCTTTTTGCTGTTGTTCCACATCTTTCGCTGTTAAATTAGCATCTAAGACCATTCCAATGCTCCTTTACGCCATGCATAAACTAGGGCAACTACAAGAATTGCAATAAAAATTAGTGCTTCAACAAATGCCAATAAGCCCAGACGGTGGAAAGCAACTGCCCAAGGATATAAGAACACTGTCTCCACATCAAACACGACGAATACTAGGGCAAACATATAGTAGCGGATATTGAACTGAATCCAGGCTCCGCCAATAGGTTCCATGCCCGATTCGTAAGTAGTGCGCCGTTCTGGGTTGCGACCGCTAGGCCGCAGGAGCTTGGACGCAGATAGAGCTAAGGCTGGCACTAGGCTACAGATAATTAAGAAGCCTAGAAGGTACTCGTAACCGCTAAGGACAAACACAATGAATATCTACCGCTATATAGTGCTAATAACTCTGTTACCTTCTTTTACATTATATCGATTTGACTATTCTGAAATTTGGAAAACAGACTAAAGGTAATTTGATTCCTTTTTGTCAGTGATAGAAAAACCTAACAGTTATGTCATAATTTTTAACGTAAGTTTAAGCTTTGACCCTCACCCATGCTACGGCTATGAGCGACCAAGCTGTTGAAAATCCAGTTTTAGACCGCTACGAGTGTCGTGCCTGCGGTTACGTCTATGAACCGAATAAGGGAGATGAAAAAAATGACATTCTCCCAGGCACGCCTTTTGCAGAACTGCCCTTGAATTGGCGCTGTCCAGTTTGCAGTGCCAAGAAGAACGCTTTCACCAATATCGGCCCTGCGGGTAAAGCTTCTGGCTTCCAAGAAAATCTCGGCTATGGTTTGGGTGTCAATAATTTGACGCCAACTCAAAAAAGTCTTTTGATTTTTGGTGCTTTGGCTCTTGGTTTCTTATTTTTCATGAGTCTTTATGGCTTGCAATAAGTCACGTTTTTAAGAGTTTAGGTAGGGTTCTGCCCTACCCACAGGAAATTCTAGACAAATTAACAAAAAACTAATAAATACAAAAATGCGCTCAAAAGTGAGAATCTGGCAACGAATATTTGCCTTATTTGCTGTTGTTTTAATGTGTGTTGGTTGTAGTAATGTTCCTTCAACAAGTTACAACCCTTGGGAAGTCATTTCCGTACCGACAGAAGCAAAACTACTGGATATAGCCTTTACTGACAATCCTAAACACGGCTATTTAGTAGGTAGTAACGCTACACTTTTGGAAACCAAAGACGGTGGCAATACCTGGCAACCAATAAAATTGCAACTAGATGACGACAAATATCGCTTTAACTCTGTCAGTTTTGCTGCCAAAGAAGGGTGGATTGTCGGTGAACCTTCTCTGTTGCTGCATAGCACTGATGAAGGTAATTCTTGGTCGCGCATCCCTCTAAGTGAAAAGTTACCAGGTAATCCGATTAATGTTCTAGCGCTAGGAGCCAAAACAGCTGAAATGGCTACTGATGTAGGAGCAATATACAAGACAACAGATGGAGGTCAAAACTGGAAAGCGCAAGTGGAAGAAGCAGTTGGTGTAGTGCGAAATATGGAACGTTCTGCTGATGGCAAATACGTTGCTGTTTCTGCCAAAGGTAACTTTTACTCAACTTGGGAACCAGGTGTAAATGCTTGGGTACCTCACAACCGCAATAGTTCCCGACGAGTGGAAAACATGGGCTTTACAGAAAGTGGACAAATGTGGATGCTAGCACGGGGGGGGCAGGTGCAATTTAGCGATCCAGCTAACCCTGACAAATGGTTGGAAGTGCAATATCCAGAAGTGTCTACTAGTTGGGGTTTGCTTGATTTGGCATATCGCACGCCTGAGGAAATTTGGATCAGTGGTGGCAGCGCCAATTTATTAAAGAGTTCTGATGGTGGCAAAACTTGGGAAAAAGACCGTGATGTTGAAAATGTGCCTGCCAATTTTTACAAAATAGTTTTCTTATCACCAGAACAAGGATTTGTAATTGGCGATCGCGGGATCTTACTTAAATATCAACCCAATATTGCACCTACTGCCAAATCAGAAGCAGCTTAGGTAACAACACAGGTATTAACTCCTAATTATGAGAAAGAAGTTGCAACTTGTAACTCTTTCTTAACTTTGTAGGATAATAAATTAATTAACAATAGATGACGGAGGTAGGAATCTAAATGTCAGGTAGTACTGGAGAACGTCCGTTTTCGGATATTATTACCAGCGTTCGCTATTGGGTAATTCACAGCATCACCATTCCTGCCTTATTTATCGCAGGTTGGTTATTTGTGAGTACAGGCTTGGCGTATGATGTGTTTGGCACACCTCGCCCGAACGAATATTACACCCAAGAACGGCAAGAATTGCCGATTGTGAATAACCGTTTTGATGCAAAACAACAAGTTGAAGAATTTATTGCAAAGTAGTTTGAAATTATGACTAGCGGCAGCAACGTTAACCAACCAGTACAATATCCAATTTTTACCGTCAGATGGCTGGCAGTTCACACCCTAGCTGTGCCTACTGTATTCTTTTTGGGCGCGATCGCCGCAATGCAGTTCATTCAACGCTAGGAGAGAACAATGGAAAGAAACACCAACCCTAATAATCAGCCGGTTGAATTAAACCGGACTTCTTTATACCTGGGACTGCTATTAGTTTTTGTTCTGGGGATTTTGTTTTCCAGTTACTTCTTTAACTAACTGGAAGCATTGGTATTAATTTTTGTTTATTTAACCTGCGTTGATTTTTTTGTTTAGGGAGGAGAATACAGTGTCTGAAAGTGGGAGAATTCCTTTGTGGGTTGTTGCGACAATCGCGGGCTTAGGTGTAATTACGGTTGTAGGCATTTTCTTCTATGGAGCCTATGCCGGAATTGGCTCATCTGTTTAAAATTGGCATGAGCCGCATAAAAACGGTCTCGAATTTTTTAGCACTGGTTTAAAAATCAGTATGAAAAAACCGCCTATCTCATAGAGACGGGCGGTATCATTTTTGTGTTTTTGTTAGTAGGTAGTAGGGGAGGGTTTGGTTGATGATATGAACGGTTACCACCGATAATTTATTTTTTAAACCCGCCCGTGCAGATCATAGGTAGTTTTGACCACTAACCACTATCTACTAAAGAATAAAAAAGACTAATTTAGACTAGATCCTCGCGTTCAATGTATACAAACAAAAACGCCATTGCTACAAATGGAAAAACTAGACCAGTCAAAGGAACGAAAATAGAAGGCAAAAATGAAGCAGCCATAGTAAATATTCCTGTTAAACCACACTACGATTCAAAATGAGCTTACTGCAAATTCAGCCTATTTTTGTAAATTCTAAAGATTTTTAACACTGTAAGGCCTTCTGTAAACAGGAGTTTAACAAATTTTGGCTAGCAATTTTTTACACAAGCATTTTATATATCCAGCATTTCATCTCGCTGCAAACTTAGTAAGTCTTCTGGAATCACACCTCGCGTGAGAGTGGCTTTATCGCTTTCTTGTTGAGTTGCCACATCTAGTGCGATCGCTTCAAAACGAATTTCTAAACAGCCAAAAGGAATCTGGATTATGGTAATAACTTCTAATCCTCCCAAAGAATTAGGCAATAAATTTGTAAATAAACGCGGCCCATCTAACAACCAGCGCATTTGGCAATCCTCTATCCATAACTTAACAGCAATACCAGGATGTGTACAAGGCATTTGTATGCGCACCCTCACAGATTTTCCAGAGATCAACTCACCTTCGGGTAAATGCAGTTGCGGAGTTGGTAGTGGCTCTGTAATGTTGCTAGTTATTGGCAGAGCAATTGGTATATCTGGCAAAATGTGTTTTTCTTCTTCAACAGAAGAGTAACCGACTTTTGCATTCACTTGGGCAGTAACTTTCACTTGGCTGTATGTATCATCTACAACAATTTCTTGCGTTAACCAAATTGGTGGTGTTTTAGGATGACGAAGAGGCGGTAGTTGATATAAGGGAGAAGCAACAAAAGGTGATGGTAGAAGAGGAAGGGAGAGTGTGAGGGGAGCCTCCTCATTTTCTTCCGCTTTTAGCTCTAAGTCTGACGTTATGAACAAATTGCTATCTTCTAATAAAAATTCGGGATTAACAGTTAGTGAAAATTGTTCCTGGGGTAGCTCTTGTGGAGTGGGAGTGTGGGTATTATAGTCTTCATATTCTACGTCGATAGGTTCGGATAAAGAGTATCCATTGTTGTGCATCCACTTCACAATCAAGGGAGAGACATAGGGATTTTGCACCGTCAATAAATGTGAGCTTGATGGGATAACTAATGCAACAGAGTCTTCAAAAGAGTCATCTTTGTGTTCTGTACCTTGCTCTGTAACTGATTGAGCTACATCTTCATTAGGCGTTATGTTTATGTCTTGATTTTCACCTTCCTCAGATATACATAAGTCCAGGGTTGTCCCTTCATGACAAATATCTTTTTGCTCTCCTGGCAAGTTTTTTACCCGTTTTAAAAATGGAAAAGTAGTATCTATTCTTGTGACTTGCTCAACAATGGTAAGAGTCTCTTCTTGTTTCAAATGCTGCAATTGAATCGATGATTGGGAAACATTAGCAGTATTTTGATTACTTTGACTATTGAGTTGTGAAAAGTTTGGTAATTGAGGTGAACGGCAACCCTCTAAATTGTCAGATGATTGAGGCTTGAGACGCGGTGGGAGAGATATTTTTGGGGCGGGATGAATTGGTGATTGAGCAATTTTTTTCGTTTTGACTATATTGAAAAGTTCCAAACCCAACTTTATTGGTGGCTCTGATGATTTGGCGTCGATAGGTGGCGTAGATGGTGTTTTGGCTTGCTCTTGCCAGTCTTCTAGTTCACGATTTTTGACTAAGGCACCCAGAGCTAATAATTCTGTAATATCTGCTGTAATTGTAAAAGACTGACTAGCTAGTAATACCGCTTCACTTGCAGGACTAAGTGTGCCGTGTAAACTGATATTACCCAAAATAAGTTTGGATTCGCACTCAGCCGGAATTTTTATAGAGCAGCTAATGGAAAATGGCAGCGGTTTTTCACTTAAGTTTTGTAGTACCTGATGAGTTAATATTTTCAAACCGTGAGGCAAGCGCAATTCGAGCCGCACCTGCCCAGCGTATATTTTTGGCAGATTAGTCGTTTCTTTTGGTTGTACGCACCCATTAAGGCTAAGTGTTTGTCCCCAACGAGCAATGTATGTTTCCTCTTCCAGAATGATTTGTAGCGGTAGTTCTGGAATAACTAGAGGATAATTAGCAGTCTTCTCGTCTTCTAAAAAAGTTTCTGAAGAAGGTAAAGCTAGATCTATCAGATTTTGTAAAATTTGTTGTGCTGTCTCTCCTTGGAGCCACACGGGGCTGACAGGTTGATCGATAATAGCATCTTCAGTAGTACTTTTAGTTTGTTTGACGATCGCAGATCTCTCCCCATTTTCAGGGCAGGTACAAGGCGCTACCCCTACGTTTCCTATCTCCCCATTTATTACCTGAGGCAGAACTTGCAATTGAACGCTGTATTGCCAGGGTTTACCGAGCAAGTCCGACATTAGATCACACGAGCATTGCAAATCCCATAAGCCAGGCTTGAGGAGGGTAAAAGGAATTACCGCCATTAAGCCTTCTGCATTAGTGCGGCGCGATCGCTTATGAATGCGTCGTTTCGATGGTAATTCCCCATGATTATTAGTTGAACTGTGAGTTATCCGCACTTCCACATTGGTATTGGTAAGGTTGGAGCGAGCCACAACTCTATACCTACCTTCCAAAATCTCTAGCTTTGGCGATTCCAGGAGATGCCAAGAGCGATCGCCCTGTTTCTGTATCAGAAATTGCCAGTTTTCCATCTTAATAGACGCCTAGACTGTAAAGCCGTTGTTGTCATTATTCCCTGATCTTGCTTGCCAGTTTACCTCAGCAAATTTCAATTTTATAACTTGATACATTGTTTCAATTCAAACACTAAACTGATAATTTTTGGCAGTGAAAAAGGCAGAAGGCAGTAGCCGCGCAAGCGTCTACTTACACTTATTCGCTCCGCGCAAGAGCGTAGATAGGCACAAGGGAAGAACGTCATTCAGATTTCCCCGCATTCGGTGTGTCCTCTTCTTGCCATTACCCAATCGCCAATACCTAGTACCTTATATTGTGCAATATAAAAAATTTGGGTGGAGAGACCTCAACCCAAAATATCTCGACTTATATATCTGAGTGATTAAACAATGTAGTGATTGCGATAGTAGGTCAAAATCTGTTCTATCCTTTGTCGGCTTTGGGAATTAGAATCAGAAGGATATGATATCCACAAGCCACTGATTTGACTTTGGCTGTAGTCAAACTCTTGGGAAGATTGGGGAATTAAACTCACTTCTATCCCTTCGACTTGACGTAAATGAGCTGCTATTTCTCGATAAACTGCTAAGGGTAAACTAGCAAATTCAACTTTTTCTTTTGTATCCATTGTTTACGAAGATCCGATCGCAAGTGGATTCTGAGTTGGTGATGTTTCCAAAACCGTATTTGGGGCAACTGCTGTTGTAGTCGCTGCGGTTGGGCTACCAGCAGGTACTTCTCCAACCATTTTGGCAACTTCTATACCATATTGTTCCAGAATAACGATCGGTTCTAAACCTTCATTCATTTCAATACGTTTAATTAGCACTCCGTTCGCCAATCGCTGTCCTGGCTGTACGTAACGACTTGTTGGTTCGTTGGGTACTTTAATAATTGCTTGAGGCTGATTGCCAAGTAAGACTACACCACTAACAACTACTGCTTTTGCTAAGTCAGGTTGTGGAGAGGGAGGTAAGGCAGCTTTGAGTTTCTGATCGGGGATAACCTGTGGTAGTACACGAGGCAACACAGAAGTTAAGCTAGGATTGCGATTGACTTTGGTATTTGCTGGATTTAATTTAGCTGTATTTGGTGAGTTTATCTTGGCAGACATAACTGCACTGCGTCTTTGTGGTGCTATTGCTACTTTTACCACTGCTGGTAGAGGTGGCAATAAAGGAACAGGTTTCAATGTGGCATTTGTATCTGGTAGTCCCTGGGGATATTGCTTAACAATTTGCTCAAACGGATCGCTCCGTCCTTTAGAGACGAAATTAATCCTTTCTGTGGCATTTGTTGGTTGAATTAAGCTAGGACTTGCTTGCGCAACTAGTGGAGTTTCTTTGGCTGGCACCACTGGATTGTTAAACTTTTGCGCCTGTGGCTGCTGAGTTTGCACTGGTGGGTTGCTCGTCTGTGGGGGATTATTCGCTTGTTGTTCTCCTTCCGAACCACACGAGGCGATCGCCAAAGACACAATGGCTGCAGCTAAAATTTTTGAATTTTTGTGCATTAACCTTTCTCTATAGCTACAGGTATATTTGCTTATCGAAGTCAACATACTGGAAATTTTTATCAAAGGCTAAATCTTATACCTTTATAACCTAATTTTCCGGTTGTCAAAGTATTTTTTTACACTTCATTGTCCAACAAAACTATTTTTTAGATGCGGCTGTCAGTTACTCTTCAGGCCCACCCATTAACTGTTTCAGCAAATCTAGTCCTTTTTTGACTCTACGGGAAACAGTGACAACACTAATACCTAGCTGTTCTGCTACTTGTTTTTGTGTCAAATCGTGTAAAAAAACAAACTCTAAAACTTCACGAGTACGCTTTTCTACCTTCACTAAAGCTTGTTGGAGGCGAATTTGATCTTCTTGTGCCAACTGAAAGCTACGGTAATGGTGATCTGGTACTAGTTCACCCAAGCTGGTAGATCCCTCTTCTCCATCTTGTACTGGTACATCCAAGCTGAGAGGAGCACGATTAATCCATGCTAATTTAATTTCCTGCCATTCTTGGGAAGAAATTTCCAGTGCTGCTGCTAGTTCTGAATCGGTTGGTTGGCGATTATATTTTTCTCGTAGAGAACGCGAAACTCCGATCGCCTGCTGTTGTAGGGCTAAGTAGCGCCTGGGAATGCGTACTGTTACACCTTTATCTCGGAGATAGTGTTGAATTTCACCGCGAATGTAAGGAATAGCAAAGGAACTGAAAGCATGCCCTTTAGATATTTCAAATCTTTCAATCGCCCGAATTAAACCCAGACAACCGACTTGAAGCAAGTCTTCATAGCTTTCTTGGCATTGATTCATCCAATAGTGAGCTTCTTTTCTCACCAATCCAAAATTGAGTTTTACAAGTTGATTGCGAATAACTGCTGATTGAGATTGCTGATATTCACGCAACAACTGCAAAATTTCATGTTTCAGTTCGTAAGTGACTGTAGTTGGCATAGCCCCGTGTTAATTTGTCAAACAAACTGCAATTGGTATGTATGTTTTGTAAACGCAAACAAAATTTTTGATATCGAAGGAAACCTTGGTATGCAAAATTTCGCCAGTTCCTGTTCCATAAGAAAACTAGCAATAGGCAGCACAAGCTTTTCGGTGTACACCGAAAAGCTTTACCGAGGTAACTGAACTTGTCGTTGGATATAGGGATATCTAAAAAACGCATTGCTCTATAAGACAGAGCAACCTTAACAGCAGACAAAAGTTCTAGGATGGAAATATCTGCTGTTGTAGGTTTATAGTTTTTTCAACACTACTTACAAAAGATATAAAATTTTTTACTAAAACAAAAACCGAAATTGTACTTAAATTAATTAATGTATTTATTAATTTAACTAGTTGCTGTCAACATCCCTAGTAGTATGTAATAAGTTATTTTCTCCGTAGTTTGTTCCATAAATATACGGAGAAAATACTAGTAGTATAAAGTATCTAATCTTAAAAGAGGCTCTATTTCAACTAGCCTTCTTTTTTACTATCCAAGGATTGTTTCTGCTTAGGTACTACTAGTACCTTATCAACACGATTACCATCCATATCCATAACTTCAAAGCGCATACCCTGCCATTCAAAATGATCTGCTGCTGAGGGAATACGGCCAAGATGAGTAATCACAAAACCACCTAGTGTTTGATAGTTGCCTTGATGCCCTCGCAGATATTCTTCAAGATCGAAAAGTTCAAAAAACTCTTCTACCGATAACATTCCATCTAGTAACCAAGAACCATCCTCTCGTTGTACAGCTTGGGGATTTTCTAGTTCTTCGGCGGAAGGAACATCACCAACAATTTCAATCATCACGTCGTTAAGAGTGACTAATCCCTGAATCACACCATATTCATCAACTACTAGTGCCATATGAGTGACGGTTTGTTTGAACAATTCCAGAACCTTCAAGCCACGAGTACTTTCTGGTACAAATACTGGCGATCGTAATCCCACCGTCAAATCTAACGGTTCCCCGGTTAAACTGCGGGCTAACAAATCAGTTACCGGGATCACACCTAAAACATTATCCAGCCCTCCTTGACAAACCGGATACCGAGAATATGGACTTTCAATCACCTTCTGTCGATTTTCTTCTACAGAATCCTCTAAATCCAACCAGACAATTTCTGGGCGAGGTGTCATAAACGAGCTAATGGGGCGATCGCCAAACCGAAATACTCGCTCTACCATATCTTGTTCTGCTTCTTCAAAGGTTCCCTCCTCTGTACCCTGCTCTATTAAGACTCTAATTTCTTCTTCTGTTACTTGTGGTTCATTAGATGGTCTGATACCCAAAGTTCGCACAACCGCATCAGTTGATATACTTAATAAATATACTAATGGTGCAGTAATTGTCGCTAGTAATTTCATGGGAATAGCAACAATCGAAGCAATTGGTTCCGGGCTGTTGAGAGCTATCCGTTTTGGTACTAATTCACCAAGAATTAGCGTCAGATAAGTAATAATTAAAACAGCTATGACGGTAGCGATCGCATCAGAATAGGATGCTAGCCAGGGCATTTGAATCAATAAAGGTTCTAATCTCCTAACAATCGTCGATTCGGCAAAAGCACCAGACAAGATACCCAGAAGAGTTATCCCTATTTGAACTGTAGCCAAAAATTGATTTGGGGAAGAGGCTAGTTCAAAGGCAACGCGAGCTTTTGGATCTCCCCGCTCTGCAAGCTGTTGTAAACGAACCTTGCGTGCTGAGACTATAGCCAACTCTGACATGACAAACAGGCTGTTGGCGAGGATGAGTAGGAAAATAATTAGGATTTCTACAGTTGGTGACATTCTTAAAAAATTGCCGATGCTATCGGCAAACCATACTTAAACTTTAATCTGAAATTAATATCTAGTATCCAAGATGTTTTTAGAGAACACTAAAAACATGGGAAAACAGCTATTAGTCATTATTCATAGGTGATTGAGCAAGAACACAGTTCGTATATTAGCTATCAGTAGTCGTAATTGTACTAGGGACTTACCTCTTTCAAACAAAGCTTCTACCATCCTTGACATTTCTAAAATAGTTAAAGTAGGGGCTATGATTATCCATTGCTGCTTAGAACGACTTCCACCTGTTTTTTGAACTTATGGCTTTTTCTTCCATTGTGCGTACTCTAGGGCGATCGCCGCTCACCACAGAGCTTATTAACAAGCTAAATCGACAACAAGATTTGCATTTAAATGGTATACCCCGGTTGCCAAAAGGCTTGATAGCGTCAAGTTTGGCTCAAACTGAGGGGCAGAATTTGTTTGTGGTTTGTGCAACTTTGGAAGAAGCAGGACGCTTTTCCGCACAGCTAGAGGCGATGGGATGGCAAACTGTGCATTTTTACCCAACTTCCGAAGCCTCTCCCTACGAACCTTTTGATCCTGAGACTGAAATGACTTGGGGACAGATGCAGGTGTTGGCGGATTTAGTCCAAGTGAGGGGACAGGGGACAGGAGATAGGGGACAGGAGATAGGAGACAGGAGACAAATTGCTGTTGTTGCCACTCATGCTGCTCTACAACTGCACCTGCCACCATTAGAAGTTTTCAAACCTTTCTGTCTGACTATTAAGTCTGGTATAGAGTTTGACCTAGATAGTTTTGGCGAAAAAATCACTAGTTTAGGTTACGAGCGGGTTCCTCTGGTAGAAACGGAAGGACAGTGGAGCCGCCGTGGCGATATTGTTGATGTATTTCCAGTGTCTTCTGAGTTGCCAGTACGCTTAGAATGGTTTGGTGATGAGATTGAACAAATACGAGAATTTGATCCGTCCACTCAGCGTTCTGCGTTAGATAAGGTTGAGCAGCTGATTCTCACTCCTACGAGCTTTTCCCCTGTAGTTCAATCGGCTTTAGGTGAAGAGGTGCTAGAAACAGTTAAAACTTATCTTTCTGTAGTTGAACAAGAACAGTTTGAAGCAGGTACATCTTTAGAAGGTAGTCGTCGCTTTTTAGGACTTGCTTTTCGCGAACCAGCTTCATTGTTAGATTATTTACCAGAAAATACCCTGATTGCCATTGATGAGCCAGAACAGTGTCACGCTCACAGCGATCGCTGGGTGGAGAATGCTGAGGAGCAGTGGTTAGCTTTAGGCAGTAAGGCAGCAGACGAGGATGGAGGCAGAAGCATCGAACAAGCCTTGATTGCCTTACCAAAAATTCATCGTTGGTTTGATGATTGTTTGGCTGCGTTGGCAGAGTTCAAGAGAGTATACTTATCAGAACTTGCAGAGGAAAATCAAGGTATAAATCTTGCCAGTCGTGGAGTACCAGCAACGCCTCATTCCTTCGCCAAAATTGCAGAAATACTACGACAAGAGCGCGATCGCAATTTTTCTATTTGGTTAATTTCGGCACAACCGAGTCGTTCTGTATCTCTACTACAAGAACATGACTGCCCGGCTCAGTTTATACCTAATCCCCGTGACTATCAAGCCATTGAAAAGCTACAAATTAATCACGTACCCATCGCCTTAAAATATTCCGGAATGGCAGAGTTAGAAGGTTTTATTCTGCCTACATTCCGTATCGTTATTATTACTGACCGTGAATTTTACGGGCAACATAGTCTCGCGACTTTTAGCTATGTCCGCAAGCGCAGAAAAGCTACTTCTAAACAAGTAGATCCTAATAAACTTCGCCCTGGCGATTTTGTGGTACACAGAAACCACGGTGTAGGTAAATTCCTCAAGTTGGAAAGTCTGACAATTAACCACGAAACCCGTGAGTACTTGGTAGTGCAATATGCCGATGGTTTGCTGCGGGTAGCAGCCGATCAAGTGGGTGCTTTGTCGCGATTTCGGACAACAACTCAGAAACCGCCAGAACTTAATAAAATGACTGGCAAAGCTTGGGAAAACACCAAGAATAAAGTCCGCAGAGCGATTAAGAAATTGGCGGTGGACTTGCTTAAATTGTATGCAGCGCGATCGCAACAAAAAGGTTTTGCCTTTCCAACAGATATGCCTTGGCAGCAGGAACTTGAAGACTCGTTCCCTTACCAACCCACAACCGATCAACTCAAGGCTGTACAAGATGTCAAACGGGATATGGAAAGCGATCGCCCAATGGATCGCTTAGTCTGTGGCGACGTTGGTTTTGGTAAAACTGAAGTAGCTATTCGCGCTATCTTTAAAGCTGTCACCGCCGGGAAACAGGTTGCACTCCTTGCACCTACTACCATCCTAACGCAACAACACTATCACACCCTCAAAGAACGCTTTGCCCCCTACCCGATTAACGTTGGGTTACTCAACCGCTTCCGCACTCCCCAAGAACGGCGCGAAATTCAAAAACGACTGGCAACGGGTGAGTTAGATATTGTTGTGGGTACGCACCAACTTTTGGGTAAAGAAGTTACTTTCAAAGAATTAGGGCTGTTGGTGGTGGATGAAGAACAGCGCTTTGGGGTGAACCAAAAAGAGAAAATTAAAACCCTCAAAACTCAGATTGATGTACTCACCCTCTCCGCTACCCCGATTCCCCGGACATTGTATATGTCTCTATCGGGAATTCGGGAAATGAGTTTGATTACCACACCGCCACCATCCCGCCGCCCAATTAAAACCCATCTGGCAGCGATGAACTCCGAAAGCATCCGTAGCGCAATTCGTCAGGAACTTGACAGAGGCGGGCAAGTTTTCTACGTAGTTCCACGGGTGGAAGGAATTGAAGAGACAGCAGGTAACTTGCGGGAGATGATACCGGGAGCAAGAATAGCGATCGCTCACGGACAAATGGACGAAAGCGAGTTAGAAGCAACGATGCTCTCTTTCAGCAGTGGTGAGGCAGATATCCTTGTCTGTACCACGATTATTGAATCTGGTTTGGATATTCCGCGAGTTAACACTATTTTGATTGAAGATGCCCACCGCTTTGGTTTAGCACAGTTATATCAATTGCGGGGACGTGTAGGACGTGCAGGTATTCAAGCTCATGCTTGGCTATTTTATCCTAAGCAAAGGACGTTATCTGATGCTGCGCGGCAACGCTTGCGGGCAATTCAGGAATTTACTCAATTGGGTTCCGGGTATCAATTAGCAATGCGCGATATGGAAATTCGCGGTGTTGGTAACTTGCTAGGTGCAGAACAATCCGGTCAGATGGATGTAATCGGTTTTGATTTATACATGGAAATGCTGGAAGAAGCGATTCGGGAAATCCGAGGGCAAGAAATTCCCAAAGTTGATGATACGCAGATTGACCTTAACCTGACAGCGTTTATTCCCGCAGATTATATTCCAGATATTGATCAAAAAGTGAGTGCCTACCGGGCGGTGGCGGCTGCTAAGTCTAAAGAAGAACTGAAACAAATTGCTGCTGAGTGGAGCGATCGCTATGGTACTGTTCCCACACCTGCAAATCAATTATTGCGGGTGATGGAATTGAAACAACTAGGCAAAAAGCTAGGCTTTAGCCGCATTAAACCAGAAGCCAAACAGCACGTTGTGTTAGAAACGCCGATGGAGGAACCAGCTTGGAACTTGTTGGCAGCGAATTTACCAGAAAATCTCAAGTCTCGTTTTGTTTATTCACCTGGTAAAGTCACAGTGCGGGGTTTGGGGGTTTTCAAGGCAGATCAACAGTTGCAAACCCTGATTGATGCGTTTGAGAAAATGCAGGGTGCGGTTGTGGAGGCGGTGGTTGTTTAAGATTAATTTCTCGTTGCCAGGTTGAACCTGGTAACGAGGGTGGTGGGCTGCCGCCTCCCGATACTACAACTGTGCAAGGGCTTACTGTAAGCATCAGCCTACTGTATTTTTTCAAAGTCTAAAATCTTCAAGTTTAAATAGAAATAGAGCTATATTAATCATCTATGCAAGTACAATCCCCCAAACGCTACTACACCCCAGAAGAATATTTAGCACTAGAGGAGGCGGCTGAGTACAAAAGTGAATACCGCGACGGAGAAATCGTTCCCATGACAGGGGGGACAACAAATCACAATAAAATTGCTCTGAATTTTGCTGCTAACTTGAAGTTTGGCTTAAGAGGGCAAAACTATGATATCTATATCGGTGACGTGCGGTTGTGGATACCCCGTTATCGCCAGTACACTTATCCCGACGTCATGGTAATTGAGGGAGAACCGCTTTATACGGAAATAGGTACAACGACTCTAATGAATCCGTTGCTAATTGTTGAGGTATTATCTAAATCAACTAAAAACTACGATCAAGGCGACAAGTTTCTCTACTATCGGTCAATCCCTGAGTTTAAAGAGTATATCCTAATTGATCAAGAAAGATATTATGTCATGCAGTACAGCAAAACACTTGAAGGAAAATGGTTATTAACTGAATATGAATCCCAAGAAGCTGTTTTGGAATTAAGTTCTATCCGGTTTCAAATTAGTTTGAATGATATTTACGATCGCGTAAATTTTACTGAGACTGAAGAGTAAACTTAAATATTCTCAGGATCTATTCCCTGGGCGCGTAAAATTTCTCGCAATCTAGTCAATTCTTGCTCTGTTTGTTGTAAGCGTTCCTCTGCTTGTTGTGCGCGTAATTTTTCTTGTTCAGCTAATTCCTCAGCAGAAGGTATCAATTGTTGTTCAGGTGTGAAGTAACGTAATTTCCCTTCATGCACTCCTAAATAAAGTCCTAACTGCTGACTCCACAACTTGCCATCAGGAGTAGGTTGAATTTCTTGATATTGCCCATCTACTAAATGAAATCCCTGAAATTCTAATGTGACAGGATCAAACCAGAAGTAATCAGGTGTGCGGAAAGTGTCTTGATAAAGTTGTTTTTTAAAGCCTTTGTCAACATCGGCAGTAGAGTTTGATATAATTTCGATAATTAGATTGGGATACTTGCCATCTTCTTGCCAGACTACCCAACTTTTACGATCTTTTTTCTCGGTTCCCAAAACTACAAAAAAATCAGGCCCCCGGAAAAACTCTGACTTTTTTTGATTGGGACTATAATAAACTGTTAGGTTCCCAGAAGCGTAAAAATCTTGGCGTTCTCGCCACCAAAGTTTGAGGATACTAATTAAGAGTTCAATTTGCTCGCGGTGTAAATCACTTTCCAAAGGGGGTTCATCACTCCATAAATCGCCAGGTGGAAAGGTAACTTCTGCGTCTGAAATTTCAGGAAAGTTGATATCTACAGTACCGACTTCAGACATAGTGGGTAGTATCCTTGCAATTTACACTGATTGTAACAAGTCAAGTTTAACTATTTCCTACCCACTCCAAACACAACTGCCGGAAGCGATCGCCCCGTTGCTCAAAGTTGGCGTATTGATCGAAGCTTGCGCAAGCGGGTGATAGCAAAACTACAGCTGCTTGATTCTTTTGAGCTAATTCTGCCGCTCTAGGAACAGCTCTGTCCATTGTTTCTACAATTTCATAATTACCATACCCAAGCTCTTGCAAGCGTTGAGCAAAGGTAGGTGCTGCATCGCCAATCAGTAATACTGCGGCGGCTTTGGCTTTAATTCGTGCCATCCAGCCAGTATCATCACCAGCTTTTGCTTCACCACCAGCAATTAAAATGACTGGACTTTTAACCGATGCTAACCCCACTTCGGCGGCGTCGTAGTTAGTGGCTTTGCTGTCGTTAATAAAATCAATGCCTTGCCAAGTACAAATATGTTCCAAGCGATGAGGAACACCAGGAAACTCACTAATGGCACGAGAAATGGCGGCTGTATCAATTCCTGCTAACCGCGCCGCAGCAACTGACATTAATAAATTTTGCTGATTGTGTTCTCCTACCATTCGCAATGCAGATACTTCGATAATGGCTTCCGGTGTAGATGTTGCAGTTAATTTTTCGACAACCCAACCATTCTCAATGTAAAAACCTTTATCTCCAATCAGGAAATCTTTGCCTTTTATACTTGTCCAATAGGCATCAGGCCAATGAGTTAAACCTAATTTATTCAAATATACGTCATCGCCATTAAATACTTGGATCTCTGAGTTACGCAGCAAACGGGCTTTGATATTGTAGTAATTCTCTAATGTTTTGTGGCGACTGAGGTGATCTGGCGTAAAAGTCGTCCATACACCAATACGTGGTGCTAAAGAAGAAGATTCAATTTGGTAGCTGCTAATTTCCCCGATTACCCAATCAGGGCGCTTTGGTGCTAAGGCTACTTCACAGGCAGCGTAGCCGATATTACCGCACGCTGGTGCATCCAATCCTGCTGTTTGAAAAATTACAGCAATTAAAGAGGTAGTAGTAGTTTTACCATTGGTGCCAGTAATTGCTACCCAAGGAACTGGTTGTAAATACCGCCAAGCGAGTTCCATTTCCCCGATCGTTTCTATACCCAACTCTCGTACTTTGACTAATTCGGGAATATCCCAGGGAACACCGGGACTGACAACTATTAATTGTGGTAAATCTGAACTATCTAATTCCAGGGAATACCCTAGTTCAACAGTAATTTGTTCAGTTGCTAATTCTTGTTGTTGTTTTTGCAGGTTGGCAGAGGTGTTGCGATCACTTAGCACCACCTCCCATCCCTGCTGTTTCAACAATCTCGCCGCAGCGACACCGGATTTTCCTAATCCAATAACATGGCCTTTGGGCATAGACTGTAGCAGAAGTCCCTGGTTAAGCAATCCTTATCGTAACGTGTATTGGCACAATTTACACTACCTTTTGATAGATGATGGCTACAAATTTTTTACAACTGCCCCAAAATCCGCCAATACACGGGCGTGGTTACGCAATAAACCAAGTAAGTGTAATCGATTGCGCTTGATCTGTGGATCGGGATCCATCACTAAAACGCTTTCTGCTCCATCAAAAAAGTTACTGACTGTGGGAGCAATTTCTTCTAGCCCTGCTACCAACAGTTGATAATTGCGCGATCGCCCGGCGGCTTGAGTTTGGGGTAACAATTCTACTAAGGCGTTGTAAAAGGCTGCTTCTGACGGCTTTTGGAATAGTTCTGGGCTGACTGCAACCGTTGGATCGAGTTGTTTTGTATCCAAATCTCCTTGGGCTGCCAAACGTGCCGAACGATTGACGGTTTCGTAGATTTTATCTAGGGTGCCGTCGTTACGGATTTGTTGTAAGAATAAAGCGCGATCGCGTACATCCAATAAATCTTTTAAGGCTCTTTCTGCGTAATCTCGGTCATTTTCTCCCAAAACAGCATTTACCAAGTCATAATCAATTTGTTTTTCTTCTTGTAGTAAGGTGCGGATACGTTGCAGGAAAAATTCTTCCAAAATCGCAACTAATTCTGTTTTATTTTTATCGCGGGCTGAAACAAAGTCTGTGGCAATTTGCTCTAATAACTGTTGTAAATTGATGGACAAATCAGCCGCCCATGTAATGTTAATTACTGCATTAGCTGCCCGGCGCAAGGCAAAAGGATCGGAGGAACCTGTGGGAATCATTCCCAAGCCAAAGATACTGCCTAATGTATCTAATCTATCTGCTAAACCAACAACTTGCCCTGTTAAAGTTTGCGGCAAAATATCATCTGCACCTCGTGGTAAATAATGCTCAAAAATTGCTGTTGCTACTGCTTGTGGTTCTCCACTGGCTAAGGCGTATTTTTGTCCCATAATTCCCTGTAATTCAGGGAATTCGTACACCATTTGACTTACTAAATCTGCCTTGCACAGTAAAGCAGCGCGGTGAATATGATGGCGTTCATCTTCATTTACTTGCAATTGTTCTGCAATTTGCGTGGCAATTTTGGATATTCGCCCCACTTTATCAAGCAGCGAGCCTAAATCTTCTTGGAAAGTCACTTTTGCCAATTGGGGTAAAAAGCTGTCCAAGGGATTTTTTAAATCAGCATCATAGAAAAATTTGCCATCAGCCAAACGCGCACGAATAACTCTTTCATTCCCAATAGCAATGATATCTGATTTAGCTGAATCGCCATTAGAAATCGTGACAAAATAGGGCAGTAATTCTTGAGGATTACTAGTCTTAAAAACAGGAAAATAACGCTGGTGATGCACCATCACAGTGGTGATTACCTCTGTTGGTAAATTTAAATATTCTGTTTCAAATTTACCGATTACAGCCGATGGCCATTCTACAAGATTAGTAACTTCCTCTAACAAATCTGGGTAAATTTCTGCATACCCATTTAACTTTTGTGCTGACTCTTTGACTTCTTGGGTGATAATCTTTGCTCTTTCTTCAACATTGACAACAACCGATGCCAAACGCATCACAGTCACATAATCAATAGCTTGAGGAATAATTACTGGCTCTGGATGCAAGATGCGATGCCCTCTAGAGATGCGATCGCTCTTTATTGTCTCAGATCCATTCACTAATTCTATCGGCAATACTGCTTCATCTAATAAAGTTACCAACCAGCGAATCGGGCGAGAAAAGCGTAAATCTCCGTCACCCCAGCGCATCAACCGCTTACCTTCTAAGCGCGAAATCCACTCTCGCACAAGTTCTGCCAAAATTTCTGCTACACTACGGCCGAGGATGACTTTCCGCACAAATACAAAATCCCCTTTGTCAGTAGGGCGAACTTCTAAAGCATCGAGTTCCACACCTTGTTTTTTGGCAAAACCTTGTGCTGCTGGTGTTGGTGTACCATTTTTAAATGCAGCTTGTGCGGGTGGGCCTTTAATTTCTTCTTCACGATCTGCTTGCTTAGATGGTAAACCTTTAATGAGTACCGCCAGGCGTCTGGGAGTACCGTAAATTTCGACGACGTCACTCGTGAGGCTGTTGTCTGCTAAACTTTGGGGAATCAGCGACTTCCACTGTGTTATGGCGCTACTCAAAAAGCTTGCAGGTAGTTCTTCTGTACCAACTTCTAATAAAAATGCCGACATAGGACAATATTTTCAAGAAAAGCTTGGCTCAACTCATATTAGTCAACTCAAACAGTGTACCGTGCCTGTAATGCAGACGTGTGCGATCGCGCAACTCATTATTCACAGAGAGCTATTTACCAATTCTGTCTCCATTTGTGAATTCAGCAGTGTCCACAACTGCAAGTCTGTAAAATCGGGAATTACCATAAATGCGCCTTTCTCCCTGAGAACATCGGGGTTGTGAGTGGAGACAATACCAATGGTGCGGATACCAGCACAAACGGCAGAATGTATACCAGAAGGAGAATCTTCAAGAGCGATCGCATTTTCTGCTGTTATCTCCAACTTATTCAATGCCGTTTGGTAAGGTGCGGGGTTGGGTTTACCTGCAATGCAATCTTCTCCCAGCACAACTATATCGAAGGTTTCTTTTAGCCCTAAAACTTCTAGCATGAAATATGCATTTAATTTCGGTGCATTGGTAACTAAGGCACGTTTTAGCTGGTGTGCCTCTGTCCATGCTAATAATTCTGTAAATCCGGGTAGGGGTTGAATATTTTGTGCTTGTTGACGGAACATAGCTTCTTTGTCTTCCGCAAATTTTATGCCTGCTTGCGGTGATAATTGTGGCAAGATGTCTTTGATGATTTCAGCATTGGTCTTTCCACTAATCTTGGTTTGATAGAACTGTTCATCTATCTCCAAACCGTAATTTAAAAGCATCTTTCGCCAAGCTTGGTAGTGAATTGGATCGGTGTTGGCGATCGTTCCATCTAAGTCAAAAAGAATTGCTGCCAGCATAATTTTTTGTTTGTAAAATATTGTTAAGTTTATTTACATAGTTTACACGCTTTTGTCTCCTTAGTAATTGTTTCTGCATTGATGAAGGCAAAAAAACTATAATTAAGGTTCTGAGTGAAGATAAACTACAAGCACTAATACTTGTAGAAGCAGATAATTTTGTCTGCTCATATACGTTTTTTAGTATCAAACTTTTCTGTAGAAATCAGATGTCAGTTGCCAAAAAATTGTTTCGCGTCAACGATCTAGATGTTCAGATTTATAACTGTGAAACTGAATTAGCACAGAATGTAGCAAAAATCGCACGCAATTATTTACAGAGTGTTCTCCAGCAGCATGGTAGTGCTGCTGTAGTACTAGCAACAGGCAATTCTCAAATCAAATTTCTTGAAAATTTGACGACATTGGGTGGGATTGATTGGTCAAAAATTACTTGTTTTCATTTAGATGAATATCTAGGAATTTCTACAGAGCATCCTGCTAGTTTTCGATATTATCTACAAGAACGTGTCGAAAAAGTAGTAAAACCTAAGAACTTTCACTATATAAACGGTGATACATTAGAACCTTTAATGGAATGCGATCGCTATTCTAAATTATTGCAAGCACAACCCATTGATTTATGTTGCTTAGGTGTGGGAGAAAATGGACATCTTGCTTTTAACGAACCATCAGTAGCAAACTTCCAAGATCCTTTCAAGATAAAATTGGTGAAATTAGATAAAGTTAATCATCAGCAACAAGTGAATCAAGGTCATTTTCCTAACTTAGAAAGTGTTCCTAAGTATGCTTTTACTATAACTGTTCCGATGATTTGTACAGCACGAAAAATTATTTGTATAACAACAGGAACACACAAAGCCAAGATTGTAAAACAGATGTTACAAGGTGATATTGGTACGGATTGTCCAGCCTCGATTCTTCGTAAACAACCTCAAGCAACATTATTTATTGATGAAGATGCTGGAGCATTAATTAGTAGTTAAATTTATATTTTTTATCTATAGCAATAGATATGAAGTTAATAACTAATAGCTATGGCCCATATTTTTTGAGTATGGACTTGTATATTTTTGTGTGAGCAAACAACATCATAAGAATCTATTGTGGATTAAATTACAAGTTTTGAACTTAATAAAATAGAGCGAAGTATTCTAATTATTTTTTAAAGTTATACCAATTTGAAAAAAGAATGTGACAAATAAACATTGTAGAGACGTACCATGGCACGTCTCTACATCAGGATGTGTTGCAAACATTTTTTGAATCGATATTAAAACTAAATTTATTACAAAATATTAAATTATGTTGCTAAATATTACAAAATACTTATAAAAAATACCAAATCAAATTTAGCCTACCTAAGTGTTATAACAAAGTTTAAAATTTAAATACTGTTGCTGTAGTAATAATAAAAACCAAATTAAATTAAGTATACTAGAGTTAATTTATACATTGGTTAAAATTTGGTTACTGTTTTAAACGGCAGAATATAACAAATATACGTAAATTAATTAGCTAAGACATCCATAAGTAATAAATTTAGCACCAAAGAGAATATTAAGTGTAAATGTTATTAAAATTTCCAGTGGTTACAGAGCTTAAAAGGATATGTAGCAAATTTTATAATAAGTTGCCCCTTGCAACTATTTTGTTTACGTCTTTTACACTACAAATCTGTGGTGCAGTTGGACTTGTAGGATTTGTTTCGTTTAGAAATGGACAGGAAACGATAAGAGAGTTTGCTAGTCATTTAGAAAATGAAGTTTGTGATCACGTCGAACAGTATCTCGATAGGTACTTAAAACTTCCGCAGCAAATTAATCAAATTAACTTAGATGCAATCCAGCTAGGCTTACTAGACGTAGCTGACTTAAAAACAACCGGGCATTACTTTTGGAAACAAATGCAAGTGTTTGATGTTGGCTACATTAGCTTTTCTAACTCGAAGTGGGAATTTGTTGGTGTGGAAAGATTAGAACGTGATAAGTTTATAATTCAACAAACTTTTGCTTCTGTAAGTAAGACTAGATTCTTTAAGCAAGTTACTTATATAACTGATAGGCACGAAAATTGTGTCAAGTTGCCTGCGACAGTAAAAGTTAACTCGTTAACAAAAGAAGTTTTGTACGCAAATTCAGTCAAAGCAGGAAAATCGGTGTGGAGTAAAAATTATCAATGGAAGAATAAACCAGTTTTATCAATATCTAATAACTATCCAGTGTATGACTCTAATAGCAAACTAATAGGAGTGCTGGAAGCTAATATTAATTTTTCGCAAATTGATAAATTTTTAGGGCAATTAAAACTTGCCAGATCGGGTGTAATTATTATTTTAGAGTGGAATGGGTTAATAGTTGCTTCTTCTGGGGAATCTTACCCTATGATTGAGAATCAGCCAAAATACTTCTCAACATTTAATAGCAAAGACTCTCTCATTCAACAGACAAAGCAATATTTAATCCAACAATATAGTAGTTTCAATTTTTTTATAGAGCAAAAAAAGCTAATATCTTCCAGCAAACAAGCAAATTGTTATGTGTATGTAAAACCCTGGTATAGCGAGATTGGCTTAGATTTATTAATTGTTGTAGTCATACCTGAAAATGAGTTTACAGAAAAAATTCAAGCTAATATACGTACTACTGACCTAGTGTGTATAGTATCTTTTTTAATATTCACCCTATTCAGCATTTTCACTACTCGCTGGATATTTAACCAAATTTTGCTACTTAACAAATCTACTAAGAAACTTGCTGAGGGTAAATGGAATGAGAATGTAAAAATCAATGGTTTTAAAGAACTCGCAGAAGTTGCCAAATCAGTTAATGGTATGGTTAAGCAACTGCACAAATACTTTACTAAACTCAGAGCGAAAAATACTGAGTTGAAAGTCTTAAATAAAGTGTTCTCTAAAAGTGAGAGTCGATTGACTCAATTTCTAGAAGCTATACCAATGGGTGTGATTATCGTGGAAGCCAGTGGTAAAATTAGTTACATCAATGAAGTTGTGAAGCAGATTTTTGGTCAGTCTGTTGTATATGCAGCCACAATTGAAGAAATCATACAAGTGCATCAAGTTTATCTTGCCAGAACAGATCAACTATACCCAAGCGATCGCCTCCCTGTATTGAGAGCAATGCACGGTGAAAACGTCACTGTTGACTATATGGAAATTCGTTATTCAGACAAAATTATTTGTCTTGAAGCTTCAGGGAAGGTAATTTACGACAAATTCGGTAAGATTATCTTTGCGATCGCCACTTTTGTCGATATTAGTCAACGCAAACAAACACAAAAATTACTGGCAGAATACAATCCAACCTTAAAAACTCCCATCAAAAAACGTACTAGCGAACTTTTGCAAATCATCAAGCAACTGCAAACTTCCCAAAAAGAACTGATTAAATCTCAAGAAATAGCCAAACAAGGACAAAAAGTCGCCGAGCAGGCAAACCAAGCTAAAAGTCAATTTCTCGCAAACATGAGCCACGAATTGCGTACTCCCCTCAACGCTATCCTTGGCTTTACTCAAATGATGAGCTATGACAAGACTTTAACTGTTGAAAACCAACAA
The DNA here is from genome assembly GCF_030381805.1 of Chlorogloeopsis sp. ULAP01. NCBI lineage: Bacteria > Bacillati > Cyanobacteriota > Cyanophyceae > Nostocales > Chlorogloeopsidaceae > Chlorogloeopsis > Chlorogloeopsis sp. ULAP01. Next base: position 108,608 of record NZ_JAUDRH010000010.1, read on the forward strand.
AATTTAGCAATTGTTAATAGTGCTGGGGAGCATTTGCTTCATGTCATCAACGATATCCTGGAAATATCTAAAATTGAGGCTGGTAAAACCACATTAAATTTGTCAAGCTTCGACTTAATTCTTCTACTAGAAAACCTTAAACAGACGTTAGGCTTGCGTGCTACTGCTAAAGGATTAAAATTAGTATTTGAATACGCGCCTAATTTACCCCGCTACATCAAAACTGATTCTCATAAATTACGGCAAGTATTACTCAACCTCTTGGGAAATGCGATTAAATTTACTGACATTGGTAGTGTGAAGCTACGGGTAACTATCGGAACTAGGGATAAAAAAGAAGACAAGGGGAGGAGTCAGTGTGGTGGTGAAGCAGTACTGGGGAGGGAAACCCTGCCACAGGAAAGGCTTTTGAAAGTAAATTTTTCTCGACATCAAGGAGCCAGTGCATCAGGGAAGCAATGCTTACCAAAGAGAAGCCTAAGTGGAGACTTTCTCCATACTCTACAAGAATCAACGCAGAGTGCATCTACGCAAAACCTCTCGCAGTCTCCCGTTGTAGCGTCTGCCGTCGGCTACCCGAAAGGTAGTCGATACGCATCTAGTGCCGACTTAAAGCAACTGGCATTAACTAATGTGGATACACAAGGAAGCCAGTATGTTGAGAGCATTGCTGCAAAGAGAAACCCTGCCGCAGTGCTGGTTCATCAATGCACTGGCTCCTCGGTTATTCCATCTGGCGTAGAAAAGAGGCAAGAAGCTGCTGATCAATCCTCTTTATTCCCTTACTATTGTTATCCAATACCTGATCCTCAATGCCTAATTCCCGATACCCAATTTTTGATTTTTGAGGTAACTGATACTGGCTCTGGTATTTCTCCAGAAGAAATTCACTTACTGTTTAAACCTTTTGGGCAAACAGAAAATGGGAGGAAAGCCCAGCAGGGAACTGGGCTAGGTTTGGCAATTAGTCAAAACTACGTGCAACTGATGGGAGGCAACCTTGATGTTAGTAGCACAGTTGATGTGGGTAGTAAATTTACTTTTGATATTCAAATCAATCTAAGTGATTGCAGCGAGATTTCGACAAAAAAATTTCAACATCAAAATACAGGTTTGGCACACAGCCAAGGTAAATACCGCATCTTAATAGTTGACGATCACCTAGAAAGTCGTCTATTCCTAATGAAATTACTTTCATCCATCGGCTTTACTGTCAAAGAAGCCACGAATGGTGGGGATGCTATCTCTGTTTGGGAATCATGGCAACCACATTTAATTCTAATGGATATGCGGATGCCTGTAATGGATGGCTATGAAGCAATTAGAATCATTCGAGCCAGGGAAACAAAGAGGTGGGGACACCAAGAGCTGGGGACACCAAGAGCTGGGGAAAATCCGTTTGCGTCTAGAAGCCGTACCATCATGATTGCTTTGAGTGCTAACGTTTTTGAGGAAGAACACCAGAAAATTTTGTCTACAGACTGTGATGATTTTATTGGCAAACCATTTTCAATAGAAGTCTTGTTGGAAAAATTGAGCAAATACTTGGGGGTACAATACACAGATAAATTCACTAACCAAAAGACAGAAGCGATCGCAAACCAAATGCAGCCAACTCTAACCTATGCTGAGGTTGCATCACAATTGTTACAGTTTTCACCTCAGTGGATAGCCCAAATTCATCATGCTGCTGCCAGTTGTAGCGATGAGTTGATTTTAGATTTACTCAAGCAAGTTCCTCAAGATAAAGCCCCACTTGTGCAGATTTTGAGCGATTTAGCTAATAACTATCAGTTTGAGAAAATTATGGAATTAACTAGAGCAAATGCAGAATGAATTACGAACGCATAAACTTGACTAAAAAAGATATTTTGATCATTGATGATATGCCAGACAATTTGCGAGTTTTGTCTTCATTCCTAACTAAAGAAGGGTATAACGTTCGCAAAGCTCTCAACTGGCAGATGGCTTTAACCGCTTGTCAAACTTTATTGCCAGACTTAATTCTACTCGATATCATGATGCCGGAGGTTGATGGCTATGAAATTTGTCAGCGTTTAAAAGCATGGAAGTTAACTGCTACTATTCCCATAATATTTATTAGTGCATTAGACGATGTTTTTGATAAAGTAAAAGCTTTTCTGGTGGGAGGAGTAGACTACATTACCAAACCGTTTGAATTTGCAGAAGTTTTGGTGCGTGTAGAAAATCAACTAGCACTGAAGATGGCGCAAACAGAAATATTACAACTAAACGCTGAATTAGAAAAAAGGGTAAAAGAACGTACTTACCAGCTAGAAAAAGCTCTACATAAACTACAACAAGAAATGAATCAGCGCCAGCAACTTCAAAGTAAATTGTTGGATATGGCATTGCATGACTCTCTTACTGGTTTACCAAACCGAGTTTTATTTCTCAAACGCTTAGAACAAGCACTTAACCGCGCTAAATTGGAATCAGATTATCACTTTGCTGTATTATTTTTGGATTGCGATCGCTTCAAAGTCGTAAATGATTCCCTCGGACATTTAGTAGGAGATGAACTACTTATCGCCATTGCTCGCCGCTTGCAGGCATCTTTAAGCCCGTTTGATACCTTAGCGCGATTTGGTGGTGATGAATTTGCTATTCTCTTAGAAAACATTACAGATATTCATATGGCTATTGAGGTAGCCGAAAATATTCTTCATAAACTATCACTGCCTTTTAAACTATCTAGATACGAAGTATTTATTAATGCGAGTATTGGTATTAATTGGGGTCAGATTAATTATGAAAAACCAGAGTATTTACTCAGAGATGCTGACACAGCTATGTATCGTGCAAAGGCTTTTGGTAAAGCAAGATATCATGTTTTTAATCCAGAAATGCATCAAGAAGTAATTCAGCTTTTAGAGCTAGAAAATGACTTGAGAAGAGCAGTAGAACGTCAAGAATTTGTTGTCTATTATCAACCAATCATTTCTTTAGCAACAGGTACTATTGCCGGGCTTGAAGCGCTTGTCCGTTGGCAACATCCAAAAAGGGGATTGGTTTACCCCACCACCTTTATTCCTGTAGCAGAAGAAACAGGTTTGATTAATGCTATTAATATCTGGGTATTAAAATCAGCTTGCGAAACTTTATATCTTTTACAAAATCATCTATCAACCCAAACTTCTTTAACTATTAGTGTTAATCTTTCACCCCGTTTATTTTCGACACCTGACTTAATTGCAAAAATTGACCAAATTCTTGATGATATCAATATCAATCCTGCCAACTTAGAGTTAGAAATTACAGAAAGTGTCCTGATGGATAACAATGAAACTATTAAAACTATTCTTCAGAATATTAAGGAGCGAAATATCAAGTTAGTCATGGATGATTTTGGTACTGGTTATTCCTCTTTGAGTTACTTACATAGCTTTCCATTAAATTCCCTCAAAATTGATAAATCTTTCGTCAAGTATATGCAAGAAAATCAACAGAGTATGGGATTAGTACCAGCAATGATTGGCATTGCTCATTCTATGGGTATGAGAGCCAATGCTGAAGGTGTTGAAACCCAACAACAGTTAGCCCAGCTCAAAAATTTAAATTGTGATTTTGCTCAAGGGTATTTGTTTTCTCCGGCTTTAGAACGAAAATCCATTCTAGACTTGCTTGCTGTAGCACCTAAATGGTAGGTAAACATCAGGCTTATTGAAGTACCCTTAGTCCGATCAAGCTTAACTTAGTGCTCCCTAACCTCACCGAATACTGCGGGGTGATACCCAGCAAAGCCAAAGACGCTCCAAGGCATCAATTTTCTCTCTTCCAAGGGTATTTTTGACTGGTGAAAGCAGGATCAAATTAGGTGCGGCGTTGATGCCCTTGTCCCAAATTTTTGCATACCACATTTTGGCGCAAAAACATCAACAAAAGCTAACTTTCATATTTTCACTCAGGCAAACAACAAAATTTGCTGTCCAAATTTCCATAGAGAAATCGCAATCAAATTGAGCAGTTGCCTGCAATATTTTTCTGTCACATAGCATAATAGATAATGTGACTGAACTGTTTCACCCTTTAGTGTCTCTAAAACAAGGTCACTGGTTCAAGCTCATTTGCGGAGCCAGCTTCCAGCACCTACCCGCAGTCAGAAGTTTAACATTAGCCTACACATTGGCTGGTGCTGACTGTATAGATGTTGCTGCCGACCCAGCTGTGATTGCTGCTGCTCAATCAGCCCTAAAAGTTGCTGCTAATCTTGCTCAACAAGCACAGGAGCGAGGCTTTGGTAAAAGAGGGAAATTACCATTTTTGATGGTCAGCCTCAATGATGGTGAAGATCCGCATTTTCGCAAAGCAGAATTCGATTCTATAAACTGTCCTCCAAACTGTCAGCGACCTTGCGAAAAAATCTGTCCAGCACAGGCAATTACATTTAGCGGTATAAAAAATGACTTTTCAGGAGTCATAACCGAAAAATGTTACGGTTGCGGTCGTTGCATATCAGCCTGTCCATATGAGATAATTTATACACGATCTCATGTTTCAACACCAGGGGCGATCGCACCATCGATCCTCTCATCTGGGGTAGATGCCGTAGAAATTCATACTCAAGTAGGTCGTTTAACGGAATTTCGGCGATTGTGGCAAGCTATTTTACCGTGGGTTGAGCGGCTAAAATTAGTAGCGATTAGTTGTCCCGATGGTGAAGGTCTGATTGATTACCTTCATGCTCTTTACGACGAAATTAAGCCACTCAAAAGTGCCTTAATTTGGCAAACCGACGGTCGTCCGATGAGTGGTGATATTGGCGATGGAACTACTCTCGCCGCCGTGAAATTAGGGCAAAAAGTTTTGGCAGCAAAATTACCAGGATACATACAGTTAGCAGGTGGCACTAACAGTTATACTGTCGCCAAGTTAAAGGCAATGGGGTTGCTGTGCAATCAAAAGGACACGGGGACACAGGGACGCGGGGACGCGGGGAATTCTCTCTCAAATTCCTTCTCCGTGTCACCGCGTCTTTCCCTCTCCGTGTCTTTCATTTCTGGAGTTGCTTACGGAAGCTACGCCCGTGTATTGCTGTCACCAATTATCGAGCAGTTAGAAACAAGGGAGGTGAATGGCTCCGATGCCATAGGAACTGTCGGCCTAGAAGAAAAACCAGAATTGCTCTGGCAGGCTGTAGGGCTTGCCCATTCTCTAGTTTCCCAGCTCAAGTCACATTAAGAGCGAAGTACAAACTTTCGCTATCTCTAAAAACGTCACCATAGGAAGCATGACGATTACAGACGATCTCCAAAAGTTGTTAGATATTTTGCCCCAAGACCTGCGGCAAATATTAGAGAAGCATCCCCAAAGAGATAGTTTAGTTGAAGTGGTCTTGGATCTGGGTCGTCGCCCAGAGGCTCGCTTCCCCCATCAAGCTGAATATTTGAGCGACAAGCCTGTTACCCAAGAACAAATCGACGACTGCATTCAACGAGTGGGAACCTTTGGCGGAGATAATCGAGCAGGAATAGAGCAAACTCTGCATAGAATCAGCGCCATCCGTAACCGCAATGGTAAGATTATAGGCTTAACCTGTCGTGTCGGCCGGGCAGTTTTCGGGACTATCGGCATGATCCGCGATTTAGTGGAGACAGGCAAATCAATTTTGATGCTAGGACGCCCAGGTGTGGGTAAAACCACAGCTTTACGGGAAATCGCTCGTGTTTTAGCGGATGAATTGCATAAGCGAGTCGTAATTATTGATACCTCCAACGAAATCGCTGGTGATGGTGATGTTCCTCACCCAGCAATTGGCAAGGCAAGACGAATGCAAGTTGCTCATCCAGAACTGCAACATCAGGTAATGATTGAGGCAGTGGAAAACCATATGCCAGAAGTAATCGTCATTGATGAGATTGGCACGGAACTAGAAGCATTGGCAGCCCGTACCATAGCTGAACGCGGCGTACAACTAGTAGGTACTGCTCACGGAAATCAAATCGAAAACTTGATCAAAAATCCTACTCTGTCCGATTTAGTTGGTGGGATTCAAGCTGTGACACTGGGAGACGAAGAAGCCAGACGACGAGGTAGTCAAAAAACCGTTCTAGAACGTAAAGCACCCCCCACTTTTGAAATTGCCGTGGAAATGATGGAACGGCAACGCTGGGTAGTTCATGAAAGTGTTGCTGACACTGTTGATAGTCTCTTGAGGGGACGTCAGCCAACTCCACAAGTGAGAACCGTAGATGAAAATGGCAAAGTCAACATCACACGTCAGCTAACCGCGATTAATGGTCGTTCCCACTCCCTTGGTGCGGAGGAATCGGTCGTACCAGCACGACAGGCTAACGGTTGGCGTGCCTCTGGACAAATGGTGCCTTTGCCACCAGTGACACCGGAGCGAGAAAAGCTTTCAGGGCGAAGCGAGTTTGACCGCTTGCTAAATGAATCTCTCGATTATACTGATAGCTTTGATTTTGCCGATACCAGACACTCCGGGCCAAATGGCGAAGATTTGCCATTGCACGTTTACCCCTACGGTGTTAGTCGCTCTCAATTAGAGCAGGTAATTCAGGTATTAAATTTACCAGTGGTCTTGACAAAAGACATTGATAGTGCTGATGCAATTTTGGCATTGCGATCGCATGTCAAAAATCATGCCAAATTAAGGCAAATGGCCAGAGCCAGACAAGTGCCTATTCACATGATTAAATCCAGCACAATACCGCAAATTACCCGTGGCTTACGGCGGCTGCTGAACATTGACGAGCCAGAAATTACCGATGATCGCGAACTGCAACTATTTCTTCACAGCGCTAGCGATGATGAGATTGACGCCCTAGAAGAAGCTAGACTGGCGGTTGAAAATATCGTTATCCCCAAAGGACAACCTGTGGAATTACTGCCGCGATCGCCCCAAGTACGGAAAATGCAGCATGAGTTAGTCGAACACTATCGCCTGAAGTCTCATAGCTTTGGGGAAGAACCAAATCGACGCTTGCGCATTTATCCGGCGTAACTTCGGCAGAGATCTGGTTAAAAAGGATGTAGAGACGCGAAATTAATCTCCGGGAAAGCCTGGGTGTACGCGCCTCTACGAGAATTTCAAAATATCAAAATAAAAATCGAGTGGACAGTTTTGAAACAAATCCACCCGTTATTGTCGTACTTAAAATACCTGGGCAACCCCGTAAAATTGTTTTAATTATTAGCGTCGCAACAAAATTAACGCGATTCAGTTCCTTGATTAGGGCTACCTGCTACTGTATCTTCACCAGGTGATTCTGGCTTGGCAGAATTCTTAGCATCATCTTGGGCGGCTGTACCTGTCTTACGGATATCTTCTTCAATGGGTGTTTGGTAGCCACCTGAGGTGCTGGGTGTAGTTTCTTTACCTTTTTCTTGCTCAGACATATGTTTTACTCCTTATCATTTACTGTTCTTGCAACAGTCTAAAGGGAGCATGGGCGCAAGTTCATCTTTCTAAAAACTGGTTATAGCAGGTGACTCCATCTGTCTAAAGGCTTATTTCACACTCACCCAGTTGGATATAGGATGTTTGCAAACCGCAGAAATGTTATGAAACTCTTTTCCCTAAAGGTACATTTCGCTCTGGCTGAATTAACACAACTTCTCCATCTTCTAGCACCACACCCAAAACAAGCACTTCAGACATAAAATCAGCGATTTGTCGGGTTGGAAAGTTGGTAACAGCTAATATTAAGCTATCTAATAAATCCTCTTTTTGGTAAAGTTTGGTAATTTGAGCGCTAGATTTTTTGACTCCCAAATTACCAAAATCTATCCACAATTTGTAAGCTGGTTTTCGCGCTTTAGGAAAATCTTCTACTTTGATGACTTTACCAACACGAATTTCTAGTTTTTCAAAATCATCATAAGTAATAGGTGCCATTCCAGACTCTCAAATTACTTAGCTTATTTACCAACAAGCTTAACTAAACCAATACCGCCAAAGTAAAGCCCTAAAACGGCTCCAGCTAGAAGAGTTTGAGTCAGGGGGTCAACAGAAGGTGTAAGGACTGCACCCAAAATAACTGCCCCTAAAGTCACGTAACGCCAGCCAGAAAGCATTGTTTCTGAAGAGACTATTCCCAAAGCACCTAATAAAAGCTGGATCACTGGTATTTGGAATGCTAAACCTGTACTGAATAGTAACAGCAAAACAAATTCAAAATATTTATCAATTGACCACAACTGTTCTACAACATCTGCACCGTAGCTGATAAAGAATTTTAAAGCAGCTGGAATTAACAGATAGTAGGCAAAAGCCAATCCTGCTGCAAACAATACACTCGATCCCAAAACAATCGGGGCTAGCAAGCGCCGTTCTCGACGAGTTAATCCTGGCAGAACAAATTGAATAATTTGGTAAAGCACGAAAGGACTGGAAACAAGCAAGCCACTGTAACCAGCTACTTTTAAAGAGACAAAGAAGTATTCTCCTGGTGCAAGTTGGAGAAATTTTACTCCTTGGGCTGGTACTTCCAGCAACTGAACAATCGGCTTGACAGCGATAAAGCAACCGATAACGCCGATTGCAACGGCGATTAGCGCATAAAAAATCCGCTGCCGTAACTCCTCTAGGTGTTCAAAAAGGCTCATTTCGACCTCGCCCGGTAACTCATCCAGACGATTGCTTTCTGGTTGATCGTATTTTTCGAGGTCAAGATCGGGAGCAGTTGCAGTGTCTACTTCTTGTGAAGGCGTCATGAGTCAACTAGCGAGCATCATTTGTTAACTATTTTATCTAGGCAAGTAGCTACCCAGAAATTTTTCAGTCCGTTAAAACTAACAGCACAATTCTCAATTAGCACCCTAGCCTACCAAGAAATTTATTTTTTGGCTTATAGTTCAAGTCCACTCAAGTGGACTGCGATCGCTAATAAAAGTAAAAATCTAGTTCCATGAAGAGGACTTCGGCTATGAGGTTTGAGAATTTATTCTCAGACGGTATTTGCTACTGGTGCAAGATTTAAACAGTTAATTGTACCTGTGTCACCCCTTGGCGCAATTCTCGCTGTCGTTGCAGCCAAGACTGTCGAACACCCTTACGGATTAAGGGAGCTAGCTGACGTGCTGCCCATCGTACAAGTGCGCTTTTACTTAGTAATTGAGCCTGAGCCGCTTCTTGGCTTTGAAGTTGCTGTGCTCGAATAATTTCTGGCTCCCGTTCGGCTTGAATCTGTGGCAATGCCTCATCAATTGTCACGTGTCCCGATTCCTCATGCAATAGGGGAACCAAATGATTTGCGGCAACAATGACATCTCGTAAAGCCATATTGATGCCTTGAGCACGGATTGGTGACATGGGGTGAGCAGCATCGCCTATAAGCAGTAAACCTGGTGCATACCAACGCCGACAGCGCCCAACTACAACGGATAATAAAACTGGTCGCTCGATGGTTTGTGCATTTTGCCGCAAATGTTCTGCTAACCACGGAGGTGATGCTTCTGCAAGCATCTTTGACCAATCGACTTGTTTCCAGTCAATAGAATCATCTTCATGGAGCGCCCAACCTAACTGGAGATTTCCTTCTGAAGAACGAAACAACCCAAATCCGTGGCGACTGTGCAAGATAGAATAAAAGACATTTTCAGCTTCAAAACGTGGGCTATCCGCTAATTTAAACCAAAGAATATCAAAGCTTTGAGACTGTTGCTCTATGGACAAGTTTGCTCGCTGCCGCACAATGGAATTACGGCCATCTGCTCCAACAACTAGTTCGGCGTCAAAAGAGCGTTCATCGCCTAGTTTCACCCCACAAACCCGTTGTTCGCTCCACAGTAAATCCTGTACAGTCACACCCTGTAAAAACTCAAAATTTGGATAACTGCTTGCCTCGTCAATCAATGCTTCGAGCAAGGCTGGCTGAGAAACGAGAGTGCATGGTTTACCACCAGGTTCTATAGGCTCATCAACTCTAAATAGCGATCGCCCATCAATGAGAAATTCCCAGGCATCCAAGGAGCGATGGGGGATGCGTTCTACTACAGACAACAATCCCATCTGCTCAAGAGCATCCAGCCCGCTAGGCATTAACCCTTCACCACGAAAAACTCGACGGAAGTTACGGGATGCTTCAATCAATTTTACTGAGATACCGCGTTGTACCAGAAGGAGTGCAAGTGTTGCACCAGTCGGCCCAGCCCCAACAATTACAACCTGAGTCATTACTCTTTTTAGGTAATTTATCAAGAACTCAGAATAGGGCAATAAAATTTTGGATTGGAATTTTCCAAACCCTAAAATTCCTAGTCCCTAGTCCCTAGCCCCTAGTTCCTAGTTTACTGCTGTGGTAATTGTGGGTGTTTGGCTGAATATTGTCCTACTAAGCGGGAAATTTCGGGGTTATAAAGTCGCAGATAATTCCAGTAATTTCCAAAAACTTGACGCACATAGTTCCTTGTTTCATCAAAGGGTATGTTTTCCACAAATTCGTCTGTATCTTCTCTAGGTAAAGTTTGTAACCACTTAGCAACATTACCAGGCCCGGCATTGTAACTAGCGATCGCGAGCAGTGAGTTATTCCCATACTGTTGATGGGTGTGATCCAAATACCAAGTGCCTAGCATAATGTTATCGTTAGGATCTTCAAGGTCGATATTTTTGTTATTTTCCTTGAGTTGAGGAGCAATCCATTTGGCTGTACTCGGCAATACCTGCATTAAGCCAGTAGCATTGGCAACAGATTTGATTTTTGGCTCAAACCTTGATTCTTGACGAATTAAGGCTGTTACCAGTAAGGGATTGAGCTGGCGTTTTTGCGACCAATATTCAATTTCTTTGAGGTAGGGAAAGGGATATCGAGCTTGCCAGTAGATAACCTGTTTGCTCAAAGCCTCATACTCAGATTGTTCTTCTGGTTTTTCTCGGTCTTCCAATTTAGAAATTTTATCAATACCAATGATGTTTTCTCCCCTTGTTAGTCGCATCAATCCTTCGGTGAATTGCTCTGCTACCGTAGACTGCATTTTGTTTTGAAATTCGGTTTGCCATTGCAACCACGCATCACGATCTTGAGCTAGCAAATATAATTCTTTAAAAGTTTCAGAGCCTGCGGGAGGAACAGGGCGCACCAGGGGAACTACTTGTGGTTGTAATTGACGTAGGTTGTTAAAATTGCCAACATTCAGTCCTAGAGTTACAGCCGATCGCCATGCATAGTAAGAGTAGGGAAACTCGCTCATTACATACTCATAAGCTTGTTTTGCTTCCTGCACTTTTCCTGCTTTCATTGCCCATTTACCAAGCCAAAAGCCTGCTCTGGGAGCCAAAATACTGTCAGGATTGTTGATTGGAATTGGTTGCGCCCATTGCCATGCTCCTTGATAGTCTGAGGCTTTGGCTTTCTGTTGTGCTATTTTCCAACGATATTCTGCTGCTTGCTCAGTGTTGCTGTACTTATTAACTAGCAGTTCCAGCGCTTGATTTGCTCCTTGCGTATCGTTTTGAGCTTGCAAAATATTGGCTTTTGCTAAGAGCGCTTCGCCAGCATACTCAGGGAATTGATTGATTACCCGATCTAAATAGGGCAAAGCGTTTTTACGGATTTTTGACATTTGTGCCAAACGCAGTAGTGCGGTGCCAGTTTCGCTTGCCTCTGGAAAAGTACTGATCAGTTGTTGATAAGTAGCGATCGCCTGTTCTTGTTTACCACCAATTTGCAAACCTCGTGCTTTGCGGTAGAGATTACGCGGAGTCACAACTGCTCTGGCATAGGCATTGGCAGCTTTAGTAAATTGATTGTTTTCCCAGTAGCCTGTAGCAATAATTTCCCACTGTTCTGGTTTGAGAGTTCCATTTTTGACAAGTTGATCCAGCACGGGAAGAATGCCTGGTTGATCGTAAGCGTATTTTGCCAAAATATATTTCAACTCCGGCTGATTGGGATTTTCTTGAAGTCGGTTGCGAACAATATCCCAAGTCAGAGGATTAGAAGGAAATTCAGCGATCGCTTTTTGTTGGTATTCGTCCAGTCCAATTAAGTATAAAGCTTTGGCAGCAGCTGGGTGTTCGGGATAGCGTTTTAACACCGCTTGTCGATTATCTGAAGCCTTGCCTTCTTCTCCTAAAATGTCATATGCCTGGGCAGCTTTTAGTAGGATGTAGGGTGCAAGCACTGGATAGTCATTTTCTAAACCTTCCAGCAAAGAGAGTGCTTGTTTAGCTTCTTTGGCTTCTATTAAGTCACTTGCCAACAAATAACGAGCGCGATTCCGATCAGCTGATGGAAAACCTTTAGCTAGTTCCTCTAGCTTTGCCGCTCGTTCTTGAGGGGATTGCAGTACCAATGGGAAAACCGATGACTTGGCTTTGTTTGCTTCTGTGAGTTGCTGAGGCTCATTTTTGAAATTTTTGAGCCATTGACCCATATATTGCCCCATTCCAGGAACTGAAGCTACTGCTCCAGCTAAAAAGGCACATAGTCCTGCACCCACAATGAGAGATATTTGTTTTTTCTGTAGGTTCTTCAGCATTGATACCCGCTGAAAGTTTCACAAGAATTTCTTGCCACTCTAGCATTAACTAGTGAAAGAGATAACTTATTTTGCCAATGGATTTTGGATTATTAGTCAGAATATGTAAAATTCAAATTTATTTAAGCATTTATACTTAATCTCCTAATTGTTACTCTTGATTTGTACTTCAGCATCATCCTTAGGATATATTTGTTAGCTTTGCTTAGTTCACTAAGATTATACAAATATAAAAAGCTACTAAAAAGATAGGATTTAAAGGAGTACAAAAATTATTAATAAATTCCTTTAGGGCTTGCCATTATAAGACAGCCAAAAAAGCCCTGAGGTTTTTGTAATGGCTTTGCCAGAAAATTAGAAATAGCCATTTTATTGATTGGGAAATCATAATTGTGCAATATTAGATTAAGTAACTTCCAGTGCCATAGCTACTGCTTTCTGGACGTGAAGTAACATAGTGTCAAATAATTTTGCGATCGTATCTTGTGGACGAATTAAGAGTGGCAGTTCTGTATTACCCAAGACAATCGCTGTTGCTCCTGCCTCCTGCAAATTGTCAATAATACTCAACAGCTTTTGTCGAGAAGTTTCACGTATCTTTCCTAAGCAAAGTTCTTTATAGATGACGTGATGAATATAATTCATTGACTCAGGACTAGGAACTACTACACTAATGCCATAGGATGCAAAACGTTCCTTGTAAAAGTCTTGCTCCATCACGAAGCGTGTACCGAGCAGTCCTACAGAAGAAACACCTGACTCTACAATCTTTTCAGCCGTAGCATCTGCAATGTGTACTAAGGGAATTCCAACATTATTTTGTACTGCTGATGCTACCTTGTGCAATGTATTAGAAGCTATTAGGAAAAAATCTGCTCCTGCTTGCTCAATCTTTTGAACAACATTTATCAGTAAATCTGCTATATCATCCCATCTTTCCTCATGTTCAAGTTGAATGATGGGATGAAAGTTTAGGCTATACATTAAAAGTTCAGCAGAGTGTTCAACACCCAACTTTGCTTTTACTTCCTGGTTGATCAGGCGATAGTATTCGGCAGACGATTCCCAACTGACGCCGCCAACTAACCCAATAGTTTTCACTGAGATACTTCCCTAAATAGTGAATATTGCTGGGCTATTTTAGGAGTCTTCCCCTTCAAGCCAATCATTAACTTGAGAGTAAATACCTTGAGCAAAGGTAATCGCTGCATCATCCATAAACCCAAGCGACGAACTAATACTAAAGGCAAGAAATGATTGGAGAACATTCGATCTAGCAAGTCAGTAAAACCTAAAATAACCAAGTTTTCCCGCTTGCGCCAGCGTTCATAGCGTTTGAGTACCTTCAGAGAGCCAATATCTTCACCGACTTGGTGTGCTTCTTGGATTACCTGAGCCAAAGCTGCTACATCTCGAATGCCTAAATTCAAACCTTGTCCGCCAACCGGATGACAATTGTGTGCTGCATCACCAACTAAAGCCAGTCGATGTCGGGCATAACGATCGCTTTGCATGAGTTGCACCTGAAAAATAAAGCGATCGCCCAGTAATTCCAGCTTGCCCATTTGATTGCCAAAACGACGGCTTAATTCACCTAAAAATTTTTCGTCATCCAAAGCACATAAAGCTTTGGCTTCTTGGTGGGGGGCTGTCCAGACAATTCGGCAACGGTTTCCCGGCAAAGGTAAAATTGCGAAAGGGCCACTAGACCAAAATTTTTCGTAAGCTGTGTGGTTGTGAGATTTCTCTGGTTTGACAAATGCTACAATACAAGATTGCCAATATTTCCAGCCGCGAGTTTTAATATCGGCTCCTTGACGAATCCGCGATCGCGAACCATCGGCAGCTACGAGTAATTTGCTCTTGATTGTCTGCAATTGTTCTGCCACTTTAATTTCTATTGCTACCGCATCTTGCTGGTAATCGGTACTAACTACTTCTGCGGGGCAAAGATAGGTGACATTGGGGCAATTTTGAACAAATTCCTGCAATGGATACAACAGTGCTTGATGTTCTGCCACATAGCCCAAATCTTTAGTACCTATATCAGCTGTTGCAAACTCCACCACATCTGGGTAGTCGGCATCAGAAAGGCGAACGCGACGGTAAACTTCAATTTGGGGCAATATTTTTTCCCAAACTCCTATTCCTTGAAAAATCAGCGCTGAGAGCATATGCACGGCGTAGGCTTGTCCTTTGCACACCGCCGCTGATTCTACTTTTGCCTCCACTAAGAGCACGCTTAACCCGGAATCTTTCAAAGCTGAGGCGAGAGTTAAGCCAGCGATTCCGCCGCCGACTATAACTAAATCATAATCATATCCCTGCTTGTGTGGATCTGCTTGAGCAGGAGGAACAGGTTGTAAAAGCTGTGCTTGCGCCATTGTTAAGAGAAATTACAGCATTTTAATTATTATTTTTACGCGATCAGCTTGTGGAGGGCAAGCGTACTCAGAGGCAAGGGGGCAGAGGAGCAAGGTAGAACGGCTTCTGTTACTTGCGAATGAAGTTTTGTAAATCTTTTGAGTCTAAACTAATTCTCCACAAGCCTGCGAGGGGAGAGTCAGCCAGTTGAGGATTACCAATTATATTGTTGTCACGATCCAAACCAATACTAAAAATTCCACCCAAGGGAAACTGCCCTAATTTTCCAAAGCCTTCAATATTTTTTGGATCGGCGATCGCTCGCTGCTTCAACCGTATAGTTGTTTGCGAACCACCATCAAAATAGATTGTGGCTCGATTATCCTTGAACCTTACCTGAACGTCGTAAACCCCACCAGTTGCGTAATAGTAAGCTTTGGCAGCGAGCTTTTTGCCATCTATATTTCTGCCTTGATACTCGGCTGCCGTAGTGGGTTTAACTAGCATAAACAGGGCTGTAGCTAGAACTAACCCTAAAACTTTCATAGTTACCCCAAGTTAAAGTTTAATCTAGCTATATTTTCTAGGGTAGAACGTAAGTTGATATATGTACTCCAACAAGAAGTTATATCAACATTCACTACTTCACAGTTCAAGTAAGCAGCATATTTGAATTATTGACTCCAGAATAGGGAAATTTGGCAGATATTTCTATAAATTACTACTTAAGAAAGGTAAGGTAACCTTACTTGCGATGGGTGTTATAAATACTTATTACCCTGAATTATAGATTAAGAGTCATAGCAAAAACTTATAATTTCTGCAAACAGTGTTATCACCGTGGCAACTTCCACTCCCGTTGGATGAGTACACAGCAAGCCGAGTTGTTGTCTACTTTTTATTCAACAGCAGATGGGTTCCAATCAAGTTCTGTACCTTATCTAAAGCAATTCAACTTTACTATGAAGGATTGCGCTCAGGTGAAGAATTTTTTTTATTTCCCGATGGGGTAGATCCTAATGACTTCTACCCTCCTTAAGAATATGACAGAGTGATTACACCAAAGTTAAAAACTCCAGTTTAACTGCACTCCTACAATATCAACTTGATTTTCGTACTTTCCTGTGAGACTTCCTTCAGTTCTACTTGCTTGTTCAATTGAACCATCATCAACAAACAAATGAGCATAGCCTACATCTATACTTAGAGAATCTGAAGGTTGATAGCTGGCACCCACAGCTAACCAAGTGCGATCGCTATCTGGAATGCGGGCAGTGCGATACTCATCTTTAACTGGAGTAGGATCATAAGCAATCCCAACCCGTAAAGTGAGTTGCTCCAAAACTTGATAGTTGAAGCCCAAACCGACTCGGATCGTATCTCGCCAATTCTCTGGTTGTACTGTACTTGGTTGGGCTGGGTTATCATAGTCGATTTGCAGTTTATCAAAACGGCTCCAGTTTGTCCAAGTTACATCTCCCATCAAGGCAAATTTGGGAGAAACGTTTTGATAGATACTTAAAGAAAGTGTGTCAGGTAGTTTTAATTCTGCTTTGGCATCTGTATCTGTGAATGCTCCACGCTGGGTAAGAGCGGCAGCAGCTGTAGGAACTGTAAAATCTGCTTCTCCTCTAAGTTGGTGAGTAATAGCAGAACGATACGCTAATCCAATCCGGGTGTTTTTGTCAGGTTTATAAAGAATACCCAGGTTATAGCCTAAGCTCCAATCGTTACCTTCCACTGTCACAAAACCATCGGCAGATTGGGGTTGTGTTGGCAATCCAGCACTCAGCCCAATTAATCCAAAATCAATCGCATTAGAAAGTTCTGCATTAGCGTATTGTAGATTCACGCCTGCACCGATTGAAAGTTGATCGGTTAACTTTGCTGCGATCGCTGGGTTAACATTAATAGTTGTAAGCTGGGATTTTACTGCTTGATAACGTCCCACCCAATTTGATTCATATTCTGTTGTCAGTGCAAATGGCACGTTTACACCAACACCAAGTTTAATGCGATCAGAAATACTCCAGTTTGCATATAAGTTCGGTACTACTGCGTTTACGCCTGCATCCCCACCTTCACCTCCAGACAAGGGAGTACCATTAAATAATGATGAGCCTTGATTCTTAAAGCGGACTGTTGGTGCAATATAGAAAGCACCACCTTGAACAGAACTACCTTCTAATTCAGTCAATCCTGCCGGATTGAAAAAGATTGTACTGGCATCATCTACTGCTGCCGCTCCTCCAGTAAAAGCATTACCTAAACCTTTCACACTTTGTTCAGATAGGGCAAACCCAGAAGCTTGAGCAACTTGGGGATGAGAACAGACACTTAAAGCAATTGTTGGGAGTAGAAACCTAAATCGTAATTTTAAGCTTTGCATTTTAATTGCTGATTTCAAAAATTTTGTTTGCTTTTTGGCAAACAACGTTTTAGGTGATTTGATGGTGCAAAATTTAGCTGGTTGATAGCGGATTGTACCAGTTCTGGCGATTGGCTTTGACTTAAAGTATTATTTGTTCAAAATTAGTAAAGTGCTTGAGTGTAAACAACACAAGCAGATTGATACCCATAAAAAACCCTCCACAAAGGGAGGGAAGCAATAACTATAAAAGCATGAGAATATCCTCAATTGAGAATATCCTTACTCACTCAAATAAAAAAAGGAACAAGTATTATGTAAAAAAAGCATATATTTTATGTAATTTTTCAATAGAAGCATATGGGTGATCGCCTAATCTCGAAAGTAAAAAATCAGTATTAAGCAGAATAATTGTATTGTGGGCGTCTTCTGATAAATCAGCAATTATATACACGACAGCTTATGAAATTGCCACCTCAGTTGCTCACCGATCCATTTTTGCAACTGCCAACCTCAACTTCTGTAAGAGTTGTATGGTTTACCGAGTTTGCTGGTTACGAACACATGGTTTCTTACGGTGAGCATTTGACTCAAACTGTCTTTGCCAAAACTTCTAAACTAACTCGCACTCGTGAAGATCAACAATCACGTGTGGGAAGTCAAACTCAAGATGGGCAAATTTATCAATATCCCGTTAAACGTCACATTTGGCGACACGAGGCTGAAGTAATTAACTTAACTCCTGACAAAAAAACTTCTTATCGAGTTACAAGTGTACGTGAAGATGGCGAAAGTGTTAGTAGTAATGTATTTAATCTTGCACCAAATCCTACTCCCGGCACACCATTGAAAATTCTCCTCACCTCTGATCATCAAATCAAGCCGATGGTGGCAGCCAATTTACAAAAGGTGGTAGAAACAATTGGGCAAGTAGATGCAGTTTGGTTTGCGGGTGACTTGGCAAATATCCCCGATCGCGCTAGCGAATGGTTTGATGATAATCGTGGTGGTGCGTTTTTTCCTTGTTTGCAAGGTCGTGCAAATTATGAAATGTCATACAATAACCAAAAAACAAACTATACAGGAGGAGCGATTATTCAATATGCACCAATGTTTACTTGCATTGGTAATCACGAGATTATGGGGCGCTTTGCTAAAGAAGAGAGTTTAAACGCAGAATTTAACGATACAATTCCCCGTAATGTTGCCCTACATTTGTACGGAGAAGCATTTCTAAAAGATAATTCTTTTAATACCGATACTTACGAAGAAATTTTTACCCTACCACAGAGTAAAGAAGTTGGAAAAACTTACTACGCAGTCAGCTTTGGTGATGTGCGTTTAGTTGTGCTATACGCTACAAATATGTGGCGTTATAGTAGTAGTGATGACGGACACAAGGGAAAATACGGCGAGCCGGAAACAGAATTAAATAATCCTGAAAATTGGGGTTACGGACAGCATATTTATGAGCCGATTGCCAAAGGTAGCAAACAGTACGACTGGTTAGTACAAGAACTCAACACTCTTGAGTTTAAACAAGCTAAGTATAAAGTGGTAATGCTGCATCATCCGCCCCATACTTTAGGAGATAATATTATACCTGCTTATACAGACCCAGTACAGATAATAGAACGGGATGAAGGTGACAAGATTAAGGCAGTGCGTTACGAATATCCCAAACAAGCAGACTATATAATTCGCGATGTATTGCCACTTTTGGAAGCGGCTGGAGTGCAGTTAGTATTTTTTGGGCATTCGCATTTATGGAATCGCTTTTATAGTTCTTCGGGAATGCACTTTATAGAAACTTCTAATGTCGGTAACTCCTATGGTGCTGCTTATGGAGATAAAAAGCGCAAGAACTTACCACTTTGGCATAGTCAAGATTACATAGCAATTGGCGATCCATATGGTTTAGAACCAGTAGTGCCAACAATTGCGCCGATATTAAATGATGATGGGCAACCGATGCCGTATATTTCCAGTAATGACATCACAGCTTTCAGCATTTTTGATACGGCTACAGGTACAGTAAGTAGCTATCGTTTTGATACGCGCAAGCCGGATGGGGAAGTGATTAAATTTGATGAGTTTAAGTTGAATTGACACTCCCGTGCCTGAAGGCGACGGGATTCTTCTCTCATCCAGCCAACTTGTCTAGAGGAGTTTCCCCACCTAGATAGAGGTCGTTCTGTCCAGAAGCTTTAGATTCCGTATGCCCTACGGTACTTTTTAATCCTTTCGCCAATATTTGTTTAGCGGCATTGTGGTCACGGTGCATGACTGTTCCACAATTTGTGCATTTGTGGGTACGAGTAGACAACGATTTTTTAACTCGTGTCCCGCAAACAGAACAGTCTTGACTAGTGTAGTGGGGTGCAACTGCGATCGACCAAGTATCAAAAACTTTGGTGTAGTAGTCCACCCAATCAGTAAACAATGACCATGATGCATCACAGATAGATTTAGCTAGATGATGGTTCTTGACCATATTCTTCACCTGCAAGTCCTCATAGACTACCAAGTCGTTAGATTGGACAAGCGCTCTTGCAGTCTTAACTGCAAAATCTTTACGCTGTCTACTTACCTTGAGGTGCTTCTTAGCTAATCTCTTAACAGCTTTACGACGATTAAGCGAACCTTTTTTACTTTTTGAAACTTGACGTTGTTTGCGTTTTAAAGACTTCTCAGCTTTACGCATCAGTCTAGGATTATCTACTGTTCTACCATTAGAATCAGTGTAGAAAAACTCTAAACCCACATCAATTCCAACTTGATTACCATTGTGTTGATGCTGTTCTTTACGTTCAACGTCAACACAGAATTGACAATAATAACCATCAGCACGCTTAACTATTCTGACACGCTTAATCTGCTTAACAGAGTAGAAACTTAATTCACGAGTACCAATTAACTTGAGCTTGCCAATATTCAAGTCATCAGTGAATATAATGTGTTTTTTGTCAGCAGAAAGCTTGTATCCTGTGGTTTTATACTCTACAGAATGTCCACGCTTTTTGAATCGTGGAAACCCTTTTTTACCAGCCTTTTTAGCTTTGCAATTATCATAAAAACGCTTAATTGCTGACCAAGCTCTATCAGCAGAAGCTTGACGTGCCATAGAGTTAAGCTTGTTGGCAAAATCAAATTCTTTAGCTAAAACAGCACAAAGCTTTTGAAGGTCGTTCTTGCCAACATCTTTGTTATCCATCCAATGTCTTAGAGCCTTGTTACGGATAAACAGAGCAGTCCTAATGGCTTCATCTATTGAGTTGTACTGACTTTGTTTACCTTTTAACTTAACTTCTAAAACTAGCATCGCTTCGACCTGTTGACGATAAATCTAATATAGTACAATATGGTTGATAAGTGCAAGCTATTGACCATAACTTTATTATAATTTTAAAATGCATGACAAATATCGACATAAAACAACATCTGTTACTTTAATTAACTATCACTTTGTTTGGATTCCTAAAAGACGGAAAAAAGTTCTTGTTGGAGATGTGGCTAAACGACTTGAAGAATTGTTGTATGAAAAAACAAAAGAACTAGATTGTGAAATCATAGCTCTTGAAATCATGGAAGACCATGTACATCTATTTCTTTGTTGTCCGCCTACTTTAGCACCAGACCAAATAATGTTTAGGCTAAAAGGTTATACTTCAAGAGTACTCAGACAAGAATTTCCACACTTGTTAAAACTTCCTTCGATGTGGACTAGAAGTTATTTTTGTAGCACTGTTGGAGATGCTTCTAGTGAAACAATTAAAAGGTATATTGCCACTCAAAAAACAAGATAGACTGCACCTAAAGGTGCAACGCATTCATCCCATGCCTAAAGGACGGGACACGTCGCTGTGCGATTGTCCCTCATGGGCTTTCTGCTTAGATTACTGTAATTAGGAAGAGGGAATGGAGAATGCGATCGCATTCTCCACAATATCCTAAACAGCACTTGTCTGCCGAATCGGAATTTCAATTATAAATTCTGCTCCTTGCTCTGGTGTTGAAGTGCAGCTCAAAACACCTTTGTGATTTTCGACAACAATTTGGTAACTAACCGATAATCCCAAGCCAACACCACTACCCACGGGTTTTGTAGTAAAAAACGGATCGAATATTCGTGCTTTGACTTGTTCGCTCATTCCAGCCCCATTATCAGCTATTTTGACACGAACTCTACCCGGAGAAGCAATTTCTGTACGAATACGAATTTGTGGAACTTGGTATTGGGTATTGGGTACTGGTGATTGGGAAGTGTGAGAAGTTTGAAGAAGGGCGTGGGGAGAAGCGGAGTATAGGGAGTTTTTCTCTCCCCCATCTTCCCTATCTTCCTTATCTGTTTCTCTCCCTCTCCCCCCTCCTCCTCTTCCTAATCCCCAGTCTTTAGTCCCTAATCCCTCTAATGCATCAATTGCATTATTAAGAATATTCATAAAGACTTGGTTGAGCTTGCCTGGATAGCACTCAACAGCAGGCAAGTCGCCGTATTCTTTAATAATTTCAATTTGAGGATGGCGAAGATTATCTTTGAGTCGGTGCTGCAAAATTAATAAGGTACTGTCAATGCCTTCATGCAGATTAACTCGTTTCATCTCCGCTTCGTCAAGACGCGAGAAGTTTCTTAAAGACAGGACGATATTACTAATACGTTTAGCACCAGCTTGCATAGATTCTAAAAGCTTTGGCAGATCCATTACTACAAAGTCAAAATCTATGTCTTGCGATCGCTCAACAATTGTCGAGACTGGTTGAGGATAATTTTCTTGATACAGGTGCAACATATCAATTAAGCTGGATATATATTGCTCGGCGTGTGCCAAGTTACCAACAATAAAATTGATGGGATTGTTGATTTCATGAGCAATACCAGCTACCATCTGACCAAGAGAAGACATTTTTTCGCTTTGCACAAGCTGAGTTTGAGTATTTTTGAGGTTTTCTAAGGCTTGCTGTAACTCTAAACTGTGCTTTTGTGCCACTTGAACTGCTGCTTGCAGGGCGCGTTCGACAGAGGAGCGTTCGACAATTTCCACTAATAATTGTTCATTTGCATCTTTTAAAGCCTTTGTCCGCTTGTCAACTTGCATTTCTAGTTCATCTTTAGCCTCAGACAGGGCTTTTTCTGCCAATGCTCGTTCTTGGTGCAAAGCTACTGCTGCTACTGCTGCTGCTAACATATCTACTTCTAAAGCATCCCAAGCACGTGCTTCCATACGATTGTCAAAGCCTATAAAACCCCAAAATTTGTTATTTACAGTTAAAGGTAAAAGCAGGATAGAAAGAATTTCTTGGCAGGCAATAATTTCTCGTTCTGATTCTGGAAATTCAGCGACTATACCTGCAATGATTTCACCCTTTCCTAAAACTTCTGCCCAACGGGGAAGCACTTTTTGCAAGGATACGTTTTGCAGTTTGGGTTTATCTATTTCTAGTTTGACGTCTTTTGCACACCACTCGGCACGCTGACTGCTAAGTAAGCATCCTGTTTCGTTTTGGTGGTTCTCAAACAAGTAAACGCGGCTTGCTCCTGATGCTTGTCCAAGTAATTCTAAGATGTGTGCATAACAATTTCCAGCAGTATCATCAGCCAGCAACCGTCGCTGTGCTTCTACCAGTGTTGCCAGGTAATGTTCCCGCTTCGCCAAAGCAACTTCAGTTTGTTTACGTTCCGATTCAGCTTTTTGACGTTGGTTTGCTTCAATCGCTAAAGTTACTAAGTCTGCTATACAACCTGCGAAGTTTTGTTCTTCTAAAGTCCAATGGCGCACACCACCTGTATATTCATGGCAGACAACGCCTACCATTTCACCTTCCATCCAAATTGGTGCATCTAACATAGATGTAACACCAACGGCGGGCAGATATGCTGTGCCAAATTCACAGGTACGCGGATCTGTATAGGCGTCATCGGCAGCAATGCTACGCTCTGCTTCCAGAGCCTGGAAGTATGCTGGATAGTCAACTGCCCTTATTTCTAATCCACAGCTATGACGATTAGGGGTTTTCTCGTAGAGGTTGAGGCAGTGAATTTTGGAGCGATCGCTATTGTAGTGCCACACACTTACACGTTCTAATCCAAGAGTGGTGGCGGCGGCTTCGGTAATTTTGTCTAAAGCGGCATTTAAATCGCCTTGTGCCAAATTTCTACTTTTTGCCAGTGACAAAAGCACCTGATTTTGCTGTTCTAAGCGATTGTGGGTGTGACGCAGGATTAATTCGCAGCTTTGCCGTTCAATAATATTACTAAAGGTACAAATTACCTGTTCTGTATCATCCTGAGGTTGCGTATTCACTAGCAACCAAATCCGTTCACTGTTAGTGCGATCAGAAATACCCAAAATCAGATTTTCTTGTCGAGAAAGTAGTAGATTGGGGTTAGCAAAAGTTGTATTGTCTGCTTGGGTAATTTGCCAGGTATGGGCAAAAGCAGTAGTTCCCAATAATTCTTGTTCTGAACGTTGTAGCAATTTACAACCTATGTCATTACAAAATAAAATTTCTGCCTTTGCTCCCAATAGCATTACCCCTACAGGTATTTGGCGTAAGATTTTTTTTTGATCTAATAAAGTCTTTAAGTCTTTCTGACGAGCGTAATCTTTTTTATGATTTATTACCATACTTAATTTAATTCAAAAACTTTCTTCCCTTCTGCCTCCTGCATAGCTGCCTTTTATTCAGTTGTTTTACTTTTGTGCGTGCCTCCTGACAAAAATGCACAGCCCCATCTCAAAATACAAACAAAATCAGCTTACTAAGTAGATTGATTTTGATAATATATTATTTGTTACAATTTTTATAACCGAAAAAATACGGCTGTTATTTAAATTTAAACTAATAGACGCAACTGTGATCCTTGCTGAGTTTTATTAACTTCTATGCGGGCAGCAAAAGCTTCTTTGAGATGGGGCATATGGGTAACAGTGAGGATGCAGGCAAAATCGGGGGCGATCGCATTAATTGCTGCAATCAGGCGATCGCATCCTTCGTTATCTTGGGTACCAAAGCCTTCGTCTACAATTAACATTTGCAATGCCGCTCCTGCTCTTTGTGCCAATAATTTTGCTAAGGCTAAACGAATGGCAAAGTTAATTCTAAACGCTTCTCCACCAGAGTAAGTTTCATAAGCTCGTGTGCCTCTAGCATCAGCAATCAAAATATCTAAAGTATCAATCAACTTACTATTTTTCTTAGTAGATTTACCGCTACGTCCAGCTTTTTGAGTGACAAATTGTACGTGTAGCTGATTTGCACTCAGGCGCGAAAGTAGTTGATTTGTCTCCGCTTCTAGTTGGGGTAAGACATTTTCAATCATCAGTGTCTGGATGCCGTTTTTACCAAATGCCTGTGCTAATTCCTGATAAGTACGATATTGGTGCTTGACTTCTTGCAGTTGTTGTTGCTGTTGTGCGTATTGATTCTTGACAACTTCCAACTGGTGCGCCATCTGCTCTAAACGCCCGACTTGGGCGAGTTGTTCGTCGAGTTGGCGTCTGCGAATTGCTAGCTGCTGTTCTAAAGTTTGAATTTGGGCGATCGGGTTGGCAGTTTCTTGGAGTTGATGAACGATACTGTCAATTTGATGTTTGAGTTTTTGCCGTTCCACCCATCTTGCTTGCAAAGCCACCTCTAATTCTTGCGCTCTTGTCTGAATTTGTGGATATTGTTGTTGCGCAGTTTGTAGTTGTTGATGGCGCAACTGCCAAGCTTGGGCTTGACGGACTGAGGTTCGTAGATTATTATGCTGTTCTGTATCGTAACCAAGTTCACTGATGTAGCGATCTAAGGCTGCAATTTCTTTGGCACACTCAGAATCATATGCCGCCTGCCCAATGGTGACTTGCAATTGGGCAATTTGTGCTTCTAGTTCAGGTTGACGTGCTGCAATTTGTGCTTTTCGCTTAGTTGCATCTTTAATCTGCCCTTGCTTAATTTCTGCCCAACGCCAACGTTCCACTTCATTACGAGCTAGGGCATGGTCTTGTTCATTGTAGTTTAGTTGTTGCAGATATTGTTCTAGCTCATGGAGTTCGGCTTGTTTATGATGAGCGTAATCTCCAATTTGTAGCGATCGCTCTAGTTGTTGCTTTTCTGTGGTAATCTGTTGTATTTGCTGTTCGACATCAGTGGTGGCTTGCAACTGGGCTGCCAATTGTCCCCTTTGTTCGCGCAATCCATCATAAGGAGATAGTAACTGAGATATCTCCCGATATTCCTGCCTGAGTACCTGAATTTCCCGATCTGAAACAGCCATTTGTTCGCGCACTACCCACAACTGCTCTTCCGTATCCTTATACTCAGTCTTAGTTTTGTCTACCACACGATTCCAGTGATGTTCATCCAAAGGACGTTCACACAAAGGACAAATAGCATTCGGAGTCTGAAGCATTTGCAATTTTTGCTCTAATTCTCCCAACAGCCTTTCAAAATCCCGTTGGTGAGCTTGCAATCTTTCAATAAAGTGACGCCTTTCCTGTCCTTTTTCTTGAACTCGTTGCAAATATACCCGCTTTTTCTCCAATTCCTCAATCTTTACTGCTACTTCCATTACCGCTTGTTGTAGTTGCGGTTGACGCCGCCGTGAAAGTTGCAATTGATTCTGTGTCGCTTCTAGTTGCTCTAATCGTGCTACCAATCCGGCATGAGTTCTATCTATTTGGCTTTGTAAGGTTGCCCTTTGTTGTAACAAAGGAGCAACTTGCATTTGTAACCCATCTAGTTGAGCAAGATGCTGACGTGCTGCTGCTAATTGTGCCAAAGCTGCTTCTACTTCCCCTGACTTGCTCAGAGTTTGCTGAATTTCTTGTTGTTGTTGTTGTAAAGCTTCCAACTGCGCCTGTGCTTGTTGCTGTTGCCGTTCCAAATCGTGAATTTGTTTAGTAAGCTGTTGCTGTTTTTGCTGACGAGTTGCAACAGCACGGGTATATTCTGCAAATTTAGCGCTCATGGCTTCTTCTTGAGTTTGCAGACTTTGATACTGAGCGTATCCAGCTTTGATTTGGGGTTCTTGAGTTAATAACTCTTCTAACAAAGATAGCTGACTTCTTGAGCTGGCTTGCTCTTGTTCGAGGCGATCGCAATCTCCTGTCAGATTTTGGTATTGTTGTCTAACAAAATTCAGTTGCTCTTCCCAATTTTGGCGTTGGTGCTGTACAACTTGCAAACTTTGTAATTGGACATTTTCAAAAGCTTGTACCTGTTGCAACCGCTCCAGTTCGTTTTCTAACTCAGCACGTTTTTGGGCGATCGCATCTTGTTGTTGCAGTTGAGTTTTCATCGACTCTAAAGAACGCTCTAACTCTTCGGCTTTGGCTTTAAACTGACGCGATAATTCTTTTGCCCGTTCTTCTAATTGATCATATTGATTAAGTTTCAATAACTCTGCTAATATTTCTTTGCGCTCGCTGGGGCGCTTGAGCATAAATTCATCTGCACGACCTTGACGCAAGTAAGCAGAATTAATAAAAGTATCGTAATCGAGTTTTATATGTTGTAATATCATGTCTTGCGTCGCTCTGACACCTTTGCCAGTGAGCGAACGAAAACCATTTGGCGTTTCGATTTGAAATTCCAGAACACTACTACCACCCCGCGCTCTGGTGCGAATAACTCGATAAGTTTGTTGCCCGCTTGTTTTGAAGGTGAAATCTACCCGCACTTCTTTTGTACCAGTGTGGATGACATCATCTTCAGAAGCAGCTCTGCTTTCTCCCCAAATTGCCCAGGTAATAGCTTCCAACAAAGAAGATTTACCCGCGCCATTGGATCCACAAATACAAGCAGTATGCAATCCGCGAAAATCTAAAGTCGTATCACGATAACTGAGGAAGTTTTTCAGGATGAGTTGTACTGGAATCATCTAGGCAAAGAAACCACACATTTTTTAATAAGTAGCAGCACAGATACTCTGTTTGCTAGTCTAACTAGCTAAAAATCATGTTTCTAGTCTTTAAGACTCTATTTTTACAATTGTTAACAATAGCATGAGAGATTTTTTCCTGTTAAGTTACCCTTTTTTACTATAGTTATATAAAAATCAAACCTAGTCTGAGAGAATTAACTTTATCCTTGAGCTACCCTTAACAGCTTCTATAGCCAGAGGTGGTGCAACAAGGGATAAACAGTATAGTCTTATGTTGATTAATAAACTTTTTTTGATGGCAACAGATTCAGAAGTTTTTTTACTAGAAAGATAGAGCATAGAAAGAATGGGGAGGGGGTAGCCGCAAATTTTAATCACAAGGTTTAGTAGGTGAGAGAAGGCGTTGCTGTTTTACCCTGACAGCGAAAAAATTAAACTCTTTGGTATTCCCTACTTTTTTACTCTTGGCAAAACTGGAACAGAGAGGATTTTGGGAATTCAAATCGTCAGGGTTTGATGATAGTTAGGAGTTGCTTGTGTCATCAAGATCCATTTAATTTAGTGCAACAACACTCTGTACTTCATGTTTGAGAAAGTTTAGGTAACATTTGACGTACTTCCAAATCATTATCTTTAGCTTTACAAGTACGTGTTTGCAGTCAGCTTGAATACTAAATTACGACATGAGTGATTTATGTGTGCGGTAGGCGTAACTTCAGAAGTTTGCCTTTAAAATTAATATAAGTGTTGAAGGCTACAACAAAGCGAACGCTTTACTAGTCTCTCTAAGGTATCAAAGCTGCATTAGCCTATGAGTTGGATCTGACTTTCCAGCCCATTAGAAAGTTCCTTACAGGAAAACCAGTTGATAGAGTTACAACAAAGGATGAAAATTTATTTCCGTAGACGCTCTGAAGATGATGTCCGCTTAAAGTCTTATCATTAAGATAAACATGGAGAGATTGTAATCGTCAGTAATTAGCCGGACTTGATATTACCTGTCATTTGTTCCCTATTTTCCAACTTATAGTCTATTGATTGAGATATATCTGCTGAGATAGACAATATAAGGAATCAGGAACAAATTTAAATAAATTTGCGTCATTTTATATAAATAGTAAGTTTATTTTTATTAAATATAAATTATTATGAGCTCAAGGCTTAAATAGTACTTCACAAACTATCTATGACTTTGGTGCTATGACCTTTGTCACGTATAAATATATAGGTTAAAAAATCAGAAACAATATTAGTAAATTCACGTCAAAACAAGTAAGACGCAAAAACACAAAAGGACTTCTTATGAATCGCTTACTATACTGGAAATCAGGAACTGCCGCAGTCATGGCAATGGCAATCACTACAGGTACAATTGTGCCTTTGTTTGCCCCCGTTGGTGCTAATGCACAAACACCAGAACTTTTTAATCGCAGTCGAGTTACAAGTCAATCAAGAACAGTTTCAATTCCTCGTGGAGTTAGAATTCCTGTTACCTACGAAAAAGATAGAATTCTAGTAACTCCTAATGAAACATCATCTTTAAAATTGATAGTTGCAAGAAATATTGTAGATAACAATCGCAATCTTTTAATTCCAGAAGGAACAGAAATTGAAGGACAACTGCAACCTGCAACTGCTAGAAATGGTGAAAAAGGTTCTCGATTTGTAGCAAGAGAACTAGTTTTTCGTGATGGCAGGCGGCAATCTATAGATGCAACTTCTCAAATAGTTACTACCAAAGAAACGATTAAGAAAGGAGCTAACACAGGGACAATATTAACAGACGCTGCTATTGGTGCAGGTGCTGCTAGTGTCATTTCACTAATTACAGGTAACCGCAGAATAGAAGTTCTAGAACCTATAGCGGGTGGTGCTGCTGGCGCTTTAGCAAGTGTTCTGCTGCGAAGAAGAGAAGTGGAAGTTGTTTCTATCGATCCTCAAAGAGATTTGGATTTGACTTTAGAATCCAATTTGCTTCTATCCCGCTATTAGAATTAACTAAGTTTAATTTAGCTTCAGATGCGATCGCCTCTTCAAATTAAATGAGTGCGATCGCATAATTTTTACTTTAGTCGCAGATATCATTCAGCAATTAACTATTAGCCACTTACAACAGGCACCCAAACAATAAAAGTAGTTCCTGGTGCTTGAGGTGATGAAATTGTTGAGGTAAGAGCAGGACTAAAAACTTCAATTTTTCCCTGCATTTGTTCTACTAACTGTTTCGCTATTGCTAACCCCAAACCTGTACCAGGAATTTCGGTTTTAGCTTGTACACCCCGATAATGCCGTTCACCAAGATGCTCTATATCTTGAGGTGGAATTCCTGGCCCGGTATCAGTAATAGCCACTCCTTGTAAATTATCTTTTTCTTGCCCTACTTGAATCAATATTTTACCACCTGCGGGGGTATATTTCAAAGCATTATCAATCAGATTGCTTAACACTTCTGTTAATGCTTTGGGATTAATACTTACTAATGGCAGATTAAACGGAATATTAGTTATTAATTCTAAATTTCGCTCATGAGCTATTGCTTGAGCCGAGACTAACAGAGGTTGCAATACATCAGTTAAATGACACTCTATTTTTTTCTCTCCCGTACCCGGTAATAATAGTACAGGTTTGTTATCTTTTTCTATAGTTGCCTCTACAAATACTTCGTTCTTTTCTGGTAGTTTCAAAGGTGCTAAATCTTCGGCACTCAAGTCAATCACTTCATCGAATTTTTGCAGCAATTCTTGTAGGCGATCGCTTTCTCTGACTATACTTTCTGCCACCTCTGTGTTAGCATCTCCTGCTCGCAATCGCTTGATTAACAGTTTGCCAAAAGTTCGTAATGCCGTTAATGGATTGCGAAATTGATGCAATAGATTATCCAGCAAGTCCTGCTGTTTTTCTTGCAAAATTTGTTGTTGATGTAACTGCACCTCCAACCATGTTCGACGCTGATCCAAAATACAAGCTATTGTCAGGGTTTGGGCAATGCGCTCAATTTGACTTCGCTCCTGTTGATTCCATGCCCTATCTTCCCTAGCTGTTACTAATAACCCCATCATCACATCTTCATAGATTAGAGGCAGAAAAATCTGATCGCCACTTAGTAATTCCTGTTGGGAGTTTGATGCAGTTGGATCTGCTGTGTCAAATTCCCGTGAGGAAGTAGAAATTTCCTGTGCTGCTGTTAGTAACTTTTGGTTAAAATTTGGCAACGCCAATGCATTTAATCCTTGTCGTCCGACTGCTGTTTCTGGATAAACTACTACGGGAACCAGTTTCGCCTCATTCGCCGGAGCTTCTACCAATTCTTGTGTTAAATACACAACGCTTAAAGACGCTCCTAACCCTTGGGCTAACAACATCATTTGCTCTCGACACAGCACAACAAACTCAGAACTGGCAGACATTAACATTTTTTAGCTCTTGCTTAGAATTTGTAAGATCTCACAGAAGAAAGAAAAACAGTCCCGATGAACAAAATTTATCACCAAGCATGAAAACTACACCCCACAACGCCATTCCGCTCAAGTCGGGAAACCCGTTCACGCGGCTGACTCCCCTACACCCTCTTTTAAGTCAGGAGTTCTCTATGTAACAAAGCATAACTAAATCATCTAGGTTTTGCGTCGATCCAGCGCATTATTCTTTGACTACTTTTTATTGATCTACACTCAAAAAAAATATGCTTGTTGTATCAAAAGTTTAAAAACTGTTGATCTTTTAAACTAGAACTTTTATAATTACGACGGATTTTGTAGCTATAACTACAATATGTAGCTTGCAAAGAGGAGGAAAATAGGTTGGCAAGGAGACGGAAGCGGAAAAGCCGTCGTCGCCAAGAAGGGCGGCGCATTCTAGAACATGTGCCTCAATATAGCATTGAAAGTGGCGAGGATAAACCTGTAACGGCAGCCAGAAAATTCATTCAAGCTGAAGGTATTTTGCCACCCGCTTTACTACTAGTAAAGCGTAACGAGCATACCACAGACAGGTATTTTTGGGCTGAGAAGGGATTATTTGGCGCTCAATATGTAGAAGAGAACCATTTCTTATTCCCAAGTCTGAGAATTTTAGAAAATCCCTCAGGCCCAGAACCTATGGCTGTGGCAAGCCGATAAACTATCGAGTTGAGCGTGGATAGTGAATGTAGCTTTTGACTTTTATTAACTGGCAAAATGCTAAGAATATTCAATAACTTCATGATTTTTTTAGTTTTCAGCGCATTTGTCAGTAGGGGTAGCTGTCTGGACTTGGGCGATTGAATTCCGCAAAGCAAGATGATTTGTGGGATTTAGTTTGTAGTTATGAAAATGTACCAGGGAGTAAGAATAAACGTATTCTTTGCTAAGGTCAAAGTTATTCTCAGGTGATCGCCCACATAAGTTAATTTAAGTGGATACTAAAAAGTAGATCATTGTGATAACAGCCAAGCCCATGTGTCAAAAATTAAGGCTTGCTCTCTACAGCCATTCAAATGTTGTGGAGAATAGCGATTAAATTTAGAAACTGTTATTCTTCCTCCCTAAAGTCCATTTTCTGAAAGTTTGGTCAAAAGTCTACATCATTTTTGATTTACAGATGGTTACCGGATCTCGAAATTATTCACACAGCTTCAGTTTCAAAGCCCTCTGTAACTCAATGAGTTCATCGCGATGGGCTGTGATAGTGATTTTGCTTGAGAAGTGTGGTTTACTCTGGTTTGGTTCCAGTTTTAGCAACACCTTCTCAAGTTTTCCAGCTTTTTTCCAGTAGAAAAATCCACATAAAGGCGATAGCAGGACTAACCCTGTAAAGAAAGTGTGAAGGCTAGGAAAAAGCAATGACAAGACTAGTGATAGACAAAGAATACCTACTGCCGCCAGCAGCGTCAAAAATACAGTTAAAAACCAACTAGGACGAACATTACCTTCAAAAATTACCTGGTTTTTTTCTGGATCTACCGCTGCCACTCGGTAAGATCGCATTTGAAAATACTCCTTTAATTGAGGCATTAAAGTCGCTTCATCTTGTTCAGATACCAGTTGTACTACTTTTGTGCGGTCTTTGGTAGAGGCACGGATAAAGAAAAACAGCCCTACCGATAACAATAAAGTTAGCAGCAACGTGGATGGCAGAATAGCAGTATCCATATCTAAATTGTTACTGTTTGAATGGAGGGGACTTATTCATTATCGATTATCAATTACCATTACCTTCTACCTAACTTATATACTGTTGCCATAGACGAGCTAGATCCTGGGCTTGTGATATCCATTCTGAAGACACTTGGTACATTCGTCGGGGACGTCCTCTGCCTTCGAGTTTTTTCCAGTATCCTGTGATTGCCTTGTTGTCTTCTAGAAATTTAATTGCACTATAAAGAACAGTATCTGAAAGCCGATAGCTAGGATATTCAGCTTCCAATCTTTGGATTAACTCGGTTCCGTAAGACTCCCCTTGTAGTACAACGTACAAGATATAACAAACTGCTAGTTCTTGACAAAGGTAAGTTGGCGGAGGATTTTCAAAGAACTTATATATATCCTCAAGTTTCATGGTGAGTGAAGAATGACTGAAATAATACCTGGAGGTTAAGCTTACCATCCCGATAGGGAGTATATAGTGCTACCCTCTGGTTTGGTTAAGTATATAACTTAGGTGGAATTGGCAAAGCGCAAATTGCGAAAAATGACCCAAACTATTTAGTCGGGGGAATGGCGCTAGACAGCGCCAGATGAATGCGCCAGCTATGGAAGTACAAAAATTTGCACTTCTATCCTAAGGTTTAGGCATTGTGGTGAGGAGCAAACAAACAACGGCTTAACCGTCGTCTTGGTGTCAAGTGATGCCGAGCATGTGAGGACTGCTTAAGCATAAAATGTTGCCTTAGCAATAATAAAGGTAGCATGAAAATTTTTCTGTAAAACTTAATAAACACTTTTTTTACAAGGTTAATCCCAGTGCGAATCATCAATGATGATGCTGATTAAAAATTATGTATTTCAATCCTTATATTTATTGACACACATACACAAATATGTATAGTTGCATTTTTATACTTGAGACATTCCCAGATGATCTGAAGAAGTATGATAGTAAACTTATTTAGCACCCAGCACATTAGGTGATCAGTATGTCAGTAGACTCTCAATCATCTTCCTCTCGACGTCGAGCAATTGCCCAAGTGTTTCGCCTCACTGGTTGGATTAGCTTTTGGATTCAGTTAGTGTTAGGTGTCGTTTCTGCGATAATTGTTTTGTTATTTGCGGTATTTAGCCAAAGACCAGGTAGCCCCAGTAATAATCCGGGTAATGGATTGGGTGTATTTTTGGCGGTTTGTGGACTAGTTACCTTAGGTGGGGGTATTTATTTGGCTTTTCGTTATACACGAATTGGCAGACAACTTTTGTCTTCCAATCCCAGCAACCACCCCGGCAAATTGGAAACAGTGCAAGTTTTGCGGCTGGGACTAATGGTGAATTTGATCGGAATGTTGTTAACGCTTTTAGGAGCGCAGGCGATCGTCGGAACTCTGGTAGCAAGATCTATATCTCCCCAAGCAATTACTACCCAATTATTTGATCCCAATCGTATTATCAGTGGATTGGATATGTTAGTGGTGCAGGCAAATACAAATACGGTTTCAGCCCACTTTGCCGGTCTTGTAGGATCTATTTGGCTACTTAATCGCGTTACCCGTTAAGTCCAGCATAGAAAAATTTAGGTAATTGAAACTCATTTTTTCGCCTGTATCTTTAGTTTTGTTCTGAATTAACTAAAAGTAAAATTGTACTTTTCCGAAACTATGAATTCTAGGTGTGAAGACTAATACAGATTAATTAAACAAACATCCTACTAATGGATGAAGACAGAAATAGTACAAAATTATTACTAAAAATTGTAGGTCTTCTACTATGAATAATCATAAAACATGGACATTTGGCGTACAGGTTTTCTTTAGTGCAGTGGTGATTTTACTTTGTGTCGTACAGATTGGTTTTCAGCGCGATAAGGATAATTTAGCTTTGTATTGGGGTGGCTTATCCAGCGTACTTGCATACTGGCTACCCTCGCCGACAAATTCTAAAGAAGACGAGCAATTATTGGTGAGTAATCGGTATAGTCTGAATCAGATGAGCAGTAATGGTATGGTTAAACATTCGGAAGCTACTCAAGAAACCGCAGCGATAAAAATGACAAATGAATAACCAATGCTCTTTCTATTCCACAGCCAACCCAGCATAGAAATTAGTAGTGTAGTAGCCCCGGCAGTAATGTTGGGGCAAAATTTTTTGTCTTTAAGAAACTTAGTTTTAGCAGTCATTACCAATCAAAAATACAATATGCTGATGTGTGGTAAATGAAGATAGTAGGCTAACAATTGAGAAAAACCTGTGCTGGATATTAAGCAAATACGGGAGAATCCACAATTTGTTCAGGAAAGGTTGAATACTCGTGGTGGTAACTACGATATTCAGCCAATTGTAGAGTTGAATAAACAGCAACGTGAATTAGAAGTAAAGCGCAGTCAACTCCAGGCACGCAGTAACGAAATTGGTAAACTGGTTGGGCAAAAAATTAAATCAGGTACCAATCCTCAAGATCCAGAAGTTCAAGCCTTGCGAGAAGAAGGTAATTCCATTAAGGCTACATTAAGTGAACTGGAGCCGCAGGAAAAAGAAATTATCGCCAAACTCCAAGAGCTTGTACTTGCACTTCCTAATCTGCCTAGCGATTACACACCCATTGGCAAGAGCGAGGAAGATAATGTTGAGGTACGGCGATGGGGTGATGAGTATATTCCGCAAAATCAGGATATTCTCCCCCACTGGGAAATTGGCGAAAAGTTGGGAATTCTCAACGTCGAACGAGCTGTTAAAGTTGCTCAAAGTCGCTTTGTTACCTTAATTGGTGCTGGTGCAGCATTGGAAAGGGCATTAATTCAGTTTATGCTCGATCGCCAAATTGCAGCAGGTTATGTAGAAGTCATTCCTCCATTTTTAATTAATAGCGCCTCTCTGACGGCGACTGGACAATTACCCAAGTTTGCTGAAGAAAGCTTTAAATGCGCTGAAGATGACTTGTGGCTCACTCCCACGGCGGAAGTACCTGTTACCAACCTTTATCGTGGTGAAATTCTTGCTGCTGAAGACTTGCCTATCTACCACTGTGCTTACACTCCCTGTTTTCGTCGTGAAGCTGGGAGTTACGGACGAGATATGCGGGGATTAATTCGCTTACACCAATTTAATAAAGTGGAATTGGTAAAGTTTGTCCATCCCAGCACTTCCTTTGATGAACTGGAAAAATTAGTGGGCAATGCAGAAACAATTTTACAGGCACTAAAGTTACCCTACCGAGTCATCGAATTATGCACTGGTGATTTAGGATTTTCTGCAACTAAAACATATGATTTAGAAGTTTGGCTTCCTTCTTCTGGTAAATACCGAGAAATTTCCAGTTGTTCCAATTTTATAGATTTCCAAGCGCGACGAGCGGAGATTCGCTTCAAAGAAGCGGGCAAGAAAGGAACGCAGTTAGTACATACTCTCAATGGTTCTGGCTTGGCTGTAGGGCGAACAATGGCAGCAATTTTAGAAAATTATCAGCAACAGGATGGTACGGTGCAGATACCAGAAGCACTACAACCTTATCTAGGGCGTGAGGTATTGTAAATTTGCGGGAATTGTCCACTTTACTTGGGTGTGTGAACTCATTCATCAGGTTCTGACACTCGGTGACGAGAAAAAAAGACTCGTTAATCAAGTTTCTAATACTCGTTGATGAAGATAAAAGACTCGTTAATCAGGTTCTAATACTCGTTGATGAAGTTCTGAAACTTGCACATGAGTTTTTTATTCTCTTCAGTGGCTCGTTCATCATGACTTGTTCCTTGCTTCTAGCAAAGAATGCCATCTTAGAGGCTCCGCTTCTCGGAATCACTAGAGGTAGAACCTCCCAAATTGAGTTCCCAGACTGGAGCCTGGGAACGAGAAAATCGCAGTGCGAGTTTATTAATACCAATATATTTGAAAAGATAATTTATTGAACTGCGTATGAGTGCGATCACCTTTTTTGTGCATTCTACTCTGAGCGGATTCTCTTTGTGTATCTTTGCCTCAAGACAGGCAAAATATCAAAAATTTACCTGTTCGTAGAAATTCCTTATTTACCACTCAGCCTCAGGAATTAGCGTAAATAGCCTGAAAATATACTCTTTTGCAGACCAATGGTAGACTGGTACTCATTCTAAAATAGAGAAAAGTATAGTTAAATTAGTTCACAAATATTTATCTATGTCAGTTTTCGCGGCGATCGCAGTCTTAGCTGTTCTTATCCTAGTACACGAACTGGGACATTTCATTGCAGCAAGATCCCAAGGTATTCACGTTAACCGTTTTTCTCTAGGGTTTGGCCCTATTCTTTGGAAGTATCAAGGGACAGAAACTGAATATGCTGTACGGGCGTTTCCTTTGGGGGGCTTTGTTGGCTTTCCTGATGATGATCCAGATAGTGATATTCCGCCTAATGACCCCAACTTGCTGCGTAACCGTCCTATTTTAGATCGGGCGATCGTCATCAGCGCCGGAGTGATAGCAAATTTAATCTTTGCTTACTTCCTATTGGTTGCACAGGTAAACTTGGTTGGTATTTCCCAAGCAAGTCAACCGGGAGTTTATATCCAACAATTAGCACCAGAAGTAAGTACAGTTGCATCTGATGCCGGAATTAAGCCAAAAGATGTGATTGTAGCAGCTAATAACAGAGAATTTGGTACATCACTGCAAGAAATAGAAGCTTTAAGGGAAATAATTAAAACTAGTGCAGGCAAGCCAATTCAACTAGAAATAGCTCGTGGCAACGAAAGACTGTCTTTGAGCGTTACTCCTGAAGCGAAACCAAATGGAGGTAGCATAGGTGTTGGACTTGCCCCTAACGGTAAAGTTGTACGTCGTCGAGTTAATAACCCAGTCGAAGCTTTAAACTTTGGCGCTAGAGAATTTCAGCGCATTATTGTCATGACATTTCAGGGTTTTAAGCAATTAGTAACCAATTTTGGCGAAACTGCTAGTCAAGTGGCTGGGCCAGTTAAAATTGTCGAGATTGGTGCTAGCATCGCCCAGAATGACACGGGTAGTTTGTTCTACTTCGCTGCTTTGATTAGCATTAACCTAGCCATCATCAATATCTTGCCTCTACCAGCATTAGATGGAGGACAACTCGCTTTTCTGATGATTGAAGGATTGCGTGGTAAACCTTTGCCTACTCGCGTTCAAGAAGGTGTAATGCAAACAGGCTTAATGTTACTTTTAGGACTGGGTATTTTTCTTATCGTTAAAGAAACTTCCCAGTTAGAGTGGGTGCAAAAATTGTTTCAGTAGTCTTCTAGTTAAGATTAGGCAGAATGTTTTTTGAAGCTGCTCTGCTATTCAAGCTACAAGTAGTAGTTGTATGATTAGCCCACATAAGTGGGCTAAATTTGTTTGACTGCAAATTATATTATTCGCTCGTGAGGTTTAGTAAAATTATAGTAGTGAATAATACACGAAAAATACCATCTAAAAAACAACGATCACTAGAGATACTAATCCGCTTGAAACGCCTTTATCCTGATGCTATCTGCTCTTTGAATTACTCAACGCCAGTACAACTGTTGGTAGCAACAATTCTTTCTGCTCAGTGTACAGATGAGCGTGTGAATAAAGTTACACCATCATTATTTAGTCGTTTCCCAGATGCACCTAGTTTGGCTAATGCTGATGTGACAGAGATAGAAACTTTAGTGCGTTCCACAGGATTTTATCGGAATAAAGCAAAGAATATTCAAGCAGCTTGTCAGATGATTGTTAGTGAGTTTGGTGGAGAAGTGCCACAGCAGATGGAACAACTATTACGACTTCCAGGCGTGGCACGCAAAACTGCCAATGTAGTTCTTGCCCATGCTTTTGGAATTAATGCGGGAGTAACAGTTGATACTCACGTTATGCGCCTTAGCCAACGTTTGGGTTTGACTAAGTATGCAGATCCTATCCGCATTGAACAAGATTTAATGCGCCTACTCCCACAACCAGACTGGGAAAATTGGTCAATTCGGTTAATATATCACGGTCGCGCTATTTGTAAGGCACGCAATCCTGCTTGTCAGGCGTGTGAGCTAGTTGATATTTGTCCT
This sequence comes from Chlorogloeopsis sp. ULAP01, assembly GCF_030381805.1. Lineage (NCBI taxonomy): Bacteria > Bacillati > Cyanobacteriota > Cyanophyceae > Nostocales > Chlorogloeopsidaceae > Chlorogloeopsis > Chlorogloeopsis sp. ULAP01. Next base: position 146,825 of record NZ_JAUDRH010000010.1, read on the forward strand.
TCTGCTACTCTTCCTCAAATTAAAGTTCTGACAAATGGATAGTAGAGGGAAGAGGAAGACAACAAAGCAGGGGGGCAGGGGAGATAAGGAGAGAACAACTAACCACTAACTACTGTACGGGAGGCAGCGCGTTGCGGAGCCAGTGCGGTGGTGAGCCAGCGCGCCCTAGCGGCTACCCGGAGGGTAGCCGCTAGCTAACGCAACGCCTGACGGCGAACGCGTCTAGTGCCGACTTGTAGCGACTGGCGTAGACACGTAGACGGACGTAGTCCGGCTTCTCGCAGAGTAGTGGATAAGCGAAAGTAAGGGTTCCCCGGCATTAAAGGAGCCAGTGCGTTGCGGAGCCTCCCCGCGTTGTAGACGCCCTCCGGGCGGCTTCCCGCAAGGGTACACCTGGCGTCACCTGGCGTGGGTTAAGCGCGTCGAGTGCGACTGCCATGCGGGTTTTAATAACAATTTCCCTAGGATAACAAAATATCTAAATAAACCCGCCCCTAGCAATAACAAATGACCAATGACTAACCAATAACCGATCCTATCCGATAGAATGGAAAATGCTGTCTTAAATTGAATTACAAAACCTTATGGCCAAAAAGAGCATGATTGAGCGCGAGAAAAAACGCGCTAAGTTGGTAACTAAATATGCAGCAAAACGAGAAGCTTTGCTGGAAGAATTTCGTAAAACAGAAGATCCAATTGATAAGTTGGAGATTCATCGCCAAATTCAACAACTACCACGCAACAGCGCACCTAGCCGCCGTCGTAATCGGTGTTGGGTAACAGGTCGTTCTAGAGGAGTTTACCGTGATTTTGGTTTGTCTCGGAACGTTTTGCGGGAATGGGCGCACGAAGGACTTTTACCTGGAGTTGTTAAGTCTAGCTGGTAGATTAGTTGTTAATTGCTAATTGTTAATTGCAATTAACCATTAGCCATTAACAAAAATTATTGACCACAACACCGATCAATTCCCAAACTTTCTAAAAGTAGATCGCTGACGGCGTTAGCGATCGCAAATTCTCCATAAAAGCTTTTGGAAAAATCAAACGACTGCATCTCTGTGACGATCGCAATTACCAGAGAACCTAGATCGTTTTCTCCCTCCATTCTTTGCCGAACAAAAATCTGTGCTGCCCGTTCGGCAATCTTTTGATTAATAATTTCTGGGAGAAACTCTTCATCGAGCCACCTATGCAACCTTTGTCGTAACCATTCGCCCTCAAGCTCTGGATTTTTTGGTGGTGGTAAGGTAATGGGTGGAATTGGTTCAGTCATGTTTTTATCTTTGTTTCAATTCCTAATAGGGATTAATATAGAACCACTTCCATCCAAAATCGTAAAACCATGATAGATTTTGACTAAATTATACACTGCCGCTTGTAGTTGCCAAAATGCACACTGATAGCAAACAACAACTGCTAGCATCAAATTGCCCTCTTGAGAGGCTTTTTTGATTTGTGGCTTATTTATGCAATATGATATTGCCTCTATCATTCAAGGCTACGCTCAAGGCTATTTTCTCATGGCTGACGAGGATAATGTCTTGGGTTGGTATGGAAGTCGCGATCGCACTCTCATTCCTTTAGATGAAAGATTCCGCTACCCTAAATCACTGCGACGTGTCCTTAATCAACAGCGCTTTGCAGTGGCGATTAACCGCGACTTTCAAGCTGTTGTCGAGGGTTGTGCTCAAAGAGAATTGACTTGGATTTCACCAGAATTAAAGAAAATATACTGGAAACTTTACCAGGCAGGTTGGGCATATAGTTTTGAAACCTGGCAGGATGGCGAACTAGCTGGGGGAATTTTAGGAATTGCAATTAATGGCGTTTTTATTGGGGAATCGATGTTTTACCGCATTCCTGAAGGTTCCAAGGTAGCAATGGTAAAGTTGGTGGAAAGGTTGCGGGAGAGGAAATTTGTGATGTTCGATGCGCAAATGATGAATCCCCATTTGGAGAGATTTGGAGCTTATCGAGTAAATGACGAAGAGTATCAAGAGCTACTTGAGAAAGCGTTGCTAATCAAATGTTCCTTAGTTTAGAAAAGGAGTATCGATTAATTGCAAAAGCACTTGCCGAAACTCCAGGAAACTTTCTATACAGAAATTCCTATTACATATTATTTGGGAATCACTGTGGCAGACTACAACAGTGGTTGCTTGACTTTGAAAGCACCATTAGAAAAAAATATCAATCACAAGCATACTGCTTTTGCTGGCAGTCTTAATATTTTAGTGACGCTTGCAGGTTGGGGACTACTTTGGCTAGTTTTGCAAGAACAAGAAATTGAGGCAACAATTGTTATCCAAAATAGTCGAATCTCCTACCTTAAACCTGTTACCAAAGATTTCTCGGCAAGCTGTAATAAACCTAACCATACGCATATCTCTCAATTTCTCAAGTCCTTAAAAAACAGAGGCAAAGCAAGGATAGAGCTATGCTCCCAGATTTGGGAAGCAGAAGAATTAGCTGTAGAATTTCAAGGACGGTACGTTGCTCTTTTAGATGATTATGAAGAACTAACTCGACGTTCTGTTACCAAAGTCAGACTCACCCATTCTCCTTTCTCGTTGTAGCTGCGAACCATTCTTTGGCGGAAATTTGGCTCGATTAACCAACCTACTTCCAACACAAAAGCCTGACGCAATTGTACTTTCAGGGGGGAAGTAGCAGAAGCTCCATCGGGTAGCAGCAAGACTTGCACCTGCTTGTGTGGATCTTGGTCGAATTTAAGTATAGAACCCTCAATGGCAGCAGCAGAAGTTATCGTCCGACTGTCAAACAAGAGACTTTGAACTAGTCTGCCAGCGTCATCAAGTTGTAACTTTAAGGTTGTGGAGTAGGTATCAGGCGATCGCCAATCTGGATATATTGTTACTGCTTCACCGTGCCATTCTCCTAATAAAGATTCTACGCTCACAGCTGGGCGTTCTAGTTTTGGGGTTCCGGCTAGATATTCTCGAATCAGGGTAAATTGGTTTAGTTGACCATTTTGATCAAACAATTGTACGAGGCGTAAGCGACGATTTTCATAAATTAAACCAAGTTCTGCCCCAAATTCAGAGAATGGTGCTAATTGAATTGAACCTTGAGAAAAAGCACCATTTTGAAAAAACAGCACACCCCGTCCTAGAGAACTATATTCTAAAACCCTTTCTTGTGTATCCAAACAAATAGTTTGACGAATTGCCTGATCATTATTCAACCCTTCCAAAGAAACAACGCTAGGTGTATCCTCTAAAATTTCACCTTGAGGAGACACACGAGTGAATGAACCTTGCCATTCACCAAGATTTTGCAGCAAACATTCCCATTGAGATTTCATATAACTTTTGTCCTTTGTCCTTTGTCATTTATCATTGGTGAATCACAAAAGACAAATGACTAATGACCAATGACTAATGACTAACTTTTAGCAAATCGTCGTACAGCAAATAAACTCCCCATCAATCCTACTGTTGCGCCAAAATTCAGGAGAATCACGGGCAATAATAGAGTTTGTAAAGGAGTCAACTGCAAACCGTTAGTGATAAATTTAATGAATTCTGGCTGATTAGCTAATACATTACCAAGAAATTGCTGAATCAGACTGATGCAACCCCAAGCGATCGCTCCTCCAACCACACCAAAAGTAATTCCTTGGAGGATAAACGGTAGATAAATCCAAGTAGAAGTAGCTCCTACCAGTTGCAAGATTTCAATTTCTTGCCGTCGTGCCATAACTATCAACCCAATAGTGGTAGAAGTGACAGCGATCGCACTGGAAGTAAGAATAATTGTAATAGTTAGCGTTATCCAATTCAAACCTTGATGCAATTGAGCGATGCGTCTGACAGCTTCATCGACATACTGTACCGCATCCACTCCCCGCAACTTCGCTAATTGTGTTGCCAAAGTTGACACCACCTCAGAGTTACGTGCTTTTACCTTCAATTCATCCACAAGAGGATTTTCCCCTAACTGCTGAGTAGCAGCTTCGATATTAGAAATTCCCAACTCCTTAACTAATCTACTCCAAGCTTGCTCTTTAGTAATAATTTTGGTATCCGCTACTTCTGGCATTCTCGCCACCAGTGGTTCAATGCTTTCTGCTTGCGCACTCGAATCGAGATAAACTGATACCTCCAGTTGGCTACCGAATTGGTAGAGTAGTTTTTCGACTTGCCAAGAAGTTTGCAAGCTCAAGCCGAATAAAAATAGTAACACCGTAACAGTACTGATAGCAGCCCAGTTCATCCAGCCACCGCGTCGCAAACCAAGCCAAGTTTCTTTGAGCAAATAATCTAGTTTTGTGAAAATTTTCAACACACCACAGCCTCACCAGCACTTAAAATTGACAAGACAATAAAATTTCACGTCTTATTGGCGCGAGATAATAACACTTTTTATACTCTGTAGTAGGTAAACCAGACAAATGGGGACTAGGAACTCAATCAGTTAACAGTGGACAGTTAACAGTTGTCAGGCGCACTGGTGTTAACTGATAACTGATAACTAATAACTGTCACCCAATACCTAATTCCCGAAATATAAATGTGCATATCTTCCTGGTTGCTAAAATTGAATTAAAGCGGAATCATTTCCAATCCATATAAGTGAGTTAAAAGAGCATGCCTCTGGAAATTGCTGTTGAGAAGAAAAAGTTACAAAATCCGCCCTTGGAACTGCATTATCTGGGCGATCGCGTTCTGCGCCAAGGAGCTAAACGTGTTGCAAAAGTAGATGATGAAATCCGCAAGCTGGCACGTGAGATGCTACAAACCATGTATAGCCAGGATGGTATTGGTTTGGCTGCCCCTCAAGTGGGAATTAACAAACAAATAATTGTCATTGATATTGAACCAGATAACCCAGCTAATCCCCCATTGGTGCTGATTAACCCAATTATTAAACAGGTTAGTCGTGACATTTGCGTTGCTCAAGAAGGATGTTTGAGCATTCCGGGGATTTATATGGACGTGAAGCGTCCCCAAATTGTAGAAATCGCTTATAAAGATGAGCACGGACGTCCCAAAACTATAAAGGCTGGAGAATTACTCGGACGCTGTATTCAGCACGAAATAGATCACCTCAATGGTGTGGTGTTTGTAGATCGCGTAGAAAATTCTTTGGCTTTAGCACAGGAGTTATCCAAGCATGGTTTCTCCTATCAAACTGTCAAACCATTAGTATAGGATGGTGTGCTTGTGAATGTAATGACTCCAAAGAGCGGATTGTTCCTTGCTTGCTCGTGCGTAGCAGCGATCGCAGCAGTCGGTTCCATTTTTGAACTTACTTCCGGACAACCAGATCTAGGCAACCAAACCACTGGTATTATCTTGGCGTTAAGCATTCCACTGACAGGATTATTTTTCTTGGCCGCAGTCAAGGATGCTAAAGCTAATATTAATAAATAAGCATCAGGTTTTAAATCAAAAGGAAAAAGGAAAAAGGAGCAATATATCCTTTTACCTTTTACCTTTTTTATGTTTTCTAGCTAAAAAAGGCAGACGGCAGGAGGTAAGAAAGTTTTTTCATGGGTTCTGGTGAGACAGTGCGTCCTTGTAGTTTCCCCAACTTGTAGACACGGTAAACACAAAGCGTCTATTATAAATACGGATCAGCGAAAGTAGCAACTAGCGTAGACGTCGGCTTCTTAAAAGGAACGTCCTAAGCCAAACTGATTTTGAGAAGTTATTTCTATCCGACATAATACTGGTGGATTGGCATTAAATATACAAGTGTAGGTTGCTAAACGGTCTTGTTGATAATTAAAAACTCGAATATTGTAACCGTAGTTTCTCGCAACACTACCTAGATGATTCACAAAATTGTAACGATCCAGATAGTCTAATAAGCTCCAAAGTTGTTGATTTACAATTAAATCTACTCGTGCAGGTTGGTTGTTAATTGCTGGGTATGCGATCCAGTTATCTAGAAGCTTATTTTCGGAATTTTCTTGCGCCCACCACAAACTAGGAACAGTTATGTGTCCTTGGTTGATAGTGTTAGCTGTAATGACAGAGCCTTTTGGATTTTTCAATAAATCTAATTCTAGAGGCGCATCAGAAGCAACTGGAATTGGTGGAGTTACTGCCAATAAGGGTTGAGTTGAAACTACACAAACCGTAGTTAGGTAGATACCGAATAATAGAATTGATTGGCGCATATTATCGTTGGATTTTAATTCTGGATTGTTACCTTCACAATCTCAAAATTCCAATACGATCTAGTTTAATCGTTTCATAACTACAACACGAATAGAGTTCATACTGAATAACCTTCTAAGAACCAAATGGGTGTTTAAAGTTACCAATAACTTGATTAAGCTCCTGAGCGATCGCCAGTAATTCCATCTCACGCCATCGCTTGCCAACAATTTGCAATCCAATCGGTAAGCCATCTTGGGTTTCCCCAATTGGAATCACCACGGCAGGATGGCTGCTCAAATTAAAAGGCATAGTGTAAGCACCGTTTGCAACTCCATGAGGATAGGACTTACCCTCAATATCAATGGCGCTCCAAGCTGGGCGATGGGTAAAGGCAGGGGTTGCTGCTACAGGAGTGAGCCACACATCCCACGGTTCCAGTGCTTCATCAATTTGTGCAGTGAAGCAATCGCGCTCAGTAAGCACCTCGAAATATCCTTTTAGGCTTGGGTTTAATAGCTCAGGTAAGAGACGACTAAAATCCCCCAATTTGCGGAGTTCTTTGTCGCCTTGGGTTGCAGTACGAAAAATCTGCTGCCAACTGCGACGTAAATTATATCGATTTACTGGTTGAGCATAAATGTTAATGTATGCTGCCATCCGTCCGTAGAGGTTCAATATTGTCGATAGATCAAAATCTTTAGGAAGCCAGCGTTCAATATGAGTACCCGCTTGAGAAAGTTTTTGCGTGATCGCCTGTATTTTTTCTCGAATTTCAGAAGCAACAGGTACTTCTGTCCATTCGTCAATCCAGGCAATTTTGAGATCTCGCAAAGTCTTCCCAGAAGGCATATCAAGCGAAATTGGTGGAACATCAGGGCGACGCAGATCCGCTCCTGCTATTAATGAAAAACAAAGTCGAATGTCTTCGAGCGATCGCGCAAAACATCCTACAGTCATCATTTGCCGCAGACAGTATGGCATTCCCGGAACTTCTGGAATCATTCCGGCTGTGGAGATGCGGCGATCGGTTGGCTTCAAGCCATAGACACCACAGAAATGAGCAGGCTGGCGGATGGAACCTGCAATATCATTACCGATATCCAACGGTGAAAGTCCGGCTGCAACCGCAGCAGCACTCCCTCCAGAACTGCCGCCTGCTGTGTACTCAAGATTCCAGGGATTATTTACCTGTGGAAACAGAGAATTTGTACTCTGAAAATCACCAGCCAGTTCAGCCATATTCGTTTTACCGATAATGACTGCTCCAGCTGCCCGCAGCCTTGCGACAACAGTGGCATCCTGTTGAGGAATGTAGTCTTTGAGGGGAATGTAACCTGCTGTGGTACGCAATCCTGCTGTCTCAAAGATGTCTTTAATTGTGATTGGCACTCCATGCAGGATGCCCCAGTTTTCACTTCGTGCTAAGGCTTCATCGGCTTGTTTGGCTCGTTGACGAGCACGTTCTTCATCTAGCGTGCAGATGGCGTTAAGTTTTGAGTTATGTTTGGCAATTTGTACTAAATGGGCATCCAGTACTTCAACCGCCGAAACAACGCGATCGCGGATCATTTGAGCAAGCTGATGGGCAGGCGTAAAAACTAGATCGCTCATGATTTTATTGTGTGTATGTTATACCGACATTTGCAAAACATAGAGATGGAGATTAAAACCGAGACTACGCCAAAACGCCAAAGCGATATCGTTGTTAGGTAAAACATTCAGTTCAATGTTGCTTGCCCCTTGCTCAATGACTGAGTTAATTGTTTTGCGAGCTAATTGTGTTCCGTATCCACGTCTATGCATTGATTGTCTAATGAATAAATCAAAAATTCTTGCAAACTTTTCATCTGATCCAGGGTGGAATAGCATCACTTTGAAATCAACAAAGCCAATGATTTCCTCGTCGAGCAGAGCAAACCAATAACTACGCTCTCCTGATAATGATTGCTGATGGACATTGGTAACCCATTCCGCAGGTGGTTCTGATGAGCCTATGGTTTCGTACATTTCTTTGTAGAGATGCCTCATTACAGGAAGCTCATCAGCAGATGGAGATCTGAGCTTAATTTGTGCCACTGTAAATGTCCTTTGTTAGCTTGCAATTCAAGATATTCGAGATATTAATGCCGAATTTCAGGTAAAGTCTAATGACGATTGAATGCCAGTTGATTCTTTTAGAAGAGATAGCAGAATTTCTCAATCGCTTCTTCGCTGTTGAGCATTTTTCACAAGCTGAAAAGGGAGGAGTGTATTTGCCATCATCACGTCCTGTAAAACGATTAGGATTAGCACTAGAACCTCAGACACAACTACAGGAATGGGCGAGCGCTCAAAATTTAGATGCACTTTTTTTACATCGTCCTTGGAAACTCCAACTAGGGCTGCTTCCACCTGATATTGGCGTGATTTCCTATCATTTGCCATTTGACGAGTGCTTAACAATAGGTTTTAATCCTCGATTGGCACAAGTATTAAATGTATCTAATTTAGAAGTATTAGGAGAGAAAGAAAATAGAGCGATCGGGATGCTAGGAGAAATTCCAGATCAAAGTTTTGAGAGCTTATGTAGTTGTGTAAGCCAAGTATTTGGTGGAACAGAGCAAGTACGTACAACAGTTCGTGGAGAAGTAAAACGTGTTGCTGTTGTTGGTGCAATGACAGATTTATTAGTGCGTGAAGCAGCGAATTGTGGTGTTGATGTTTACATAACCGGACAATTACGACAGCCAGCCGAGGAGGCGATACGAGAAACTCAAATTGGAGCGATCGCTGTTGGGCATCGTCGTAGCGAAGTGTGGGGTTTAAGAGCGCTGGCTGGGGTACTGCAAGAACGATGGCTGAGATTAGAGGTAGTTGTGAGCCACTTTGATTAAGAGGACTGGGGAACATGGGACAAGGAGTTGAGGCAGTTGAGGAAGTTAAGGGAGGTGAGGAGTAATAAGAGTAAATTCTTCCCCATCTTCCCTACCTCCTTTCTTTCTTCCTCCCCTCTTTCTAGTTCTTATTCACTTATTTCTCCCGCTAGATCGGGTTTTGCAATTGTTCTCACCAACGGGCGATGGGCAGATAACTGATAAACTGACAAAATCTCATTAGATCGCAAAGGGTAAGGAAAGGATATGCATGATTAGATCTTGGATGGTTATTGCGGGTGTAACTTTATTAGTTGCTTTGGGTGCTAACTTCATTACTCCTGGCGATCGCAAATGGTTTAAACGCTTACAAAGGCCTAGATGGCTCACCTTTGAAGCAGCAATTCCAGTTATTTGGACTATAGTATTTGTTTGTGGTGCCTGGTCAGCCTATATTATTTGGGACAATAATCCAGGAAGCACCCAGACTTGGATTTACATGGGATTATATTTACTTTTAGAAATTGTTACTGTTGCCTATACTCCTGCCATGTTTAGGAATCGCAGTCTCAGATTGGGTACGATTCTGGGTGGAACGGGTTTTATCATAGCGGTGATACTCGCGATCGCAGTTTTACCAGTTTCTGGTTGGGCAACACTATTGCTTGTACCTTATTTATTGTGGAGTCCAATTGGAACTTATACGACTAGAGTAATGGAGCGTCTTAATCCTCAAGATATTTGAAAGTTAAGTAGATGCGAACTTATTATAAAAATCTGTTCGCACTAGATCCCCGACTTTTTTAAAAAGTCGGGGATTTGAATACCAGCTACCTGTCAAAATTAATCTGATGCAGTGTTACTAACTACTATCTAATCAATAATCCAACCAGCGACTGATTAAACTTGTACCTTAAATTGACAAAATTGCCGTGTATGTCTTGACAAAATACACGTTAAAAGGTAATGATTATGATTCCATCTTGGCTGGTAATAGGAGCAGTAACTTTTTTAGTCGCATTTGGTAGTTTCTTTATCACACCACGTGATGTTAAATGGTTTGCACGTTTAACTCGCCCTCGCTGGTTGGTTTTTGAGCCGTTAATTCCTCTGATTTGGACTGTCATTTTTATTTGCGGTGCGGCATCTGCAACTATTGTTTGGGAAAAAAACCCAGGCAGTACAATTACTTGGTTATTAATGGGCTGTTACTTACTGCTAGAAATTATCACCGTTACCTATATACCTGTGATGCTGAGAAATCGCAGTCTTCGGGTTGGGGAAATTATTGGATGGGTTGGTTTGATTTTGGGTATATTGCTCGCAATCTCAGTTTTGCCAATTTCTTGGTTAGCAACGCTGTTACTTATTCCTTATCTAGTCTGGAGTCCAGTTGGTGCATATACCACTGAGGAATTAATACAATTAAACCCAGAAGATGCCTAATGACATGACTGAATTGTATGGTTGTACCTTTGACATAAACCTCTTGTGTAGCAAGCAGGACAGCCAACCATAAACTTATCCAAATTGATGATTTACCACACCTATATACCGCGATCGCCCCTGTCAAAGTTCGTGGAGTTTTTATGGTTTCGGGAAGGTTATAACGTACAGAAGGCGCAAGCCCGTTTGTTGCCAACGGGTTCTATGGAGTTAGTCATCAACCTGCGTGAGAACTTAATCCCCCTTTTTGATCGACACAGTCGACTACAGCGCGGGAACGCACGCGGCAGTATAATCTGCGGAGTTATGGTGCGTATTGCTACAAGCTATTTCGACCGATTCATAAACAGCTTAAACAGGTTGGATTGTATCCTTTACCCTGGTTCCCTGGTGATTTTAACATTTCAAGAGAGTGGGGCAACATAGATCAAAACGAACAGCAGCGATGGATGTGGAGCAAAATTACTACACTGGAAGGAGAAACCATAGGCACAATTGTTACCATTATCTTTCACGACCACACCCAGTTTCGTCTTCCTTACCAACCCCAAGTAATTGCTTTAACACAAACGAGTAAAGAAGCAGTTGTCGAAGGACTGTCAGAACGTTCTGCCGACTTCAAATCTGCCCTGGAATTCCAAATTGAATACGCACAGTATCTTCATAGTTTAGAAAAGCAAGGCTAAATTAATCGACCGTATCGTGCTACAAACTTTGCATCTGGATTAATTTGATTATTTAACCAAGCCCACATTTGATCCCCAAAAGAAAAATGCCACCACTCGCGGGGATTGCGTTTAAATCCGGCTTTTTCCATGACATCCAACAAGAGCAAACGGTTAGCATGATACTGCTGTGCCTGTGGATGATCGCTATTGAGATAGTAATCGGGAAGCGATCGCTCAGATAATTCATCAATCGGCGAACCCATATCCACAATTTTCCCTGTATCATCTACAAGCGTTATATCTACAGCCGCACCAGTACTGTGAGGCGGTGGTGTTTTTTCATCTAAACTAGGTTCAGCCCAAATTTTATAAACTTCTTGCCAAATTTCCTGGCGTTGAATTTCTGATAACTTAATGTCAACAAGCCCCCTGTCGCGCAAAGCTTCGGCAAAGGCGTAATTTACCATAAATTGCTGCACCGTCACCGGGCGGTAGGCATCAAAAATTTGAATGTACCAGTCAGGGTGTAGTGTTTGCAGATAGTTTTGCGCTGCTATCAAACAATCAACTACGCTTTGGCGCAGAAAATAGGGTGAATGTTCGCCATAAGGCGCACCCAGTTTTTCATAGGGATGGGGAGATTCGACTGCAAATTTTTTGAGGGGAATAGCTATAAGAGGTTCACCACACTCTTGAATAGGAATTTGATGATAAGGTCTCATTCTTAAAAAGGGGACAGGGGATAGGGTGCACGGGACAGGTGATTAGGGATTAGGAAAGAAGCACCAGGAGTAGAGGAGCTCCAGGTGCAGGGGGTGAAAATTTTTCTCCTTGTCCCCTTGTCTCCTTGTCACCTTGTCCTCTTCTTCCCAATCCCCGATCCCCCTTTAACCCCGTTGACCAGTAACAATATACGCGACTCTTTGACCAATATTAGTAGCATGATCTGCCATGCGTTCTAAGTAACGTATTACTAGTACTAAGAGTAAAATTGGCTCGATGATCCCTGGAACATCTTTTTGATAGGCTAAAGTTTGATAAAGGTATTCGTAGGCATTATCTACAGTGTCGTCCATTTGCTTCACACTGCGTCCGCTAACTTCATCTAAGTCAGCCAAAGCTACCAAACTAGTTGCTAACATCGCCTGAGCATGATGAGACATCTGCGCAATCTCAGGTAAGGAGGGATGCGGCGGATAAGGAAAAATTTTGATTGCAATTTCTGCTATATCTTTTGCATAATCGCCAATGCGTTCAAGATCGCGCACTAGCTGCATAAAGGCACTCAAGCAACGCAAATCCTGGGCTACAGGGGCTTGCAGTGTCATGATTGCTGTACAGTCTGATTCTATTTGTTTATAAAAGCGATCTATTTGTTTATCTATACGCGGAAGTTCCTCAGCCGCTATTAAATCACGAGCAAATAAAGCTTGGTGGCTGAGGCGAAACGATCGCTCTACCAAAGCTCCCATGCGCAAAATGTCCCGCTCTAAACGCCTGATCTCGCGTGTTAGCTGGGGTCTTCCTGAATTAGCATCAAAAATAAGAGCTTTCACGCTTGCAGTCTCAAACATGAAGATACTTCTAAATATAATCTTGTGATTAATAATTTGCCACGCTCTCAGGGAGTATTATCTGTATCCACGCACCACCTTTAACAGGATGGTTCATGGCTTTGATAGTACCACCATGAGCAAGCACAAGTTGGCGCACGATCGCCAAACCTAAACCAGTACCCACAATTGTCGTTGTAGAAATATTTTCTGCTTTTTGTGGGCGAGAGCGTGCTTGATCTCCTCGGTAAAAGCGTTCAAATACATGGGGCAAATCTGCCTCAGAAAAACCAGCTCCAGAGTCTATAACATTTATCTCCAGGTTCGGTGGTGTGCTTGCTTTAACACTAAAGCTATTATCTGTACAAAAAATCTTTGCCTCAACTGCAATCGTACCTTCAGGAGGACTATATTTGATACTATTGTCTAGCAAGTTCAAAAAAATTTGATAAATGCGGGATTCATCGCCATTTATCCAAAGTTTTTCGGGGCCAGAATAGGTAAGCTGGATTTGATGGCGTTGTGCTAGAGGTTCTAGAGTTTCCCAAACTTTGGCAATTAGCGATCGCAATTCTACAGGTTGGCGATTTAATTCCAAGGAGGGGTTGTTTTCGAGTCGGGTGAGTTCCAACCAGCTTTGTACTAAATAAATTAACCTATCAACCTCATTTAAGAGGCGGCTCACCCAGCGATCTAAAGGTGGTTTCAAACGATCTTGCAAATTCTCTACAACTAGACGAATTGAAGTCAACGGTGTCCGCAGTTCGTGGGCAAGATCAGAAAGAGCGCGATCGCGTGCTTGATTTAATTCCAAAAGTGATTGGCGATTTTCTAGAAATACTGCTACTTTTCCTTGCGATAAAGGAAAACTAGTGGCTTTTACTGCCAGAGGTTTGATCTCTAAAATGGCGGCTGCGTTTTCCACTGAGGGATGAAATATCCACTCCCGAATTTGGGATTGTTGGCGATCGCGAGTTTGCTCAATTACCTGATCGAGTTCATAAGAACGCACCAATTCTAGCAACAAACGTACTTGTCCCGGTTGCCACCTTTGTAAATACAACATCTCTCGTGCCAGTTGATTGCACCACAGCAGTTGATTTTCTTCATCCACCTGCAAATATCCCACTGGTGCCATCTCTAGCAAGTTTTTGTAATTTTGCAGATCTTGTTGTAATTCTTCCTGCTGCTCCTTTAACGAAGTAATTTCAGATCGCAAGCGTGGAATAAGCGGTAGTGTTACTTCAGAAGACTGGGATTTCAACGAGGGCGGTATTCTTCCCAAGAGGCGGTACACTTGTATTTTGTACCAAAGCCAAAACCCAAGTCCAATTGTCAAACCTAAAAAAAATTCCGGTACTAACATCACTAGTTGTTAGTGCTATTGCACAACTCATGAACTAACAACTATCCAAATCGATAACCAAAACCACGCACAGTCACTATATATTCAGGATGGCTCGGATCTTGCTCTAATTTTTCACGTAACCAACGGATATGAACATCCACAGTTTTACTATCTCCAACAAAATCCGGCCCCCATACTTGATCTAGCAGTTGTTCCCGCGACCAAACTCTACGGGCATAACTCATAAAGAGTTCTAAAAGACGAAACTCCTTTGGAGACAGGTTCACCTCTTGAGCGCGAACTAGCACCCGACACTCTTGCGGATACAATGTAATATCTTTGTACTGCAAGACTGGGAGTTGCGGCAAGCTACTCAAACGTTGGCGGCGTAATAAAGCGCGACAACGAGCCACTAATTCCCTCATACTAAAAGGCTTTGTCAGGTAATCATCTGCTCCTACTTCTAACCCTAAAACGCGGTCAGTTTCACTACCCTTAGCACTTAGCATCAAAATCGGTACTGGGTTGCCTTGGTAACGAAGCAAGCGGCAAATATCTAAACCATTGATTTGAGGCAGCATTAAATCAAGAATAATCAAATCAAAGGCAGGTTCTCCTGAATTGGTTTCAAAGTTTTTCAGTTGTTCTACAGTTGAGCGACCGTCCGTAGCCGTTACTACCCCATAACCTTCCTCTTCCAGAGCTAAGACTAGCATTTCTCGGATGAGTTCTTCATCTTCAACAACCAAAATACGATTTCTTTGGCCGATGTCGGTCGTGGGAGGATACTTAGTTGATTCACTCGTGTACATCGATATCACAACAATGCTGCAAGTTTTATTGTATCAATATAAGTGACTAATCTCAGTGCAACTACTCGATTATCAGTTGGTTATATTTTCAGTGTTTCGTAACCTATATGACAGCACACTCTACGATTATAAACTAAGCGTGCAACAAATACTTTTTTAAAAGCTTTTATTCTTTGGCATTCTATCAATTCCAGAAATAATTTGTTTTATGTCAACAAAATCTGAAAAAGCTACTTCAATTTTAGGGATACTTATGTTAACTCGCGAGAGCGACTTGCGAAGATAGAACCTAGCATCCAAGACTGCAATTTCCTCACTACTCTCCAGTGTCTACACCAGTTCACGCTAGTTAAGTTATGGTCTCACAACCGGACTAGCTGACCGTAAAGTGTCTGTAACCAGCAGAGGGTAAAGGGTGAGATAATTAAATATGTTGCTCAACAATAATCATAAATTTTACTAATTTTATTTCTCTGTATTTATTTAGTTTTTTGATATTCAGATTAACTAGTATTGAATTATAAAAAATATAATTTTTGCAACTCTATTTACAATTAGTTATAGATAGAATTATGGCTATATTTTTTATCTATAAAACTTTTTCTAAGTAAATTATTTACTTCATTTTTTAAGTTTATTAGGTTGATTTTTGTCAGAAATCAAACCAGGTTCTGTTTTATTTGGTTTGTCTTTAATTGGTAAAGGAGGTGGACTTGATTTTTTATTATTCATAGTATTTAGCTTTGAAGCTTAATAACAATACTAATAACACGATTTTTATTGCTGCTTTAAACTAATATTCTCAATAAATCTGCATTTTGTCTAACTTTTAATGAGTTTTGTTACAAAATATAAAAAGAGAGACGCTATTAACGTCTCTACAAAAGAGGAAACCCATGATAAAAATTTAAAAACTCAAACTACAAAGTAGAGAATTTAAGCTGAAAATTAAAAATCAAAAAAACATTTTGCCGTTTTCATCATAAAAATTTGGATGTACAGAATTTTTTACACATCCTTAAGCTGTTTTTGGCTTTTGTTGGTTGTAGTCTTGACTATTCTCGGCTCGGAAGTTAGTACTACCTGATTCGGTTCGAGGTTTACTAGTAATGGGGGGTTTTTTACGAGTCATATAAATTAGTTGCGTTGTAATCTCTACAACTTGAACTACAACGCAGGAAATTACTAATCCGGAAAATTAAAAAATTAACGGATGGGGATTGATTATCAGTTACCAGTTATCAGTTGTCAGTTAACACCAAGACACCTGATAACTGTTAACTGTTCACTGATAGAGTTCCCACTAAGCAAATGCTGAAAAATCTAGATTAGGAGGTATATCCTGAATACGTCCAGAACCAACAGCCCGCAATGCTTCTTTGAGGGAAATATCACCAGTATATAAGGCACGACCAACGATCGCACCAGTGACACCTTGAGGTTCCAAGGCTAGCAAACTCAGCAAATCTGTGACAGAACTAACACCACCAGAAGCAATGATAGGAATATCTACTGAGTTGGCAAGTTCGCGTAAAGCTTCTATATTTGGCCCTGTGAGGGTTCCATCACGATGAATATCAGTGTAAATTACTGCTGCGGCTCCCAATTCTTGCATTTGCACAGCAAGTTGGGTAGCAAGAACTTCTGAGGTTTCTAACCAGCCGCGAGTTGCGACTTTGCCGTTGCGAGCATCAATACCGATAATTATCTTTCCGGGAAATTCTTGGCAGAGTTGTTGTACCAACTGCGGTTGTTCTACAGCAATGGTTCCCAAAATTGCCCATTCTACACCCAAATTAAATAACTGCTGGGCGCTTTCTTTTGTCCGCAATCCCCCACCAACTTCAATGGGTACAGAAACAGCTTGAGCGATCGCCTCAATTGCCTCTAGGTTGACTAGTTTACCCGCTTTTGCACCATCTAAATCAACTAGATGTAGTCTAGTAGCGCCTTGTTCTACCCACTGTTTAGCTACATCAGCAGGATTCTCGCTAAAAACTTCTGATAGTGAGTAGTCCCCTTGATAAAGTCGCACACAGCGACCTTCTAGTAAATCTATTGCTGGAATAACTTCCATAATTGTCCTCAAGGTTGTTAGTAGATAGTAGGGGCGGGTTTATGAAGATAAGTTGTCGGTTGAAACCGAAAGTGACTCTACAAAACCCGCACGGCAGTCGCTACAACGCGCTTAACCCACGCAACGCGCTGCCTCCCGTACAGTAGTTAGTGGGTACAGACGCGATTAATCGCGTCTGTACAATTAGTGGTTAGTTGTTCTCTCCTCATCTCCCCCATCTCCCCCATCTCCCTTATCCCCTTGTCTTCTTCCTAGCCCCTAATCCTCACTCTCTTTCATCTTCATCACAGCGTGACGAAAACCTAGCACAACCAAGATATTAGAAAGTACTAAAAACGATTCTGCACTTCCGTGCAACCAATCAACGTTTGCCAGTGATTTACCATAATGCAGTTGAGCGTAAATCCCTGCCGGAATAGTGACAGCAACAAAAACAAGAGTGCAATAAAATCCATACAGTGCCAAACGCGGCATTTGCTTGACTTGGCTAATAAACCACAAGAAACCCAAATAGGGAAACAGTGACAGGATAAATAGGGTTTCTTTTGAAATCATTGCTGTGTTAAATAAATTTAGTTAGGAATTTTGAAATTTCCCATGCCCTAAAGGCAGAGGATTCTTGGTTTACAAGTCCAATCGTAACCCCAATTTCCTTGCTCAATAGAGCGAGAGGAAATTAAAACTTAATATTGACGAGGTGATTATTAATTATTGCTTTGATTCGAGTGGATCTGTGGAAGTCAATTCATTGGTAACATCACTAGATTTATTAGAACGCCAAATCCATACAGCAGCAGCCCACAACGTGAAATTACCCACTAAAGTCATGCTAGCTTGTAGCGTTACTAACCATTCGAGCGATTCTGCATTGTCGAAATAGTGCCAGGTACAGGCACACATTGCACTGATCAAAGCTGGTAACATCCCAAAAGACAATGCCCACCAAGCGCGGTTGTTCGTGAGTTCGCCATATTTCCAAATCAGCCAAATGGCTACAATCCACTCAATAACGCTAGAGACGTGAATAATCCAGGTAGGAATTGAAAGAGCGTGCATAATTGTCATTAATCAATAGTCATTTGTCATTTGTCATTGTAGAGATGCGATTAATCGCGTCTCTACAAATCTGCCAGTGCCTAATACCTAATCCCCAGTCCCTTTGAATATTACTATTTGCATTAATGCACAATATCAGTTAAGTAACCTGAAAATCAAAAATCCAAAATGGTTAAGATGCGGGCGCTATTGTCTGGATATTACGGTAAAGGAAATGGTGGTGATGAGGCTTTGTTGGCAACCCTGCTGCAAATGCTACCACCTGATGTTACACCTGTGGTTCTTTCTGGTAAGCCACAAGAAACGCATAGTCGCTATGGTGTAGAAGCTCATGAACGCATGAGTTTTTTACCAGTAATGCAAGCTTTACGCTCTTGCGACGCCTTAATCTGGGGTGGTGGTAGTTTGATTCAGGATGCTACCAGTGCTGTTAGCCCATTTTACTATGGGGGTATGATGAAATTTGCCCAAAAAATGGGTTTGAGAACAGTTGCTTGGGCGCAGGGTATTGGCCCTTTGGAGCGTTCTGTAACTCGTTGGTTGGCACGGCGAACTTTTGCAGATTGCACAAAAATCAGCGTTCGCGATCGCGCTTCTGCGGCTTTACTTTCTGATTGGCAAATTCCCCATATCCTTGCACCCGATCCGGTTTGGGCGTTGGAGTCAAAACCAGTACCGGGACTTTGGGATTTACCAGCTCCCAGGGTGGCGGTGACTTTGCGATCGCATCCTCAACTTACACCCACTCGCCTTGCTAATCTGACTCGTGCACTGGTGGATTTTCAAAAAGCCACGCAGGCTTTTATTGTGCTGTTGCCATTTCAAAAAGCCCAAGATTTAAGTATTGCCCAAGCCATTCAACCTGCTATTAAAGATGCGAGCAAAATTCTTGCTTTGGATGAGCCGCAGCTTTTAAAAGGTGTATTTCGTGGTGTGGAAATGGCGATCGGGATGCGCCTGCACAGTCTAATTATGGCGGCAAGTGAAGGATGTCGTTGTTTTGCCCTTAGCTATGATCCCAAGGTGAATCGGTTAATGGAAGATTTGGATATGCCTGGGTGGGATTTAGCTAATTTGCCAGACGATGCCAATGTGATTAGTAAAACTTGGATTGAGCATTACGCCAATGGCGATCCGCTTTCATCAGAAAAAATCCAGTTTTTAGTAGATCGGGCGCTAATTCACCGTGAGGTACTATATGCAGCACTAGGCAATAATTGATAGTTTTAATTCACCAATTTATCCAAAGTAAAGTTGCTGGCAAACTAATAAAAATTTCTAAGTTAAACTTCCTCAGTTAAATCTTGTGTAGAGAAACATTTTAGATTTTTAGGGAACACCAGAAAATAAATTATCCCATCTTGTGGGATGGGCATCCTGCCCGTCCCTAGTGATTAGCGGGCAAGATGCCCGCACCACAAGAAATTTTTGGGTATTTTTTTATTTGGATGTCCCTTATCATACAAAAGAAATGAAACAATACTAATATTCTTTTGTAATTTATGTTTGCCGATATTATCTATTTATTAAGATTATTTACTCATGTACAAGCCTTTAGCTCGACGAGTGTTTATTGGCTTATGTTTTGGGATAGGTCTATCAGTATCTTTATCACAAACAATTAAAGCAGTACAACGCTTAAAGGTGAAAACAAATAAGCATTACTTATTTAAAGAAGATGGTAAGCCTTTCTTCTATCTCGGTGATACAGCTTGGGAGTTGTTTCATCGGCTGAATCGGGAAGAGGCACTGATTTACTTGCAAGATCGTGTCAGAAAAGGATTTACTGTCATCCAAGCCGTTGTTCTTGCTGAATTAGATGGACTTAAGCAACCTAATCCTTATGGCTATCTACCACTAAGAAATAACGATCCCACCAAACCTAATGAAGGTTACTTTCAGCATATTGATTACATTGTAAATAAAGCCGAAGAGATGGGGCTTTACATCGGAATGTTGCCGACATGGGGAGATAAATGGAATAAAAAATGGGGTGTAGGGCCAGAAATTTTTACCCCAACTAATGCCGAAGCTTTTGGTCTATATCTTGGCAAGCGCTACAATAATAAGCCGATTATATGGATTCTCGGTGGCGATCGCAATCCAGAAAACGATACTCATCTTGCCATAATTCGGGCGATGGCGAAAGGATTAAAGAAGGGGGATGGAGGCAACCATTTAATGACATACCATCCACAAGGGGGAAGTAATTCAGCGACTTGGTTTCAGAATGATGATTGGCTTGATTTTAATATGTTCCAATCTGGTCATAAGGCTATTAATTTACCGAATTATGAGATTACATCAGAGAACTATTTTTTAAATCCACCAAAGCCAACGCTAGATGGGGAACCACGCTATGAAGATCACCCAATTGATTGGAAACCAGAGAATGGCTGGTTTAATGAGTTTGATGTTAGGCAAGCCGCCTACTGGTCAATGTTAGCTGGAGCTTGCGGTCATACTTACGGTAACCATAACATCTGGCAGATGTGGGAGCCAAAGAAAAAGCCCATTTCAGCAGCTAGAACACCTTGGCGGCAAGCTCTAAGACATCCTGGCGCAATCCAGATGGGCTATTTACGGCGATTATTTGAATCTAGGCCATTTATAAAGTTAGTACCCGATCAGTCTCTGATTATCAGTGATGTGGGTGAGGGGATGGATCATTTGAGAGCTGCTTGTGCGGAGGATGGTAGTTTTGCATTTGTGTATACACCTACCGGAAAGCCTATTAATGTAAAGTTAGGAAAAATAAAAGGCACTACAGTAAAAGCTTATTGGTACGATCCACGCAAGGGGATTGCAAAACAGATAGTAGAACTACCTAGTAGTGGAACAAGAGAATTCATACCACCAACAAGAGGGCGGGGTAATGATTGGCTCTTGGTGTTAGATAATGCAGCCATGAATTTTTCAGCGCCAGGAGTTGATTAGAAAGTTATGGATTAATTCCTTTGAGGTGGAGATTGCCCACCAATTGTGCATCGTGGTAGGCATGAATAAACTTATGCTGCTAATTCTTCAGAGTTAACTTGCACTCTTTTGTTTGCTAATCGTTCATAATTCATCCGTAACAGTTCTAATAGCAGAGGCACATCCTCCACACTATTAGGACTTAGGCAGAAGTTCTGGGAAAATCTTATTTCTACCCTTCAAGAACGCCTTTGTTCACATCTTGCACCAGTTGTTTGATTACGATTTTTCAACCGCCAATAAATAAATTTCTTGGCTAAAAGTGAAAGTAATACCAATTTGAAAAAAGAATGCGACAAATAGATATTGTAGAGAAGTACCATGGCACGTCTCTACATCAGGATGTGTTGCAAATATTTTTTGAATCGGTATAAGCTAAATCTTACTAGACATATCTTTTAATCTATTTTAACGGGTTGTAAAGTACTTTTTTAAGTTTACTATCCACTAACAAATTCTGATTTGCAAAACTTTCTATTTAGAGTTAATTTTAACTACTATCGAAAATTAATGTTGAAAATTTATTTTTACACAAAATTTATAGTAACTATATCATAATTTTATATAACTCTATTCTCAAACTAGCTATTCTATGAGAACAAGCTCACTTTTTATCATCTTAAAAATCGAATAAGTAAAGCACATAAATTTATATATGTTATATGTACAACTATATATATCAATATCTCATAGCAATTTACCTAGCTTTTAAAGCACCTTTTTTATAGTAACTGTAGTTTCTAATTTAAAATTTTTCTAATTTTGAATTCAATTGAATATTATCTCCATGAGTTTGCATATAAGTTGAGAATTTAGTTTTTTATTAAAAATCTTAATATTTTTGATTTTACATATTAATATGTAAACTTTTACCAATTATATTGCACACGCAAAATATAAAAGCCTTAGTTTTAGCTTTTTACTTCCAGTTAAAAATAAATTAAATTAATGATGATATGGGATCCGGTTTGATTACTTAAAAATCAGTCTAACGTACCTAACCCTTGAAAATGGTATGTTAAGCTACGCGATCACACATCCTACGTGTTTTTCAAAAATTAAATATGAGTCCTATATTTGAGAATATATTTGAGAAGAGGAATATGATGAAAAAACAAATTTATAGTATTCATAAAATTCTAAACAAAGTAGAAAGAAAGCTAGCTCAATTTACTTCATCTTACATTTACAGAACTAAGCAAATTATTCATGTTAGGAAGCTACCTGTTATTTCTGAAATTGGTCGTCGTATTGTTCGCGAGCTTAATCGAGAAGGTGTTGCTGTTCTTCATTTAAGAGAGCTTCCATTTTCTTCTAATCTTTCACTTTTAAATGCTATGGAGAAGGCTGTCAAAGATTTGCATGAAGCTTCTCCTGATTCTCCCAGATTGACTGAGTATCGTACAGGATTTGAGCATTGCATTCCAATCAATCCAACTAGAATTGCAATGTATTATCCAGAGTTATTTTTATGGGGACTTGACGAACAACTACTTGATATTATTGAAAACTGTATTGGTCTTCCGCCTGCATATCATGGTGTGATTTTACGCAAAGAAATTGTTGATGGCCAGCAGGTAGGATCGCGAATATGGCATCAAGATCAAGACGATCGCAATATTATCCGAGTCAGCATTTATTTAAATGATGTTGATGAGAAAAGTGGTGCTTTTGAATATATTCCTCGAAGCCTAACTCCATCTATTCGTGCTTTTAAACACGGGCCAAATATTTTGGATGAACATATGGAGGAAGTGATTCCTTCTTCAAAATGGAAGACTTGTACGGGAACTGCGGGTACGGTTGTTTTCGCTGCTGCTGCTAAAATATTTCATCACGGTAAAATGCCTTTAAAAGAGCGGATGGCGGCATCTTTTTACTATACTTCTAGAAATCCAAGCAATGAAAAATTATGCCGAGAGTTTAGCTTTCAATCAGGAATTCCATTTATCTTTCAACCTTTGACAAAACGGCAGCGAGAGTGTCTTTGGAAATATCAGGAACTTCTACCCGATCAAAATGATTGTTTTATAAAAACCGAAGATAGTTTTTTGCTTAATAGCAAGTTAACTGCACTTGTGAACAAATCTCCATTTCTACTTTGAGGGGCTAGCTGTAAAAGCCATAACTTGTTGTCTCATTACAATAAATATTATTCCCAGCACTAGCAAAAGTCCTCCTGCTAGAGAGTATGTCAAACCCAAGCCTACTTTTGCACTTATGGGTTGGCTAACGATAGGTGAGAGAAATTGCCCCAAAAATAAAGATGTAGAAAGCCCTCCTAAGGCACGTCCGCGCACAGCATCAGGAACGGCAGCAGATACCCACACTGTCATATTAGGCATGAGGAGTCCCAGTCCCATACCTGCAAAGCCTAAACCTAATAAAACTAGTGCATAGCTACTGGCTAAACCAATAATGGTGTAGCCGATGCCCATAAATACAAACATGATAGGTAAAATGCTGACAAAATCTAGTCTTGCTCTGACTCTACCGTAAGCCAAGGAGGCAAAGGCGCTAAAGAGGGTGGAAAAAGCGATCGCCATTCCGCTTTGTGTAGGTGTTGCATTGGTGAGGCGGCGCAGATAAAACGGTAGCTGCACGGGAATCAGGTAGAAGATAATCTGGCTGAGGACAGTAATACTAAAGATAAGTACGAGTAAGTTTACAGGGATTGATGTATCACTAC
This sequence comes from Chlorogloeopsis sp. ULAP01, assembly GCF_030381805.1. Classification (NCBI taxonomy): domain Bacteria; kingdom Bacillati; phylum Cyanobacteriota; class Cyanophyceae; order Nostocales; family Chlorogloeopsidaceae; genus Chlorogloeopsis; species Chlorogloeopsis sp. ULAP01. Next base: position 170,433 of record NZ_JAUDRH010000010.1, read on the forward strand.
TCGCTTCACTATCTTGAATTGATGGGATTTTTGATATGCTACGGTTTGGTTCGTATATGTAAAAAATAATTAGAGGTATTAGCAGCCATGCAAACAGATAAATTAAAAATGGTAAGCGCCAGTTTGCACTTGCTAGCGAACCGCCTACCGACAAGAAAACTACTCCTCCCAACCCCATGAAGGCTGCTTGCAAACCCATAAAGGTAGCACGAGCAGCGCCAATATAATAGTCTGCAATCAAAGTAGTGGCGCTAACCATAACTCCCGCCACTGCCAAACCCAGTAACGCACGCCCAGCGAGAATGGCAAACAAAGAATTGAGAACTAATCCAGAACCACCTGCAAAACCATAAAGTACAGCAGCAGCCAGTAGTAGTGGTTTGCGTCCCAGTCGATCTACAATTACGCCAGCGATGGGTGAACCAATGACGATAAATAAAGCAGGAAGCGTCAAAACTAGCTTTACCCAGAATTCTGCATTTGCCACGTCAGCAAATTGATCTTGCATCGCAGGTAGAGAAGGAGCGATCGTTGCACCTGCCATTACTGTTAAAGTGCTGGCAAGCAGTAGGGTAGCTTTGGTTAAGGTTGAGTTGGGATTAGAATTGCTCATAAGTTTTTGGTAAAGTTTTCGCTCTAAGGAGCAATATCACTTTCACTAAAACCAAGTTTCATCAACTCCTCAGCGCGGTTTTGAGCATCGCCTTCTAGAAAGAATTCATCGAGTTGCGGAGGTGCAACCGCTGTTCCAGCTAACATTGCGTGTACTTGTCCTCAATGGTGGATTTGGTGGACAAACAAATGTGTCAAAATTCGGTCAATACGGTCGAACATCACTCCATGCTTGCCTCGATCAAGAGCAATCTTGTCAGCAAGTCGTTCTGATGTCAAACCATCACAAAACTGAACCAGTCTTTTGTCTACAGCGGCTTGTGCTTCTTGAATTTCAATTACACTTCGGCAAGGAGTTGCATCGTTTAAAACAGACAATCCCAATCCAGCAACCTCTAAGACATCCAGGTAGTACCAATCCACGATCAGAATATGGTTCAGTGTCAGCAAGATTGAAGGAAAAAAGCTAGTTCTTATAGCTTCAAGCTCCGTTTGACTCAGCTTCGCACAAGCGTTTAACAGACGAAAATTTGACCATCTGTTATTGCGAGCCATAATGCGAAAGTGTTTGACAAGAGTTGAATCATTCATGGGAGTGTGCTTGTAGCAGTTGTAAAAGGAAGCTGACACCCTGAAGGGTGCAGCTACACGGACTAAGCCTGCGGAGGCAGGCTTAATTAGTCTGTGGGCTTATCCAAACCGTATTGAGACAACCCCCCTCAAACATCTAAATTACTGGCTTGAAAGCCTCCTCACGCTGCTGCTGCTTCTTGGTAAGGAACGAAAGTTTTCTTGCTAGCGCCACAAATCGGGCAGTACCAATCCTCAGGAATTGCTTCAAAAGGTGTCCCAGGAGCAATGCTAGAATCGGGATCGCCCTCTACTGGGTCGTATATCATCGAACATTGACGACAAATCCATTTTTGGGTGGCAGGATCGCTACTTGCTGATTTGACGGCAGGAGATTCACCTTGCAAAACATGGAGTGCCTCCGTATATTGACGGGCGTGATGATTTTCAATGTGTGTTAATAAACCAAAGTTGTGGGCAGCTTTGCGGAAGGTATCAGCGTGTTCGCGAGACTCTGCCTGTTGCGCTTCAAACTCAACTACAGCTTTATTATCGTGATCAGCACGTGCCTGCTCGGTGAATTCTGGGTACATGGTAGTGTACTCATAGGTTTCTCCTTCAATCGCTAGTTCTAAACAACGAGCAGCGATCGCTTTTTTTTGCTCTTCCGTCAGAGAAGCCATATCACCCACTACTAACTCTGGATGCATGAGGCGAAAATGGGCAAAAGCGTGTTCTGTCTCTTGATTTGCCGTTTCCCGAAACAGCTTTGATAGTTCATTCATCCCTAACTGGCGAGTCACTTCTGCAAAGAACAGATACTTGCGATTTGCCATTGATTCTCCACCAAAAGCTTCGGCTAAGTTCTTGGCTGTATTGGAGTTAGATAAATCCATTGTGTTCCCTCTTGTGAATCCACTTAAAGACTGCTTGTGAACATCAGTCTTTGAGCTAAAACGTACTCGTAACGAGTTTGTTTAAATCATATTATATGTACTTTTTACGAGTATGAGAAGCATAGATTCTTTTAAGAAACAAGGTAGCCCCTATGAACTTCGTACATCACCAAGTATGAAAGAGGATTCTTTCCCCTACACCCCTACACCCTCTTTCCAGACAGAAGGAAAGAGGATTTGACTATTGCAGAGTAATTATTTCTAGGCAGGTTGCGCTTCTAGGAATGGATAGTCGATATAACCTTTTTCCAAATCTTTCTCGCCGAAACCGTAAAAAGTTTTTGGATCTGGTGTGTTCAGGGCAGCATCTACTTGTAAGCGTTGAGGCAAATCTGGATTTGCCAAGAATAGCTTGCCATAGGAAACCAAATCGGCATCACCGGAGGACAAAACCTCGTTACCTTTGAGCTTGTCGTAGCCGCCATTGGTGATAATTGTGCCTTTATAAATGGGACGAAAAATTGGCAAGACGGGATTGAGAACTTCACGATTAGCTAAATCGACTTCATTTGGCTCCATTAAGTGAATGTAAGCCAGATTAAATTCATTGAGTGCAGCGATCGCATAGCTAAAGGTTGCCTTGGGATTTGAGTCTTTCATGCCGTAGAAAGTGTTACTGGGTGAGAGCTTAATGCCAAGACGGTTGCCTCCCCATACACTGCTGACAGCTTGTACTACTTCTAGTAAAAAACGAGCGCGGTTTTCAACAGAACCGCCGTATTCATCATCACGTTGATTAGAGCCATCTTGAAGAAACTGATCTATTAAGTAACCAAAGGCTCCGTGTAACTCAACACCATCAAATCCTGCTGCCATTGCATTTTCTGCTCCTTGGCGGAACTGCTCGACAATTTTAGGGATTTCATGGGTTTCCAGAGCGCGGGGTGCTTCAAGATTAACTTTGCCAACGGGTGTATGTAACGTTCCTTCCGCAGCGATCGCGCTTGGTGCAACAGGTAACTCTCCATTCAGTAAGGAAGGATGCCCAACGCGCCCACTGTGCCATAATTGCAAGAAAATCTTTCCGTCTTTTGCATGAACTGCTTGTGTAACTTGCTTCCATGCCTCCACCTGTGCTTGAGAGTATATTCCCGGACAGTTCATGTATCCATTGCTCAGGGGAGATACCATCGTGCATTCAGTAATAATTAATCCTGCGGATGCCCGTTGAGCATAATAACTTGCCATCAAACTGGTTGGAATTGAACCTACTGCCCGCAAGCGAGTCATCGGTGCCATGACGATTCGGTTGGGCAAAGTATACGCCCCTAGCTGGATAGGCAAGAAAAGATTAGCGATTGAATCTAGAGCTTGCATAGTCTAATCGTGTACAAGTGATTTATCAGTACTGCACTTCGACTCTGTAGAGAGAAGGATTTTTATTGACGCTAAACACACTATCAAAATCAGCTTTGGTTATCTGCCTCCGTAACTCGTATCTTTGGAGTCGGCTTAATTCAGGTATTTGAATAAAAATTTACAGAACAATAGCTACTGTGTCTTTTCTATTCTTGCTAAAAATAGTCAGTTTTTGCGATACTTTTATTTAGTTGGCTAAATAAATTGGTTCTATGTCTTCTAAACCGATGCGAGAAACTATCGGCTACCTGATGGTGCTGGTTTCTAGAGCACATCGCAATCTAGTCAGTGCGGCTCTGGCTGACTTAGGACTTTACCTTGGGCAAGAGATTTTACTGATGTACCTGTGGGAAAAGGACGGGTTAACTCAGTCTGAACTAGTCGAGCGTATGGAAATAGAACCCCCAACCCTAACCAAGATGTTGAATCGGATGGAAAGAAGCGGTTTATTGGAGCGTTGTCGCTGTCCGGAAGATGCTCGCTCCTACAGAGTTTTCTTGACGGAATCAGGACGCAGTCTACAAGAACCCGTCACTCAACTTTGGCATAACTTTGAAAAGCGGATCTTGGCTGATTTTACTCTTGAGGAGCAACTTTTGTTTCGTCGGTTGCTTCTGCAAGTCCGCAGCAATCTGGCTTGAGAAGAAGGCAGTCCCAATGAAACAACGTTTCATCGCCAGGCATGAAAAACCTCACCCCGTTCTGTCGGACACCCCTCTCCTTGCTAAGGAGAGGGGCAGGGGGTGAGGTGACTTTCAAGTCAGAGGGCAGGAGGCAGAAGGAATAAGATTTTTATGCTTTGTTTTGTAATTAAATCACATAGGTATCTAATTTAATTTTTTTGAAGTTTATTTAGCCGGCTAAATGTTTTAGCGATCGCAGGAGGTTGTATGGATTTGTTAACACTGGATAGTTTACCGCCACAGTTGCGGCAACTCATTTCATGTAGAAATTTAGAACCAGGAGAAGTTCTTTTTCAGCAAGGAGACGAAGCAATTGCTTTTTTTGTAGTCGAAACGGGGCGATTGAGACTGGTACGTTATAGCAGTGATGGCAAAGAAGTGACTTTTCAAATTACTCGCTCTGGAGAAAGTTTGGCAGAAATGGCGCTATTTTCAAATATTTACCACTGTGCTGCTGTAGCAGAGGTGTCTTCACGAGTGATTGTTTATCCTAAGCAGCCACTTTTATCAGCATTGCGCAACTATCCTGATCTCGCTGAAGATTTTATGGCAATGCTAATCGGAAAAATTCACGATTTAAAGGTGCGCTTGGAATTACAGCATATCCGGGCGGCGCATGAACGAGTATTACGATACTTGCGGTATATAGCCGATCCTACCGAACAAACAGTGGTGACTTTTGATCGCCCTCTCAAGGATATTGCTGCAGATATAGGTTTGACACCAGAAACTCTTTCCCGTGCCTTGGCTCGCCTAGAGCGAGAAGGAAAAATCAGGCGATCGCGACTACAAATTTTGCTTCAGAATTCATCTGCGGCTTGATTGTAATCAAGGGAATATGCAACAAAAAAATATACTATATTTTCAGTTTTCAATAATGTCTTGCTAATTAAGAATTGCTTAAGCTTTGATTAAGAATGGGCAAGACTGCGATCGCGATGTATGTCTTTTCATGTATGTCTTTTCAAATTGTGCTTGTAACTATATGCTGAGTTGCCAAAAATTAGAGCAAGAAGAAACTTTACTAATTGATTTTCAACAGAAAGATGCTTCATTTGAACTATTTCCCAAACCACCTGTTCTTAGTAGTCACAATTCTGGATGGAGTGGAATTCACTTCGAGTTTCATCACCAGCCTAGTCATGATACTCCAGAACACCGTTTGACAATGCATACTGTTTGTATTGCCTTCAACTCTACTCCTTCAGAACGATGGTTTGATGGATATAGACAAACCGAATACCAAACAGTGGGAGCAACAGCGATTATTCCTGTTGGAACACTTCACCGTTCCCTTTGGTTTCAAGATGTACAATTCATGTTTGTAGCAATTGCTCCCGAACTTTTGATAAATTTAGGTGCAGAAGTAAATTTACCTGAAGATATTGAACTTATTCCTCAGTTTGCAACGAAAAAAGACCCACTTATTCAAGGCATATTTTTAGCTTTTAGAGATGAGATAGAATCAATCAATCAAGGTAATAACTTGTATATTGAGCAACTAAAAACAACATTAGTTATTCATTTATTAAAGAAATATTGTGTTAAACAACCTCATATATTGATTTATAAAGATGGGCTACCCAAATACAAGTTACGACAAGCACTTGAGTACATTAACACCCATCTTAACGAAGATATTAAATTAGCTGATTTGGCTGGAGTCGTTGGTATGAGTCAATTCTATTTTGTACGCCTTTTTAAACATTCAATGGGTGTTACACCTTATCATTATGTAATTCAGCAACGAGTAGAACTGGCAAAGCAATTATTGAAGCAAGGTAAAGTGACAATTACTGATATTGCATTGCAGTGTGGTTTTGCTAATCAAAGTCATTTTACGAGGCATTTTCGTCAACTGACAGGAGTTACACCCAAGGCATATCAAAAGCAATAGAACCAATTAAGTCTTTTGATTGTGTAATTTTAGGCGATCGCTAACAAAATTATCTGTTGATTTCAGTTATTAAGGAACTAAGGCAATATTAGATTCTTCAGTAGACACTAATACATCATATACTTGTTTTATAGCTAATATTGAAACTAATTCAACCAATGCATCAGGATTGAATGGTTTAGCCATATAATTAGAGAAACCTGCATTAAAAGCAAGTTTTATTGCCTTTTGATAGGTAAGTGTTGTAAGAGCTATAGCTGGGATCTGTGCTAATTTCCCCTTAATATTTCTGAGCTGACGAATTAGTGAATAACCATCCTCATCAGGTAAAAAAATTTCGCTAATCAGAATATTTGGTTGCAATTGTGGAATCTTTTCCAAAGCTTCACTTGTTGTTTTTGCTAATACTACCTGTGTATTGTACGGTTCAAAAATAAATCGAACCAATTCTAGAGAATCAAGATTGTTGTCTACTACTATTACTCTTAAATCGCTAAGAGCCTGTGAAGTAATTGTATGTCTGAAGTGATTGTGGATATCTATCGACGGATTCTCACAATAGTCAGATGTCATGCAAATATACTTGGGGTTTGTTCCGCTAATCAAGTTTGCCATCTGTTGGACAAGCATTTGGTTGGTTTTCCTTGTTTTGTCCATTGAGTAACTTTAACTAAGTGCTGCTACTGACTTACTAAAAAATTTCTCACCCAAGCGATGACGCTCTTTATTTGTACTTTTAGTGAAAATCGTAAGAAGAAAAACCTTATAAAAAATGTATTGAGTGTAAAGCCCCAGAAAGGGTAGTGATTTAACTTAGATTTATAACTATCCAAACACTACCAATTAAAGTTTAAATTGAGGTAATAGAATGGTAAAGAATGGAAAACAAAGCTAATACAGTTGTAAAACCCCCTCCTCTCTCCTAAAAATTAGCCGCAAAGCTTTCATGGTAAGCAGAGGATAGGGGGTAACGTGGCTCTAAACTTAGAGGGCAATAGACGCCTTTACATCAGTTGCTTCGATTGAGAGAGTCGCAGTGCTTTGGTTCTTGTTACGAAGTTGAACTTGGTAATGAAGGTTTGTAGGCTTCTGCCTCCAAGCTTACTGCTCTTTGAGAAAATTTCGTACACCCTGATGATAATCTATGCCTTTAAAACGGGGGCTGTTAGCTTCCGCAATACTAAATAAGCTCCAGAAAGGATTTTTACTTCTTAATTGTGACGCTTGAGGGTAGGTAGCTTTTGCTAGCTTATATACTTGTTCTGAAGGTAGAGATTTATTCACAAAAATGAATGAAGTACTAGCAACTGTGTTAACTGCTTCCTTTTGCCAAGGATATGTATTAGCAGGAATTATTGCTGGATTATAAAGAACACTACCACGTGTATAAATCTGCTGAGGAATTTTAAATTGCTGCCGATTGATTGGTAAAAGTTTAAGCGTTGTACCTTCTTGAGCAGAAATATTTTTTAGTAAAGGATTACCAATTCCAGCAGTGTAAAAAGCAGCATCAAGTTCTCCTGTTCTCACTTTTTCAATTGACTCTTTAACTTCCATTGGAAGTAAGGATTCATTAACTACATCTATATCATGAAGTTGGTATAGAAAAATAGCACTGACATAGGTTCCTGAATTTTCTGGGCCAACACCTACATTTTTACCTTTGAGATCTGCAAAAGATTTGATTCCAGATGAACTATTGACTATAACATGAATAGTTTCTGTATTGACTGGAGCAAAAATTTGAATGTTATCAGCAAGCTTTGCAATACTTTTATCGCCTGCATTTCGTAATAGATACAAAGCATCCTGTTGAGCAAATGCCATATTAGCACTGCCATTGCCTAGTTCTATTAAGTTTTGAAATGAACCTGGAGATTGTTCTTTAATTGTTAAATTAAATCCAGATTTTTTGAGCACATCTTTGAGTTCTGTTGCAGCTTGGTAGTAAAGACTTGGTGGTTTAGTTGATACAAAAGATAATGTCTGTTGGGCAATAGTTGAGTTTCCAGCGACCAAGCTTATAAATGTAACTATAGAAGCTGTTAATAAAGCTAAGAGAAAAAACAGTTTAGATTTTCTCATCTTGAAAATTCCTACTCAAAATATAAAAATACTTATACTAGCTTTTCGCTATCAATCTTCTTTGAGCTTTTTCAAAAAGTTACTACAGTCAAACTACATAATGTTTGTAAATTTCGTCGTTCAATCTAATTTAAGACTACAAAAATAGATATACATAAACTGTCCCAGCAATCTCAATTATGTTAATCATAAAACTAGTAGATTGCTGGACATTGCGACTAATCTTTTATGTATGATCGGAAGCTATTTCAGTTGTAGTTCTGCCTCACCTACAACTTGCTCTCCTGATTCACCTAGAACTTTTGAGTAGAAAAATCCTGCTAAGATTGCACCTAAGATAGGAGCAACCCAAAACATCCATACTTGCCTAAATAATTCTACTCCTGCAAAAAGCGCTGGCCCTGTGCTGCGAGCAGGATTAACTGATGTATTGGTAATTGGAATACTAATTAAATGGATTAATGTTAGTGCCAAACCAATAGCAATAGGTGCGAAACCTTTGGGAGCACGTCCATCCGTTGAACCTAAAATCACGATTAAAAAAACAAAGGTTAGTACAACCTCTGTAATAAAACAAGCAACTAGTGAATAACCCCCAGGAGAATGTACTCCAAAACCATTTGTTGCTAACGGGTTAGAACCAGACAGCGTAAAGCCTTGTTTACCAGTTGCAATTAAATAAATTAAGCCTGCTGCGACTATTGCTCCTAATACCTGGGCAATAATATATGGAAGTAATTCAGAGCCTGGAAAACGTTTTCCTGCCCATAAACCAAATGATACAGCTGGGTTAAGATGACAACCCGAAATATGACCAATTGCATAGGCCATAGTTAGCACTGTAAGACCAAATGCCAAAGAAACGCCCACAAAGCCAATTCCCAATTCATTGGCTTTTACATCAGGAAATACTGCGGCAAAAACAGCACTTCCGCACCCACCAAAAACTAGTACAAAAGTTCCAACAAATTCTGCAAGACAACGTGTAAAAAGAGATATCATTTTTTTCTCCATGCTCTATTCAATTTCTGCACAAATTGTTAAGACATTTTTAAAATCTGGCTTGGTTTTAATCTTCATGCCATTTTGTTCCTAGCTATCCTAAATCTGATAAACACGTGAACATAAATTTTTCTACAAAGATACTGGGTATCTTCCCATGCTCCATTCAAGAAACCATTAGGTTAGATGCAAAAAAAAGCAAAGGAAATTTAGAAAAATCTCATGACTAAATCAAGGATTTACACAGTATTTTTCTATTGTTCACGGCAATTTATCTAGACTTAACAATTTTGTGCCGTAAGTATATGGAAGAGAAATAAGAAACTTATAAGAAATTTGTAAGAATAACGAGTGATGTTAGTGATGCAAAAAAATGTGATCGCCTAATCTAAAAACGTTAAATGCATACATATAGCACTTCCAGCTATATTAATACCTGGTGTAGCAATAAATACACTAGCTAACCAATGAATTACATATTAAATTACTCCGAATAAATACAAATAATTAGCTTGCAAAAACTTAATGTTTTGTTAATATTTGTCCATTAAGCTTGGCAATCTACGCCACTCTATATTCAGCAAAAGTGATTATAGAATGTCGCTTTCAAAGTGAATGAACTTATTTGAAAGTAATATTATTTATCTAACTATTGCTTTTATTTTAGCATCTATCTTTAGATATATTTTCTATATTTATTAGATAGTCATTATTTGTGATTGATTATTTTTTACCACGTACTATCAAGGGTTACAAACATTTAAATTATATGATACTTTTGATAGATGTTATATTTTTTATTTAATGCATATAGAATAAAAATAATTTTAATAAAATGTATAAAAATAAATACTATTTGTCACATTAGCAAGAGAAAAACATTTGAAAATAATATTTAATACTATTACTAATATAGTCAAATTAAGAATTTAAATTATCGTAGGTAAAAAAGATTATTCTTAGTTTCTAGTTCTAAAATTTTTGCTTACACCTGTTAAACACTGTTCTAAGCTTTATGTATGATTCAACAGAGAGTTACGTGTACTAATTGTAGAAGCTAAAACCAAAGGGACAGGCAAAAAACCCATCCCATCTGAGACTGACAACTAGAGTACACTAAATTACTTTATGTCACTAGCTTTGAAGTATTCTCAACTATTAGGAGTAATGCTAACAATCCCAGACCACTGAACTTTTTTAAGGTTGTCACGACGGTAGGAAAAGAAATGTTCTGGAGTTTGGTAAGTACAGTAAGGAGCGATCGCTATTTGTTCTATACTGATGCCTAGATTTTCCAGCTGCAAGAAATTTACTTGGCGGACATCCACCCGCATTTTTGTCGGATCAGGATCGGGGAGTAAAGGAGATTTGGGTAGGTCTTGTAATGCCTCAACAATAACAGTTTCATCTTCATGAGAGATAATACTAGCTCCGATTTGGGCTGCAACTTGTGTAGATACCTGGTAAACTTCTCCTGCGATCGCAGGCCCCATCGCTATTCGTAAATCTGGGATTTTACTGCCTTGTGCTTGCAGACGAGCAATAGCTTGCGGCACAATTTTGGCTGCTGTACCTCGCCATCCGGCGTGTAATGCTGCTACCCGACCAGTCTTTTCATCGGCAATCAGTACGGGTGTACAATCAGCAGATGCTACCCAAACAGCTTGTAGCGGTTCCTCGCTCATCAAACCATCCGCAGCTGCCAACGCAGAATTATCATCTTCTTCATTTCCACTCGATAGCTGACTAGAAATTTCTGAAGGTGTGAGAACAGTATTGCCATGCACCTGCTTCAAGCGATATCCTGAAGCATCTGGATGCAATACCACAGTTAACTCTTCTGGAGAGCGAGGCCAAAACTGTTGGGTAAAAAAGCCGTGAGGCCAAGCTTCTAGAAGACTACAAGTCAGGTAAGACATTCCTTCCCAAGTGCGCCAGTACCAAGTATGCATCTTCCACTAAGTCTCAAAACAACATCAAAAAGCAATCAATTCATGCTAACTTGAACAAGCAAATTTGGGTAAACCCTGTGGGATTGAATCAGCAACAGCTAGAAGCAGCCCTGAAAGCAGGGCGAAAAAATGCTTATTTACCATTTTGTTTCTATTTAGTAGAGTCAGTCGCCTCAACAAATCAAACCCTTTGGGCGTTGCTCGATCAAAGAGCGCAACCAGGATGTACAATTATTGCCACTCAGCAAACTGCTGGACGGGGACAATGGGGGCGGCAGTGGGCTTCTGCACCAGGAGGATTGTATCTTTCGCTATTGTTAGCTCCGAATATAGAAGCCAACCAAAGTTATCAATTAACTTTTGCAACTGCTTGGGGCATAGCCTACCAATTGCGAGAATCTGGTATTAATGTTGGAATTAAATGGCCTAATGATTTGGTCATCAATCAGCGTAAGCTGGGCGGTATTTTAACGGAAACGAAAATCAACCAAGGGCAAATCACACAGAGCGTCATCGGCGTTGGCATTAACTGGACTAATCCAGTGCCAGAAACCGGAATCAATTTGGAAATGTGGCAAACTGCCAAAAATCCCAAACCAATTTCCAGTCTGGAAATGCTCGCTGCCAAAGTTTTATTGGGAATAGAATGTGGTATACAGTGCCTTTTTGAAGAAGGAGTAAATATATTATTGGCTCGCTATCTAGAGTTGCTTGCAAATGTGGGCGATCGCATTTGTGTCAACGATATGGCAGGCACTGTTGTTGGTGTAACATCTACCGGGGAACTTCGTGTCCGTTTGCAAACATCTGAATCCCTAACGGTAATAAAACCAGAAATTTATCTTCAGCCCGGTACAATCAGTCTGGGCTATAGCAAAGTCTCTGGCTAATTCTCTAGCTTGTCCAAAATTTTAAATTTGGGCTAAGAAAATACTGAGATGATCATTTTAGGCTAACTACACACAACATCAGAGAACCAATGAAGCAGCGTCATAACTCTGTCCACAATCGCTTGCACCACCTATGGCAGCGCACTCTGCCAGCTCAAAGTCTCTGTTTGGTTGGCAGCTTCAGCCTTGTCAGTAGTGGTTTGGCATTTGCTCAAACCGATTCAGCTATTGACAACATTGTGCCTACAGTTGAAAATTCCCAACCAGCAGCACCAGTAGCAGGAAATATCGTCAAAAAAGAAACGGTTGAGCAGACAATCATAGCTTCAGAAGCAGCTAAACCGCAGCCAGAATTTTCCCAACGCCGAAACAGACTTAAACAAAGACTGAAGAAAGTAGAAAGTTCTCAACCTACCGAAACAGTCAAACCACAGTCTAGAGTTGGTGTGAGAACATTCAAAACTGGGGTAACAGTTTCCCAACCTGCAACATCAACAAAAATTTCTGCACCCCAAACTAATCTTGTCCGAGAGCAAAAACCCAAAGTAGAATTTGCTGCTCCCGTTGCACCTCGTTCTATACCTAAACAATTGCCAACAGTTGCCCAACCCGCAAACGACTCCCCAGGCATCGCCAGTTGGGCAGCAGGAAAAACCAAGGATTACAATAACGCTTACATCGACCCCACTGATTACAATCAAAATACTACGTCTAAATATGACGCACCTAGTAGCGTAGTAGTTATAGAACGCGCTAGCGGTTGTCAAGCCGTTTTAGCAAGAGGAATTTCTAGTCTTAATTGTGCCAAAGCAGCAGGTACTTCTGTTGCCAGTACTCAAAAAACCACACCCGCGTGGTTAAACAAAAGTCAAAACACTCGGATTGCAGCCGTTCCAGCAGTACAGCGTGTTGCTACTAATACAAGCAACACTGGATTGCGCGCTCCACGGGTAGTTTCTAAGCTGGTTACTAATACTGGATGGCGTTCTAACCAACCAGTTTCTACTAATGTTGGTAGAAGTGTTTATCAAGCAAATCGCTTTATTCCCAATCCCAGCGAATTTACTCCTACCACGACAGTTAGTTCTGTACCGATCGCACCGAGTGGTGGTATTTTATCAGCCCCAGTTACAGCCCAAAACATTGCACCCCGACCCAGTACGGTAGCCTACAATATCCCATTGGCAACAACATTGCCACGTATTGCCTTTAGTGGTATTTACGGTCGTGGAATCGCCTACAATCCTTCAGGGTTAATATTCCCCCTGAATGTTCCTGCACCAATTACCTCATTATTTGGTTGGCGAACTCATCCCATTAGTGGCGATCGCCGTTTCCATGCTGGTATGGACATAGGTGCAGCGATGGGAACACCTATTTTAGCGGCATACTCCGGTCAAGTAGAAGCTGCTGGCTGGCAGGGTGGTTATGGCCTAACCGTTGTCATGAGCCACAATAATGCTCAACAAACACTTTACGGTCATATGTCAGAAATCTATGTTCAACCCGGACAAAGGGTAGAACAGGGAAGTGTAATTGGCAGGGTAGGTAGTACAGGTAATTCTACAGGCCCCCACCTGCATTTTGAAGTGCGTCAACTCACACCCCAAGGATGGGTTGCAGTGGATCCGGGCATACAATTACAGTTTGCTCTCAATCAACTAGTAAATACCTTACAAACTGCACAGGTAACTAGGGACTAGGGACTGGGGACTGGGGACTAGGGACTGGGGACTAGGGACTAGGAACTGGGGATTAAGAATAAAGAAATCTTAATACCCCATCCTTGATAACCAATACCCAATCACTAGTACCAAATACCCAATCCCCAATCCCCTTTCACAGATACCCATGCTCTGCTAGAAAAATGGGCGTTATTTGCTCGTGATTGGTGTCTTTTGAGTTTTTTGGCTCTCCCTTGCCCATGACAAGGAATTTTTCTACATATTTACCCAGAATATCCCCTTCTAAATTTACCGAACTGCCCGGAACTAGATAGCAAAGATTGGTCTCGGCATAGGTAAGAGGAATCACCGCTACTTTAAACTGGGAAAATTCTGGCTCGTAATCGGCAACTGTGAGGCTAATGCCATTAATGGCGATACTGCCTTTAGGAACAAGATAACGAGCGATCGCATCGGGAGCACTAAAAGTCATTTCCCAAGACGTTGCCGTCTGTTGTGCGGCAATTATACGCCCTATGCCGTCTACGTGTCCCATCACAAAATGACCACCGATTTTACTACCTACTCGTAGAGAAGTTTCTAAATTGACATATTTTGGTTCTGCTTGTTCTATTCCCAAGGTTGTACGACGTAAGGTTTCTGGTGAAGCAGTGGCGACAAAGCCGCCAGGCAGGACTTTTTCTACAGTCAAGCAAACGCCATCTACTGCTACGCTGTCACCATAAGCTAAATCTTGCATAACTAAATCAGATGATTGGCTGATGCAAGTGATTTGCCAAGAATCCCCTCCCAGGGGACTTATTGTTCCTAATGCTTGAATTATTCCTGTAAACACGGCTTTTTAGTCAATTTAATTCTATTTATTGCGTAATTTGCACTAAAATCAACTGGTAATTTTCCCAAGTATCCTTATTTTTAAAGTATATTTTCTGACTCAATTTTGTATAAAGATTTCAACACATTTACAGCAATTACAAGGCATACTTGGATCAGTAGATTATTGCGGAACCAAACTAATTTAACTTACTCTGGTATTCGCAACCATTTGGGAGTTTAATAGAAGCAATTATAGAGAAAAAAGAAGTATGTTTGTTATTGTCCCAATCTTGCCCAACCAAGGGTATGATTTGTTACAAATGCTCTCTAGCGCTCAAAGGATTGTAGAGGCTTAGCCAATGATTGAAATGAAAGTCGCTGGCATAGCATTAGATGCCATAACTCGTAGCCCAATTGTACTTTTGAAAGATGCTTCAGATCGCCGTGCTTTGCCTATTTACATAGGTCAAGAACAGGCTAGGGCAATCATGAGCGCACTGGAGAATCAAAAGCCTCCAAGACCTTTAACTCACGACTTGCTCGTGAATATTCTAGAGGCGTGGAATATGACTCTAGAACGCGTTATTATTCATTCACTACAAAAGGATACATTTTATGCAGTTTTAATTCTTAAACAAGGGGAAGTCAAAAAAGAAATTGATGCCCGTCCTAGTGATGCGATCGCTGTTGCCCTCCGTACAAATACGCCTATTTGGGTAATGGAAGAAGTAATTGCTGATGCTTCTATCCCTGTAGATAGAGATGCAGATGAAGCAGAGCAACAAGCTTTCCGTGAATTTATCTCTAATCTTCGTCCTGAGGATTTGATCAAACGCTTTGGCAATGGTGAATCTTAGAAAAGTTATTGGTCATTAGTCATTAGTCATTGGTAAAAGACAAATCACAAAAGGCAAATGACATAAGGACAACTAAAGATGCGATACCGACGCTTTGGGAAAACACAGCTGCGCCTTTCAGTGTTTTCCTTGGGAGGAATGCGCTATTTGGCAACACCAGAGAACGTATGGCAAATTATCGAAAAAGCCATAGCGCTAGGGATTAATCATATAGAAACTGCTAGGGGTTACGGTAAAAGTGAGGAGTATTTAGGAGCGGCGATCGCTTTGGGATTGCCAATAACTCGTTCGCAGCTTCACATTACAACTAAAATCCCACCCACAGCAGATGCTGACACAATGCGTCGGTGCATCAATGAATCCCTAGAGAGATTACACCTCGATTATCTCGATTGCTTAGGGATTCATGGCTTAAACACTTGGGAGCATCTCGATTGGGTAAAAGCTAAAGGCGGCTGTATGCAAGCAGTCAAAGAAGCAGTTGCTGAAGGCCGTGTACGACACGTTGGCTTTTCCACCCACGGTTCCCTAGACTTGATTTTAGCAGCCATAGATACAGATTTATTTGAATTTGTCAATCTGCATTATTACTATTTTTTTCAGCGCAATTTACCAGCAATTCAACTAGCCGCCGCAAAGGATATGGGTGTGTTCATTATCTCTCCTGGTGATAAAGGCGGGCGCTTATACACACCCTCCCAAACTCTAGTTGATTTGTGTTATCCTTTCTCACCCCTAGAATTAAACTACCGCTTTTTACTGAACGACCTCCATATTACTACCCTAAGTGTGGGGCCAGCAACTCCAGAAGAATTGACTGAACCTTTAACAGTTAGCGATCGCGATGGAGAGTTAACCTCTGAGGAAATTACTGTCTTAGAAAGACTAGAAAATCACAAAAACGAGATTTTAGGTACTGATAAATGCAGTCAGTGTTATAAATGCTTGCCCTGCCCGGAAAATATTAATATTCCAGAAGTACTGCGACTGCGAAATTTGGCAATCGCCTATGATATGACTGACTACGGACAATACCGTTATGGAATGTTTGAAAATGCAGGTCATTGGTTTCCAGGCATGAAGGCAAATCGTTGTACAGAATGCGGTGACTGCTTGCCAAAGTGTCCGGAAAATTTAGATATTCCCGCCTTGCTAGAAGATACCCATGAAAGGTTAAAAGGGCGAAGTGGTAGGCGGTTGTGGGGTATTTAATAGAGATTACGAACAGGAGTGGGAGAGGGGGAGAATGAGGCAGTAGGAAAAATCCTTGTCCTCTTGTTTTGGATACATAATCCCAATTCTCCTTGACTTTTCCGTTCCCCTTCCCCCAACCCTGTTAAGAGTTCTCTTACCTAACTAGATAATTTATTTTGCACAACTACGTAATACCAAATTGGCACGCGGGAGTCTTGTTTCAAAATTCTGGACTAGCCTATGAATAAAATGTTTTTAATCCAAAATCCACGCATTGGTATAACCATTGCTGGTATCCTGAAGGCGGCAAGACTACTGCAAGAAAATTGTCAAAGTAAAACAATGGAAATTGCTACAACCAAATTCCCCCGTTGGTTCGTTCGCAGAGATATTGACGGTTTCTTTGGGCTAGCGCTCGATAATTTAATCCAAATTCTGTTAATTGTCAGTTTGTGTCAAGGAGTGCTAGGCTTTCCTGTTTCGTTAGTCTATGGACGCATCTTACCAGGAATTGCTTTAAGTTTAATTGTCGGCAACTTTTATTACGCTTGGCTAGCAAAAGAGCAAGGAAAGCGCGAGCAGCGAGAAGATATTACTGCCCTGCCTTATGGTATTAACACCGTTAGCCTTTTTGCTTATATTTTTCTAGTGATGCTGCCAGTGAGATTGGCAGCAATTTCTGGTGGGGCATCAAATGAACAAGCTGCTGAATTAGCTTGGCAGGCAGGATTAGTGGCTTGCTTTGGCTCAGGTTTGATTGAATTGGCTGGAGCTTGGGTTGGCGATCCACTCCGTCGTCTTGCCCCCCGTGCAGCACTGCTTTCTACTTTGGGCGGTATCGCCATTACTTTTATTGCCATTGGCTTTTTATTTCGTACCTTTGCCAATCCTGTAGTAGGTTTAGTACCTCTGGGTGTAATTCTGCTAACTTATTTTGGGCAAGTGCGATTTAGCATTCCTGGTGGATTGTTGGCTGTTCTGTTGGGAATTACCTTGGCTTGGGGAACAGGTTTGTTGAGTTGGGATAACGCCAAGTTTGCCACCGCCTTACAACCGATTGGATTTTATCTACCAGGATTGTGGCTGGGGAAATTGTGGAGCAGTCGTTCAGTATTAATCGAGTATTTCAGCATTATTTTACCAATGGGGTTATTTAACCTTGTTGGCAGTCTCCAGAATTTAGAAAGTGCGGAAGCTGCGGGCGATACTTATCCTGCTACTCCTTCTTTGGCGGCAAATGGTATTGGCACGTTGGTAGCTGCTATTTGTGGTTCTTGTTTTCCAACCACGATTTATATTGGTCATCCTGGCTGGAAAGCTTTAGGGGCAAGAGTCGGCTACTCTATTCTTAATGGCATCATTATGGGCTTGTTCTGCCTAACTGGAACTGTAGCAATATTGGCTTACTTTGTTCCGATTGAAGCAGGGATGGCAATTGTATTGTGGATCGGGATTGTAATTGTCGCTCAAAGTTTTACAGCAACTCCACCCCACCATGCACCTGCTGTCGTTGTTGGTTTATTGCCAGGAATTGCTGGTTGGGGTGCTTTAATTGCCAAAAATGCGCTTCGAGCAGCTGGTTTGGGTACACCAGAAAAACCTTTAACACCCGCTTTAATTGAGCAGTTTAAATTGAGCGATACCTATATTGATGGAGCTTTTGCTCTCGAACAGGGATTTATTTTTTCAGCCATGATTTTAGCCGGTATTACAGTTTACATTATTGAGCGAAAATTTCGCCATGCTGCATATTGGTCTGTTTTAGCTGCTGTACTTTCCTGGGTTGGATTAATGCACAGTTATCGCTGGACTGTTGCAGATACAGTTGTAAATTTAGGTTGGGGAACTGGAACACCTTGGGCAGTTGGCTATATTTTGCTGGCAATTCTCTTTTTCTATGTCGATTGGCAAGAAAGACGTAAAGCTTGAGGCGATCGCACCAGCCACTGCTGTCTAACCCTTTTCATCTCAATAAGGCAGCACAAGTTCTTAGCGAATTAAAAACTCTGCACACCTTTGCGCTTTCCCTGCGTTACTTTGCGTTTAAAAACGCTACAATTTTACGCAAATCTGTACTTAATCTACTCCACTCTCAAACAATCCAACTATGATGGATTGGAAAACACTTTTAACACCTAAAAGACTCGGCAAACAGCAACCAGAAAACCTTCAATTTGGCCGTACTCCCTTTCATAGAGACTACGATCGCCTGGTATTTTCTTCTCCTTTTCGCCGTCTCAAAGATAAAACCCAAGTTTTTTCTTTACCCACAAATGATTACATTCGTACTCGTCTAATTCACAGCCTTGAGGTTTCTTGTGTTGGTAGATCGCTGGGCAGGATAGTTGGAGAGCAAATTGTACGAAAATATCAGCTTAACAAATATGGATTTAGTGCTTCAGACTTTGGTGATATTGTCTCTGCGGCTTGTCTAGCTCATGATATTGGTAATCCTCCTTTTGGACATTCTGGAGAAGACGCTATTCGTACAGGATTTGAATCTTGGTACAGTACAATTTTTAATTCTAAAAAGGAAATATTAACCAAAGCTCAAAAAGCTGATTTTGATTTATTTGAAGGCAACGCCCAAGGCTTTCGGATTATTACAAAACTAGAAATGCCGCAAAGAAAAGGAGGAATGCAACTCACTTGTCCAACATTAGCCGCTTTTACAAAGTACCCGCAAGAGTCTTTTATTCCAAAGCATATACTTAATGGTTATGTAGGTAGAAGTGTAGAAAAATATGGTTTTTTCCAAGCAGAAAAAGAATTATTTACCGAAGTAGCAGAAACAGTAGGGCTAATTCGTCGCAATCATAATACAGCATGGTGGTCTAGACATCCACTAGCATTTCTTGTTGAAGCCGCAGATGATATATGCTACTCCATTATTGATATAGAAGATGGCTATCGCATGGGTTACATTCCATTTGATGAAGCTAAAACTTTGTTAAATGAAATTGCCCAAATTGATGATTTAGAAAATTCTTCAGAAAGCAAAGCAGAAAAAGTAAAACGTCTACGTGCTAAAGCTATCAACAATCTGATTGAAGAAACTATCAAGACTTTTCTAGATAATGAAAACAACTTACTTAAAGGAGAATACGACCAAGGATTACTAAGTCAAAGCATTTATGCTCAACATCTGAAAAAAATTGCTGAAGTGAGCCGCATTTCTGTTTTTCAGCATCCTGATATTGTGGGTATAAAAATTGCTGGATATGAAGTTTTAGGAAAACTATTTGCCGAATTTGTCAATGCAGTTTTATATGACAGCAACAAAGGCAGATTGATTCTTTGTATGCTTCCTCAAGAGTATCACCCCAATGATAATGATGATATATATAACAAAATTCTGAGAATTACCGACTATATATCTGGCATGACTGATTCTTATGCTACCAGTGTATTTCAGCAAATTAGTGGTATTTCTTTGAGATAGAAATTTATCTTTTTTACTTTAAAAAATTTCGTATCGGTTAGTCTAAAAGAATTTCGCAAATCTACAATGGCTTTTACTATGAGCGCGATCGCACCTCATGAGTGCAAAAATTACTGATATGAGTTAGCAAATAAGTAAATTAAGAATGTAATTTGCCGTTTGTCTGCGGAAAACACTAAAATGAGTGCGCGATCTACTGAAATGAGAAAGCAATTAGACATTTTGAGTAAGCAATATGCCTTTTTGCCTGCGGAAAACACCAAAATGAGAAAGCGATCTACTGAAATGAGAAAGCAATAAGGCTTTTTGAGTAAGCAATATGCCTTTTTGCTTGCGGAAAACACCAAAATGAGAAAGCGATCAGGCATTTTGAGAACTCATTTAAGCATTTTGAGAAAGTAATCTGGCATTTTGCTGATTAAATTCGACAAATGTAAATCTCTCTTTATACCTCTTGTGTCATTTTTGCAGCAAAAGCAATAACCATAGCTGAGAAGTGCGATCGCTTACTTCTCAATACTTTTATGGCATATTATTTTAGACTAGATATCTTGAACGGAGCTAAAATCCTACAGGGATAAAATAATGGGTAAAAACAAGCTCATAGCTTTTGGTTGGTATGGTGGCAAATTTAGCCACCTTGATTGGCTTTTACCCCTTCTACCAAGATCTGTGCATTACTGCGAACCATTTGGAGGTTCTGCGGCAGTTTTACTCAATCGTTACCCTTCGCCTGTAGAAACATACAATGATATGGACGGTGAGGTTGCCAACTTCTTTCGCGTACTGCGAGAGCAAAAGGAAAATTTAATTGAGGCTATTGGACTAACTCCCTTTTCGAGAGAGGAGTTTGAAATTGCAATCTCTCAACCTACCCCAAATATATCTGAGTTGGAACGAGCCAGACGGTTTTTTATTAGAGCAAGACAGGTAAGAACTGGATTAGCACAAAAGGCGAGTGCTGGCAGATGGGCGCATTGTAAGCTAACAAGCCGCGCTGGCATGGCTGGAGCAGTTTCAAGATGGTTAGGAAGTGTAGAGGATTTGCCGGAAATTGCTCAAAGGCTCTTACGAGTTCAGATTGAGCATGACTCAGCAATCAGAGTTATTAAACGCTACGACAGTGAAGATACATTATTTTACTGCGATCCTCCATATCCACACGATTCGAGAGGTGATACTCAAGCTTATGCTTACGAAATGACAGATGAACAGCATCGAGATCTTGCCGATGTTCTTCATAATGTTCAAGGAAAAGTTGCGATTTCAGGATATAAATGCTCTCTTATGGAAGAACTCTATAGCGATTGGAAAGCAATACAAGCACCAACTAAAGCTTGCCATTCTACAAAAGGATTACGAACAGAAGTACTGTGGTTAAACTACGACTTAGATAATATTGCAGAAAATGCAGACGATAATTTAGAACAGGTAGAAATAGAATGTCAACCCCATCAGCTATCCTTGATTTAGCTTTTGAAAGGGTGATCGACAAATTTACACAATCATTCATAAATGATGCTGCCATTTCTAGAAACATTAAATTTGTCTGTCGTAATCCTCAAAATCGAGCAGGGGTTCGGTTACTGTTAGCCTGTTTATTAGCAAAAACTCATAGACAAAATTTAGACATTCGCAAGCCTTATACAGAAATTGGTGATAGGGATTGTTATTCAGGTCGTACATACGATGAAGCGTATATTACAACCTTTATAAATAAACATCAACTACCATGTAACCCAACAACAGCTTTTCTTACACCTGCACTTCGTAACAGAAATATTGTTCTGACACCAGAAGTTAATTTAGTTGGGAAACCCCCTATTCTTTACAGAACTGTACTTAATCTGCTTGATGATGTCCATGCAGGGCGAATTTTAGCGGAAGATATGCTAGCTGAAACTCTTAGATATCTTCTTATTATTAGAAATGAAAATCGTCAGCGGCTTGCTAGTCTGATTGCTAATATAAGCACACTTGAAGGAGCAATTCCTCTTTCTGCTGAAGCAATTGTAAAGTTGATTGAGCAGCACTTAAGTTGTCGCAATTCCAGTCGTTTGCCTGTGTTAATTGTTGCTGCTGTTTACCAGACAGCTTCAGCTTATTTGGGAAAACGTGCTTTAACTCTTGCAAATCATAATGTAGCAGACAAGCAAACAGGTGCTATTGGGGATGTTGAAATTACACTAATCGATGATGACAGTGTGATAACCAGCTATGAAATGAAAATGAAAAAAGTTACTGTAGATGATATCAATCGTGCTTTACAAAAAATAAGAGATTCTGATACAAAAATTGAAAACTATATTTTTATTACTACAGATATTATTGAACCATCTGTTCAAGAATATGCCGCAGAAATTTATGAGCAGACAGGTGGAATTGAAGTTATGGTTTTAGACTGCATAGGTTTTCTACGTCATTTCCTACATTTTTTTCATCGGCTACGAATGGATTTTCTAGAGGCTTATCAAAAATTTGTATTAGATGAACCTGACAGTGCTGTTAGTCAAGCGTTGAAAGAGGCTTTTTTAGCGCTACGTCAAGCTGCTGAAAGTGGTAAGGGAGAAGCAGAGGAATAAACACTGAATGATTATTTCACTAATGAGTGCGATCGCCCCACTGCTGCAAACCACATATCGCCCTAACTCTACATCATGCTACATTTAACGACTTCTCAGGAAAAGTTATAGGCTCCGGCAGGGGTTTCCCTTCTTCTTGATACCATTCGATCAAGGACTCAATCACCTCTTGTCCGTGTTTGGCTGCTTCCTCATACGTCTTGCCGTGAGTATGAAATTGCTGCCAAGGAAATTCTGGGAGGTGCACTAGGTAGCAGTTATCCTCATCCGACCATTGAATGACCATACTATAGCGGTAGTTCATTCTTCTTCCTCCCCTTCTTCTGACTTTTGCATTTCCTCTAACTTATCCAAAACTCGATTAACTTGCTTTTCTAGGTATCTCGGTGCATCATCTCCATCTTTTCCAGCAATAGTAACTGGTTCATCAGGTATTAAAGGATGAGTCCAAAAGCTATGGCTACCTTTGGCAGGACGGTAGACAAACCCAGCCTTCAATAAAATTGCTTTTAACTGCCTAATTTTCTTGGGCATCTACATTACATTAATATTTACCATTTAATTTTTGACTACTAAGTATAAGTATTATCTTCATTTATGTGTAGGTAATATTTCGCCTACAGACTCATTCCCCCCCACCATCTCCCTCGGCAACGATAAAATCACAAAGGTGTCACCTATCCTGCCTGAGTAACGATGAAAGCCGATATCCAACTTACCGAAAACATGCAATCCACCTTCCAACTCCCCGAACTTCTCGCGCCCGCAGGTAATTGGGAATGTGCGAAAGCCGCCGTAGAAAATGGTGCAGATGCGATTTACTTCGGTTTGGATCGGTTCAACGCACGGATGCGGGCAGAAAATTTTACTGAGGCGGATTTGCCAGAATTAATGGAGTATTTGCACCGTCGCGGTGTAAAAGGCTATGTCACCCTCAATACGCTCATCTTTCCTCAAGAATTGAGAGAAGCAGAACAATATATCCGTTCGATTATTGCGGCGGGTGTGGATGCAGTAATTGTCCAGGATATAGGAATTTGTCGTCTCATTCGTCACCTTTGTCCTGATTTTCCCATTCATGCCTCTACTCAAATGACTATTACGAGTACCGCAGGTGTGGAATTTGCGGAGGTACTGAGGTGTAATTTAGTTGTTCTTGCCCGTGAATGCTCTTTAAATGAAATCAACAAAATTCAAAGTCAATTGGCATATAGGGGAGTATCGCTTCCATTAGAAGTTTTTGTTCACGGGGCGCTGTGTGTTGCTTATTCCGGGCAGTGTCTCACGAGTGAAGCACTGGGGGGACGTTCTGCTAACCGGGGCGAGTGTGCTCAAGCTTGCCGGATGCCCTATGAGTTAATCGCAGATGGGGAAACTGTAAATTTGGGAGATAAAAAATATCTCCTCAGTCCGCAAGATTTGGCAGGGTTAGATGTTTTGCCTAATTTAGTAAAGTCTGGAGTAAGTAGTCTCAAAATTGAAGGGCGGTTGAAGTCTCCAGAGTATGTTGCTAATGTCACTCGTGTTTATCGGCAAGCGTTGGATCGGGTGATGGTGGAGTTGGAAGAGAACGCGGGAAATAAAAAGGACACGGGGACGCGGGGACGCGGGGACGCGGGGAATAAAGAGGACACGGGGACGCGGGGACACGGGGACGCGGGGAATAAAGAGGACACGGGGATGCGGGGACACGGAGACGCCGGAAATGGGAATAAAAGCTTCTCCGCGTCACCGCGTCTTACAGTCTCCGCGTCTTTAGAAGAACACTACAACTTGGAGATGGCTTTTTCTCGCGGACTTTATACTGGGTGGTTCCGTGGAATTAACAATCAGGAGTTGGTTCACGCCCGTTTTGGTAAAAAGCGTGGTGTTTATCTAGGAGAGGTGATCCGGATTGGAAATGAACAAGTAACTGTGCGATACTCCGAAGGAGTCGCTTCGCGAACGCAAGTACCAGTGAAGCCGGGTGATGGTGTAGTTTTTGACTGCGGGCATCCAGAAGCAAAGGAAGAAGGTGGTCGTATATATGCGATACAAATGAAGGGTAAGGAAGTGGTGCTGACGTTTGGGCGGCGCGATTTGAATTTGCGGCGGGTGCATATCGGTGATAAGGTTTGGAAAACCAGCGATCCGGAACTTGATAAGCAATTACGTCAGAGTTTTGCTGGGGATACACCAAAATTTCAACGTCCTATTCATTTCGAAGTGCATGGGGAAGTTGGGCAGAATTTAGTTGCGATCGCTCGTGATGAAATTGGTCACGTTGTTCAAGTAGAATCTTCAATGCCACTGGTAGAAGCGCATACCAAACCCCTGACTGGAGAACGTTTGCAGGAACAATTTAGTCGTCTCGGTAATACTCCTTTGTGTTTGGGCAATTTGTCAAATCACTTAAATGGAAATGTAATGTTGCCCGTGAGTGAGTTAAACCGAATCCGGCGGGAAATTGTCACGCGGTTGGAAGAATTGCGAAGTCAACCTCAACGCTGGCAAATAAATCCCAATGCTTATCTTTCCGATTTACTTCCCTCTCCATCTCCCCATCTTCCCATCTCCCCGTCTCTGATAGTGCTGGTACGCAACCTCCAGCAACTACAAGCTGTACTCCAAACAGAAATTGAGACAATTTATTGTGAATTTGAAGATCCTCTGAAGTATTGCAAGGCGGTGCAGATGGTACGGCAGCGAAGAGATGAAGAGACGCGGAGACAAAAAGACGCGGTGACGCGGAGAGGGGTAAACTCTTCGTGTCAGCAAAGTTCCCCCACTCCTACAATCTGGGTTGCGCCTCCCCGCATTACTAAACCAGGAGAAAACTGGATTTTGCAGCAGGTGCGTTCCTCTGAGGCGGATGGGTATTTGGTGCGGAATTACGATCACTTGCAGTTCTTTGCCGAAGCTCGTTGCATTGGAGATTTTTCTCTCAATGTTGCTAATCCCTTAACAGCAAATTTCTTGAAAAATCACTTTGGTTTGGAACGCCTAACGGCATCCTACGATTTGAACATTAACCAATTGGAAGATTTGCTGAAGAGTTCTCCTCCTGACTGGTTTGAGGTGACAATTCATCAGCATATGCCGATGTTTCATATGGAACATTGTGTATTTTGTGCTTTTCTATCTACAGGGACGGATTTTCGCAACTGTGGACGCCCATGCGAAAAACATGAGGTAAAATTACGTGACCGAGTCGGTACAGAACATATCCTTCATGCTGATGCTGGTTGTCGAAATACAGTCTTTAATGGCACAGCCCAAACTGGAGCCGAATACGTACAGCGTCTAGTAGAGCTTGGATTGCGCCATTTCCGAATTGAATTTTTGAATGAGACTCCTGAGCAGGTGACTCAAACGATACATCGATACCAGCAATTACTGCAAGGCGAGATTACAGGTTCTCGGCTGTGGCGCGATTTGAAGTTGCAAAATCAATTAGGGGTGACTCGCGGTTCTGTTACTAATTAGAAAGGCAGAGGGCAGAGAGCAGCGCGCCCTTGCAGGTTAAGCGCGTTGTAGCGACTGCCCAGAGGCAGTGGGCAGAAGGAATTAGGTACTAAGGGTTTTTATATTGGTTTACGCATTTCACTAGGGTTATTGTAAGGAGGAGTTTACGATCGCCACATTTTCAATCGAGTTACCAACTAACACACGCTCTGTACACCCATCGGGATCAATTACGTAAATGGCGCTGCCGTTGGTATAGACAATTGTGCCGTCTTCTCCTAAGTCAAAGGATAAAACTCCTTCTGCGATGACTTCGGCTACACCATTGGTTAATTGTCGTACCAACTGCCACGATCGCGGCACCCAAGCAGGGGCATCTTTTTCGTCAAATTTGTTATCTCTCATCGTTTCGGGAGTAAGGAACTCACCCCAAACTTTCATTTGCTGTTTGCGATCAAGAGATTTTCGCGTGCCTGCTGCCATTAAAGGTTTACCTGTATAAATTTGGGTAAAAAAGTTCAACCATTGAAAAATTGCATAGGCAAGCCGGAAAGGTATGAGCAAAATTTCCCGCAACAATCGCAGCAAGTTCACCTGTTGTTTGGGACGGAAGGGGCGACGAATATAATATAGTGTGCCGTCAACCTTCATGCGCGGCCCCAAGAAATCATATTTACGATCGCCTACTAAGGTGGTGATGTCTTTTTGATCGCAATCTAGTTTTTCGATTGTGAAAGGAGCGCGATCACATACGAATCCCTGGCTATTGCGTCCAATTCCTGCGGACTGAAATACCAAAGCCTTTGTTTTTCCAGGAATCCAGGATGGTGCCAAGTCAATAGAGTCTCCTTCTGTCACTTCATGGGGACGAGAACCGTTTTTAGCCATCATGGCGATGTTAGCAATGCCACTGCGATGAAGAGTCGTACAAGCAATCAGTTCATGTTCAAAATGAAAACTTAAATATCCGACTTGAAAATCAGCGTTATGAAACAGGCGTTGTTCATGCTCGCATCCAGGCTCAAGCGTAAAAATGCCACCTACATCTCCTGCCTCTAGTGCATAGAGCAACTTACCCTTTTCTCCTTGGCAAAGGCTATTGATGACTACATTCAGCTTTGCTTCAGGTTGTTGCTGCATTTGCTCCACAACCCCGGGAGGCAACATCATTTCCATTAATCCTCGATTTTTCCATGCTTTGCGTCGCTGAGTTTGTAGCGATCGCTGTTGAACTGATTGCCCAAACTGGCTTTCAAATTCGCGAACGGGTGCTTGAGGATATTTCAGATACAGTTTGCCTTGAGCCAGATACGCAATACTAAGATTCATTGCTGGAATTCCGATTTTTGTACTTAGTATTCCCAAAAACATACACATTCTTAGGGACTAGGGACTCGGTACTAGGGACTAGGAATAAAGAAATCTTAATACCCAATCACGCCAGTCCATACCCTCCGGGAAGCCGCCCGAAGGGCGTCTACAACGGGGGAAACCCCCGCACGTGGCTGGCTCCCCAATACCTAATCACCAGTACCCAGTACCCAATCACCAGTACCCAGTACCTAATCCCCAGTACCCAGTACCTAATCACCAGTACCCAGTACCCAATCACCAGTACCCAATACCTAACCCCCAGTACCCAGTACCCAATACCTAACCCGCATTTTGCGACTTTGCGCAACACCCTAAAGAAAGGTTTTAGATTTGCAATAAAAATCAATTAGGAATTTGGCTATGAAGTTATGTTATTGTTTTGTGAATCGGAAAAATAAATTTCATCCTAAGGTATGATGCCAAACTCCTTTAAACTCACCCTAAATGTGGAGGCAGAATTTTTTTTCCAGCAAGGGTTGCGAAGGAATAACGTCCAAAAGTTTGAAGCGGCGATCGCTAGCTTTGATAAAGCACTCAGATGTAAGCCAGATTATCCGGAAGCCTTATTTCAAAAAGGTTTTGCTCTCGGTTCCTTAGGTCGTCACAAAGATGCGATCGCTTGTTTTGACGAAACTATCAAATTACGTACCGATGACTGTTGGGTTTGGCACAACCGAGCGATAGCTCTAGGAAAGTTAGAACGCCACCTAGATGCTCTCAATAGCTTTGAGCGAGCGATTGAATTTAACCCCAATGCTGCTACTGCTTGGCATAATCGCGGTCTCACCTTGTGCGATTTGGGACTATATGAAAAGGCGATCGCTAGTTTTGAGCGCACCTTGAAATTGCAAGCCGATGCCTATTGGGCATGGAACAACAGAGGTAATGCTCTTAGACAACTGAAGCGCTACGAAGAGGCTCTCAATAGCTACGATCGCGCCATTGAGTTCTTCGTGAATAACGTGTTGGCTTGGCATAATCGAGGCGTAACGTTGAATGAGTGGGGGCGTTATCACAAAGCCATTGCCAGCTTCGATCGTGCCTTAACAATTCAACCCAACCATCACAAAGCTCTACTAAACCGAGGTTTGTCTTGGGAAAAATTAGGGTATTACGAAGATGCGATGAAAGACTACAACCAAGCAGCAGAGTTACAACCCAAAGATCCTGTCGTCTGGTACAGCAAAGCTCGCTGTTATGCCTCACAGAACAATATCGCAGCAGCAATTGAGAACCTACAACAAGCAATTAACCTTAGTCCAGAAACATACCTACCAATCGTCGCCAATAACTCAGACTTTGACAGAATCCGCTCTGATGAACGCTTTCAAGCTTTAATCCAAGAGCAAAAATATTAGAGGTGTTGCGATCGTGTGAGGAGAATAACCTACAAACATCTAATTCAGGAGCAAAGCCAGAGGAACTGGGGGATAATTTAGAATATTTCTCTTGTTATATTCCCCCCACTTCCTGATTAAAATTCTTACAAAAATATGAAATATTTTATGTTACCTTAACCCCAGCTAATCACTTCATCGTTAGAATCTCTCCGCATCAACCTAATACACTATAATCTGGCTCAAGTTCTCGCATCCTATTTGCGATCACCTCATCCTTTCTTTTCCAACCGCAAGTAGAATATTTATCAAAATAATTGAATTGTAAGCACAATTTAACCAACCTGACGACGATGCCCACGCGATCGCTCCAATTTGAGTTGGCGATCAGCCCACAGGCTCAAGCCTGGGGCTATACAAACAAAGCCTGCCAGAAACAGGCTTCGTTTGTGTAGCCGCACCCTTTAAGGTGACGACTATTTAACTAACTCCTTGACTTTATTCATAATGCTCACTGGATCTATGCCTTGATGGGGGAATTGTTCCCACAAACCGCCGCAACCTTCGTGATGAGTGCCAAGATAAGCATATTTGGGAGTATAATCGCGCTCTAACAGCCAGGAACCAAAACGGCTACCCAATCCGGTGCGACGGTTAAAGGATTCTACTACCAAAGCGAAGGGAGCGTTACCAATTTTAGCCATCATTTCTTCATCGATAACGTTCAGGGTTGATTTATTAATCAAACCGACATCTAACCCTTCTTGCTTGAGACGCTCTACAGCATCAAGGGCGCGATAAAGAGCATCGCCAAAGCTGATGATGTAGCCTTGCGTTCCCTCTCTAACCACCTCATCTTTACCGGGAACAAATTTGTAGCTGCTACCAAACAAGTCATTATTATTACTGTCCTTGATATTGGGTACCTTGGAACGAGTGGAGAAAATAAACCGCAGCCCAGGCTCAAAGAATACAGCTTCCACACAGGCTTTCATCTGATTCACATCAGCTGGAAAGTACAGACGTGTTTCGTAGCCATCATCCAAGCCATTGTCAGCGAACATATTATTTAAACCGAAGTGGCAGGTGTTATCTGCCATGTCATCTATACCCGCATGAGAAAAGTGGCAAAGTACATTCGAGTAGTTCAGCCGTGCCATCGTAATTTCTGAGATGCACATTTCCAAGAAAGCGCTGAAGGTTGCGAAAATACCTTGTTTTCCTTCCTCCATTCCAAATCCGGCAGCAGCAGAGAAGTTACCTCGCTCCATAATGCCGGAGGGAACAAAAATTTCTGGGTAGGCATCGTGAATCTTCTTTAAACCACAAGAGCCTTCCAAATCGCTATCGATCACCATGACTTTTTGCTTGCGCTCTGTTTCGCTCATGCGACTCAGCACGGCAACTACTGCTTCACCAAACACATTGCGGTTAGCACCCCATTCGTTACCTGAACCGAGGAAAGTATAGGTTTGTTTGGGTTTGGTAATACTCTTGAGGTGTTCGACAGCAGCCGTCTGTCCGCGAGATTCCAGATATTTAATTGCCAAATCTACCGAAATCACGTCATGTCCGTGATTGGAGCCTTCTAAGCCTTCAATACCGGGACACATGGGACGTTTGTTGATTATAGCGATCGGCCCTGGAGTAGTCACTGCTTCGCACAGACGGCTATATAAATCATCTAAGTCTTCCCCATCTCCCTCTAGTACCTTCAAACCGTGCCCTTGTAAGGTTTTAGCAACGCTGAAACCGGGCAGGTATTTAGAAGGATGTCCGGCGATCGTCACGTCATTATCGTCAATAATTAACTTGACGTTGAGATACTGAGCAACAGCCAAGCGCGCTGCTTCGGCGTCGTTACCTTCCTGCTGAGAACCGTCAGAACCAAGACAGAAAACTACTTTGCCTGGATTTGCCATTGCCACGCCATTGACATACGGCCACATATGCCCCAACCGCCCAGAGCTAAATTTTACACCAGGAGTTAGTCCCAATTCGGGATGTCCCGGTAAGGTTGAGTGTGCTTCGCGATAACGCAGGAGTTGCTCGGGTGGTAAATTTCCATGCAGGGCTGCCATTAAGTACTGAGTTGCTACTCGATGTCCTGCCTCATCGAAGAAAATTGGTACAAACTGATCTGATGCTCCTCGAAAAAATGCGTCGAGAATCATCACCTCTGGTACTGTGTCATAAGGGCCACCAGTATGACCACCTACTCCTTTAGCTGCCCCAGTCGCTGTGAAGAAAACGATCGCATCACGGCAAAGTTGAATGTTTGCTTTGAGGATCTCTCTTTGCTCAGTCTTCAGAGTCGCATTCGCCGGATTAAGTGCCAGAGGTTTGTAAGCACCGAGTTCTATGGGAAATTTGATGTCAGTAAAAGTCATGACTTAATTCCTTGGGAAAGAGGGTACTGGTGATTGGGTACTGGTGATTGGTGATTGGGTACTGGGTACTGGTGATTAGGTATTGGGGATTGGGGATTGGTGATTGGGTATGAGGGATGGGGTATTAAGATTTCTTGATTCTTAGTCCCTAGTCCCTAGTCCCCAGTCCCTAGTCCCTAGTCCCCAGTCCCTAGCCCCTAGTCCCTTTTACTTCCCCTATGCACGAATGTGCTTGAATTATTTAAAAGTAATCCCAAATATGCAAAAACCTGCACGCCTATGAGTATAAACTCACAAAATAAGTATAAACTCACAAACGTGCAATTTCAAGATGAAATGTGCAACTTCAGGAAAACTAGTCATGCTAACTGCGGAGCGACGACAATTAATCTTAAATATTCTTCATCGTGATAAAAAGGTGCTTTCATCGGAACTTAGTACAGTTCTTAAGGTTTCCGAAGATACAATTCGTCGGGATCTGCGGGAACTAGCTGAATCTGGTTTATTGCAGCGCGTGCATGGAGGAGCGCTACTGGCTTCTCCTGCGATCGCCAGTTATGCTGATCGCCAAAAACAAGCACCCAAAGAAAAAGAAGCGATCGCTCGTGCAGCAGCAAAATTGGTTTGTCCTGGGCAAGTGGTAATTTTAGATGGGGGTACAACAACGCTCCAAGTAGCTCGTCATTTGCCTTTAGATTTGCAAGCAACAGTAGTCACAAATAGCCCTCCAATTGCCATTGCCCTAGCAGAGCATCCCAACATTAAAGTTGTGATGCTGGGCGGACAACTCTACAAAAAAGCCTTAGTAAATGTGGGTGCTGCGACAATTGAATCATTACGCATGATTCGTGCAGATTTGTGCATGCTAGGGGTGTGCAGTCTACATCCAGAAATTGGAATTAGTGTGCAGAACTTAGACGAAGCCCACGTCAAACGAGCAATGATTGCTGGAGCAGCAGAGGTAGTTGGATTAGCAACAGCACAAAAGTTAGATACTGCTGCTCCGTATGTCGTGGAGTCAATTCATGCACTCACTTATCTTGTCACTGCACCGATAGTATCTGATGAAATGCTAGTTGCTTACAAAGCTTTGGGTTTAACAATTATTCGCGACGCTCTTAACCCTACAGCCTAGAAAAGAGGAGGGGGACAAGAAAGCACCAGGAGCAGAGGAGAACAACCAACTACTGTACGGGCGGGTTTAGAAGATAAATTGTCGGTTTTAACCCAAGGATAATCAACAAAACCCGCCCCTACTAACCACTAACCACTAACAAATGACCAATGACCAATAAATCTTCACCACTCTTAACTTTTCTTAGCTAGACTTGTAATAAAAATATGTATTTAGCTAAGCAAAGGAGCGGTGAGCCATGCAAAACACCGAGTTCGATAGGGTGATACGGCGCATAGCAACGATACTCTCAGTCGTAATCATTACGCTGTCCTTTATTGCTGCTTCTACTGGAATTTTGCTGTCTTTTTATTACGAGCCTGCAGCAGGGAGAGCTTACCAGTCTTTGAAAATGATTTCAGAGCAAGTACCTTACGGTTGGTTATTCCGTAAAGCCCACAATATTGCTGGTAATGCAGTAATTGCGATCGCTCTGGTGCAAATTGTGGTGATGTTTTTGGGCAGACGCTATCGCAAGAGTTGGCTAGCAGCTTGGATCAGTGGGATTTTGTTTATCTTAATGGCGATTGGGTTGTCATGGACAGCGATGATCTTAAGCTGGGATCAAGAAGGCTTCTGGCGTTTTAGCATTGAGTTGGGAACAATCGAAGCAATTCCTTTAATTGGTTCACAACTGCGAGAAATTCTGACTGGTGGTGCGATTAGTACACTCACGATCCAGCGTCTTTACACAATCCACAGTTACATTCTCTCGCTCGCTGCCATCATTATTTCTGTGGTGCATTTGTTAAGCACGCTGTGGCAAGAAAAGCAAATGCAGCGAGAAGGAGTAAACTCTGAAGTTAGTAACTCCCAACAGTTAATTCAAGGTGCAGGAACGTCACTAGCAGAGAGTTGAGATAATTTATTGATCGGCACTTCTTCAACTTCTGGTAATTTTTCTAGGGAAAGGCGAGTAGATTGACTAGCACCAGAAAGACGTTTTAAAAGGTTTGGTCTAGGATCGTGCAGTAGGTAGATAATGCGATCGCCTGCCTGCCAAGGTTCGCCCGCAGGCATAATCTGCAATTTCTCATCCCGTTCTAAAAATAGGGGTACTAATTCACCAGTGCGGATTAATGCCTGCAATTGCACCTTTTGCAAAGAAAAACCATTCTCCTTGAGAGTTGAGATCCCTAACTTCACTTGCTCATCGTTCAGGTACTGAATCCAAGTTTTAATTTGCAAGTCGCTCAGAAAAGCTTGGTTAACTTTGGTTTTATTTGTCGAATTATTAGCTTGCGGATCGCGAGGGAAAACAGCTAACACCCGTGGCGGGTTAAACTCCTCTGCCGCTCGTTGTGCCAAAACAAAATTTACCTCACCATTTGTGGTCATAGCCAGAAAAGTCCCCATAGCAGACAGTCCTGCTTCTTCTAGAACATTAGCATCTAAAGCACTGCTAGTTATCACCTGAAGATTTTGTGCTTGGGCTTTTTGGCTAGCTTCTTGATCAGTATCAATCATTACTACTGGTTCTCCCCGTTCTTGCAGCAGGCGAGCAACCAAAATACTCAAAGGATTACAACCAACAATAACTGCTCCAGCAGACTCTTTGGGCGTAATTTGCAGCCATTTAGCAATCCAACCAGCAGTTAAACCTTGGCAAAACACTGTCATGATAATTGTCAAAAAAACCAAGGCTTTAATTGCATCACCACCATTGATGCCATGCTCTGTCAGCAAAATTGCAAATAAGGAAGCAACAGAAGCAGAAACAATTCCGCGAGGGGCTACCCAACTCAGAAACAGTTTTTGTCGCCAGTTGAGGTCACTATTCCACGTACACAAGAGAATATTAATCGGACGAACAACAAACATCAATGCCAGAACAGTAAATAAACTGCCCCAACCCAAGGCAAACACACTAGCAATCGATAAATCGGCTGCTAGGAGGATAAATAGCACTGAGACACAAAAAATCGTCAGTTGACCTTTAAAATGCCGCAGTAAGCGTTCTTCTGGTACCGAAGCAGCTCCAAATACAAGTCCTGCCACCACAGTTGCCATTAGCCCCGACTCGCTACGGATCATTTGTGCGAGTGCAAATAAGCCCCACAAGCCAGCTAGTACAACCAGGTTTTTCACCTCAAAGGAAAGAAAACTGGCACGCTTGCAAATCAAAGCCATCAGCCAACCACCCGCAGCACCAATAGCCCCGCCAATACTGAGGCGCATAAATAAACTGCTAATGGCAATCAGGGGGTCGGCATTGTCGTTTAAGATTGTGTTTAGTACCACGACAGCAAGAATGGCTCCGACTGGGTCAATTAAAACTCCTTCTCCTTCCAACAGGGTAGCAACTTGTCGCTCCACATTAATATGTTTTAGCAGGGGACTGATTACAGTCGGCCCTGTAACCACAACCAAAGAAGCGAACAGAAAAGCGATCGGCCAAGGAAACTCCCCCAACCAATGAGCCGCCATGCTGCCACCAAGCAACGTGATCAGAGTTCCCAAGGTGACAAGTAGTTGCAAGCTTGTGGAGACTTTGTTTAACTCTTGCAATTCCAGACTCAGTCCGCCTTCAAACAAAATTATTGCCGTTCCTAAAGCAACAATCACTTCTAGCCCAGTACCCAACAAATGCGGGTGTAACACTCCAATGCCATCAGAGCCAAGCAAGATGCCAAACAATAATAAAAATACAATGCTGGGTACCCGCAGATATGCTGCCAGTACCTGAGCGCTAATGCCTGCAACAACTGCGATCACCATTTGCAGGGTGATTTCAAAAGATGCTTCCATGTGCTAGATTTTGAGCGCTATTTTTCAAAATCTTTGGTAAAGAATGGTAAATCTTCGCTTTTGTGGATGCGATACCACACCCCCATTCTTTACTAAATAGAGAAGTTGTTTCATACTTAGTTGTATATATTACAGCATTTTTGAGTCGGTCAAACATAAGTTGATGCTAACGCTTGAGATATAAGCGCTGCATAATGATACTTGCCCCAAAAGTGTATTTTTTTGAGCATTCGCTGTCAATAACTTTTACTTCCAACCAGTGTAGCTGCTGCAATTGAAAATATTGCTAGAAATTTATTCACAAAACCTGTTGACATCAACTGTAAAAACAGTTAGATTTATAAAAGTGTGAACCACGCGCCCCCATCGTCTAGAGGCCTAGGACACCTCCCTTTCACGGAGGTAACGGGGATTCGAATTCCCCTGGGGGTATCTCAAGTAGATGCGTAAACATGAAAAGGGCAAAGGTTCATTTTAAATTTCTTCTTTTTGTGTGTTTTCGCAGGTAATATCATGTAGAAGTACTCCTGTGATAGTCTTGAGGATTTCTACATTATTTCACCAACACTTTACGAATAAATATTAATTGTGAATCAAATGCGCTGCGAAAATTTGTGAATCGAGAATATTAATGATGACGCGAGTAATATCTAGATGCGTCATCAGCAGTTGTTTAACTTGCTAACACCTCTACACGTTGGCGAATTGCAAGTAGATTGAGTTGTAAATCTTTGGCTAGCCGACGTTCAATGATTCCTACTGGCATAGTGCGTTTCGGCCAAACTCTCAATATGTAGCAAAGATTAGTCCCCATTTCTTGGGCGAGAGAATAAGGCTCTAAGCCCCAACATCCAGAAAAATCTTTAAAATCTCCTTCTACCATCCGGAAAGTAATTTCCTGTGGGAATTTTTCTTCTAGATCGAGAACCACACGAGCAGAAAAATTAAAGCGCAAAAAGCGTTGAGAGCCAATTTGCTCTAAGCGAATACCACCATTGGGATGCTCCAACAGACGACTTGTAGCTAAGTTAGGAATAAAATCAGCCAACGCTTCGTAATCTGTAAGCACTTTCCAGACTTGTGCCACTGGTTGTGGAATTTGGATCTTAGCAGTGATTTGCCGCTGTCGCTCCGCGATTTTCTCAATCTGAACTGCTACAGCTTGCAATTGGTGAGCATTACCTGCCAAATCCTCTTCCAGGTAGGTTTCGTCTTCAGTGACGATTGAATCGAGCTTTTCTGGTGTGTATTGTTCTTCAGTCACTTTCAGAATATGATTTGCTTTCATCAGAAAATTGGGGCAAGGTTAAGCTAAAGCAGATTTTGCTGAGGTTGGTATTCTCAATCGGAATGCTTTCCACCGCAATTTCCCCATTTAAATGCTGTACCAAGGACTGAACTAGGGCAAGCCCCAAGCCTGTACCTGGAATCCATCGTCCTTTACCACGACGGAACTTATCGAATATATAGGTGGCTTCTTCTTCAGAGATACCATTTCCTATATTAATTACCCTTATGATAACTCGATCAACTTGCTGGATAACTTGGTGCTCGGCTTGTAGTTGAACAACTGTGTCTCTTTCTGAAAATTTGCCAGCATTAGTTAACAACTCTTGCAGAATTCGATCAAAGCTCTCTAGTTCTGTTTGTAGCTCTAATGCTTGATTTGCCAAATCAAGATAAATTCTTAATCCGTTATCTACCAGTTTTTTCTGAAAAGATGCAGCTATCTCTTGAATTCTTGTATTTAAATCGATAGTTTCAAATTGTGGACGTTCTTGATGAGTCTCTAGCTTCTGGAGCGTCAGCAAGTCATTAATCAAGTTTATTTCCTTGCTACACTCTTCTTCTAAGATATCTAAATACTTAGTCTGCCGCTCTAGTGTGATTCCTGGTTGACGTAGAATACGTATTGCCATACGCATATTTGTCAGAGGATAGCGCAAGCGATCGCTCATGTTACTTAAAAATTCATCTTTCAGTTCGTTGAGTTCTCGCAGTTGCTCTACGTATTGCCTTTGTTTTTCGTATAATTTAGCCTGAACGTCTAAACTGCGCTGTAATTGAGCTGTACGCTCATCCACCAACATCTGCACCTGCCGCAGAGTTTGCGTTTGAATAATAACATTACTGACTTGAGCGCAAACCATTTCTATAATATTGACTTCTGCTGCTTGCCAAATCCGAGCTTCTGCTTGTTGTAGCACCAGAAATCCTAAGATTTTGCCTTGGCTTTCCAAAGGCATAAGCAGCATGGCAGGCAGTTGCTCCAATCCAAACACTGGTGCAACCTGAAGCATATCGCTGCGATCCATGTAGTCATTCAGGATGATTGCTTTACTAGACTCGCTAAACACACGCTGGCACACGCCACATTCTGAGAGCCAAAAGGAATTCTCCTGAGTATCTAATTTACTGGAGTGGAAACTTTCTGTAGTTCTTACCCATTCTCCTACTAAATTTGCTTTCGCTTTGGGAATCTGTCTTTTCGGCAAAGTTCTAAATAGCGGATCAGCATATTTTAAAAGTATGAGCAAACCACGATCTGCTCCCAAAGACTCCGCAGTTGAAGCGATCGCCAATTGCAGCATTTGGTTTAATTCTAAATTGCTACGACCAAGGATCGTCAATTGCTTAATTAGGTTTTGATGCCGGGCGCAAACTTCTAGATACTGCTGTTGTGAAGCGATTAACTGTCCTTGTGCTATTTGAGAAAAAGCGATCGCGCAAACTGATTCCACTGCTCTGAGCAAATGTTTTTCCGACTCACTCCAATCGTATATCTGTGATTTAATCAGGCTAATTACACCGTTTTTGTTAGTGCCAAACCGAGTAGTAATTGCTAAAACAGCTTTTATGGGTAGCGGCAAAGATTGACATCCTATAGCCAAGCTGTCTTGAATTGTTGAAATATCCTCTATGGTTGGTTCACAAGCACACTGCACTACTGGTAAATCCAATTGTTCCAATGAAAATATTTCGTCAGAACGCTGCAAACCAAAATACTCTTGAGCACACCAGTTCCCAATTATTTCTTCACCGGATGCTTCACCCTTAAACGTCACTAAGCAGCAGCAATCTACTTGAAATGCAATCCCTAGCACTTGGGCTATATCTTGCAGCATACCTGCTGCAGTTGAGCTATTGGCGATAATTTGATTGATCTTTTGTGCCAACCTTAGTGCTGGTTCTTCCTCATACTGCATCAGTTTGACCGGATATTGTGTGAGTCGATCTACTTTATTTATGCACTGTCGGGGTGATGACAAACCCTTTTCTATTTCTGGTAAGCTCTTGAATCTTGACCCCATTGTTTTTGTACCCAAACCTCCTGCCATATGCTTACTCCATTTGTGTGACTACACCCTCCTGAGTCAGACATCTTTAAATTTCAAGAGCTTCTCTCACTTGTTATAGCCCCTTTCTATTCCAGATGGCCAATTCTTATATGCAAAACGCATTGAGTAATAGAATACATAAAATCTACTAAGATGCCGAAGCTGAATAATAGCTGTTTATTAAGCGTTTACTTAATTTACCAACTTTGACCTAAGAATACCCTGTTTGTAACTATACACAAACCGTAATTTCTCTGGAATTATGAAAAAATCTTATGAATTTATACGAATTAATACTTAAATATAGATTTAAAAATGTAATATTTTTTTCATTGTTATTTGGATTAACAAATCAGTATAAGCTTGAGTTAAATAGCACAGATACCTATATATTAAGCATAAAATTACACTTTTATCCTTTTGGTAGGAAAGTAGCAAATAAAACCTTGCTTTTACTATTAATACTTTTCTTTTAGATTTTTTTTAATTTTGACTAGGTTAATATTGTGTGTCTGGTGAATTTGTTTAAAGTCGGCTATTTGATAAATTTTTGAATGCAAAATTTTTCAAAGTTAGCCACCATATCTTGTTATAAGTTTATGTAATAAGTATTTAGTTTTTATTTTTTTAATTATATATATTAAAGTCTACTAGTCCAACGACTATGAATGCAGCCTAGTTGAAATGCCAGTAATAATAACTAGGCTGCACTCACTTGAGTCCAAATTTATCCAGCCAAGCTTTCGATACTTAAAGGAACCATATCGCCATTTCTTGTTAGTCCCAATAGCATCGGTTGTTGCGGTTGAATGACTTGGCCTGTTAATACACAGCGTTCCTCTTGCTGGGCAGTGGCAGATATACTAGCTCGAATATCAGCTTTGGAAAATCGGGGTTTCCATTCTCCTGATTTTTGCTGGACATAGTTCCAGAGAATATCGCGGATCAAGGCTTGATATCCCTGATTGCCAGCTAGTTCCTTCAACTTATCTTTCAATTCTCGCTCTAATCTGATGCTGGTGACTTCCATATCGGTGGTTGGCGTGCGAGCAATCGTATGCATGAGTTTTTTCTCCTTAAAACTATAGACAGGATAGTAATACAAGTGTAGTATGTTTAAAGGAATGTTCAATAGGTGAAATTTTCTGTGAAATTCGTTTACCCCAACTCTACTTTCATGCATGTTAAGAACTCCCAAGTCAATTGGGAATTAACCGCCGTGGAAGTGGAGTATTTATTTATGGGGTGTGGAAACCGAAAGCATCTTCAATTCACAGAGGGTAATCGTGATTTTAGATATGCCAGGATTAGTGTACTTAATCGAGCACCACAAATAGACGAAGAAAGCGGGAGGTACAGGCACCAGGATACTGTACCGATATAGGAATAAAAGACTTAAAAAAGGTCAATTCCCAACCCCCGCTTCAAATAAGAAAGGAGCGGGGGTTTTTAAATGAGGAGTCAAACCGTGACAAGTGCAACGCAAGTTTTAGAGCAATCCGTGGTGGTGTTTTCTCACAATTACTTGCCATTGTGTCGGGTAAATATCAAGCGCGCAATTGTACTTTTAGTAACCAACAAGGCTGAACCACTAGAGATAAACACGGTTAGCGGATGGCAAGTTCATTCACCTAGCTTGGTAGTGTATGTGCCAAAACAGATTCGCTTGAAAATTACTTCTTGCGAGCGAATATGGAAAGTCTCGCCAGTGAATAGGCGAGAAGTATTGCGACGAGATCGTTACAGTTGCCAATATTGTGGTAGTAGCAAAAATTTGACACTAGATCACGTGATTCCCCGTTCTAGAGGCGGGCAACATACTTGGGATAACGTAGTTGCTGCTTGTGAACGGTGTAACTCCTCCAAAGGAGACAGAACCCTCAAAGAAATTGGTATGCACCTGCGTACCACGCCAAAAGCACCAGTCCATCCGGTGATCGCTTTTGCAGAACAATTTTGGTTGGACTTGCAAATAAACCTGGAATAGCATGAGAGCATGAGGAATGCTGAAACTAACTTATACCGAAACAAGCTTTCACCTAGAGTGTCTGACTCAATCCTTAGAGGAGTGGGTAGCGCAGCGAGTGATTTTGGCATTGCGAGTCGGTCAAAGTCTGTGCGTTGAACCCAGCAGTGCTTCCTTTTTGCTTCCTGTCGATCTGCCAGGATTAGAACAGCTCAAGTTTGAGGTGCAGTGGGATGAGAGAGAAACGATTATTTTGTGCGTCTGTGATGCCAATTATATTGAAGTTACTTTGCGGGGTTCTTGGCTTTCGGATGGTTCTGAAGATGTAAAAGGTGTGTTTGTTACCACCATAAGCGATCGCACTGAGCTATTACTGTACAAACTTTGGTTAGCAGCGACAAGCTGTGCTTCGGCGATGAGTGAATGAGCAATTTACAGGGTAGACAAAAAGCCTACCCTCAATTTTTCATTTTCAGTAATTCGGGGATTGTCACAAATTGATAGACTTGCTGTTTAAGACCACTAATAATTTGTGGTTAGGCTTTTACTATTCTTTGAAGATTAACGCCGCCATCATGCATTAGAACAAGAGTGCCTGGATTTGGCACCTTTCAACACATTATTTACAAATGCTTACGGTTCGGTACGAGGGGCGGCATTTGCAGAAGTAAGCTAGAACCTATATATCATACGAGCGCGGCAGGACTCGAACCTGCGACCAACTGCTTAGAAGGCAGTTGCTCTATCCACCTGAGCTACGCGCTCATTCTTAAAAGAGGCTATTTGAAACTAACTTTTAGTTATTTTATCTGTCCTCCTACTATAATGCAATCTAAAATTGCGGAATTTAGGATTGTGAGGCTAAAATTCAAGTCACGACATGAGAGAGCCTTTGGCTCTAGTTCTCGTTACCAGGTTTAACCTAGTAATCAGGATTTCGGGGCTGTCTACTCCAAAATGTTGGTAGGAATGCAAGATGTGAAGTTAGCTATATTTGTATAGTTTATAAATTTGTTTAGACGTATGCCTTTTGTCAGGTTTTGCAAGACGGTTACCACAACAAAACACGCAAAGACGCTGGGTCACTCTGCCCTAATAGAGTTATGATATCTGCCATGTTAATTAAGAATGCCCCTGTGAGGAGTTATTTGCCAGTGTCATGTTTATTCTGAAAAAGCAGGATGTTGAAATATCGACTATTCAGCACCCAAAACGGGATCAGCAGATCCCTGTCCTCCATTATCAGGGGCAAACCTTTAGGTTAATTAGCGTCTTCAAAGCTAGCCAAGAAGAAGAAGCCAGAGCCTTATGGAGAGATTTTACTGATAATCAGGGCAAAGCCTGTGTTCTTTTGGAGGAACCAGATCGCTTTAGCGTTTGGGGCAAAATTCGCCTAGATCAACTTAGCGGTGATACAGGCGATCGCGCTAGACTGGATATATTTACTCAAGCAAGCATTTTGCTGCTACAAGCCGTATACATGGATATAGAAGACTTTTTAGGTACTAGGCAAGCGGCATTATTTAAGAAAGAAATTACAGCCAAACTTCAGCAGTGGCAATTCCCTCAAGTTTCTTCTCCAGAGGAAGTCAAAAATCTGCTAGAGATGAATCCACAAAAAGATAAATTACCAAGTTGGAAAGAAAATCACATCATTACCCTGTTGCAAGAACTGCATAAGCTAGGGAAAGGCTATTTTGGCAATACTAACTTTGCTCATTCAGTGGTTGATAAGCTACAAGGTATGCCTGAAGAAGAGCGATCGCTATTCTTGGGTTGGCTAAATCAATCTCCACTGAGTAAACTGTGGCATTAGTATAACGGTGTTTTTAGCAAGTAGATTTTTATACTATAAAACAACTTCATGAAGGTTGTTTTGCTAGGTTTCTACTCGCGAAACACTGTCAGCATACGTTGACACAGTGAATTTATATGAGTAGCATTTACAACAAGCCTCAAAGTTCTAAGTCTTTATTGACGACTCAAAATATTGTCTTATGTGGCATAATCTGGGGTATATTGGCATTTTTGTACTTTTTGTTATTTAGTGCCAAAATTCCCGGTGCAGATGGGACAGAAACACGTACCGGATGGTACGTTCTTGGTACAAATATTTTTGAAGCACTAGCTTACTTATGGTCTGGTATCCTATGCTTGAGGAATTGGCGTAGCGAGCAAATAGTTAGCGGTCGCAATGTTTGGCTAGCTATTGGTATCGGTATGCTTTCCTATTTCTTGGGAGGGATAATTTTTGGCTATATCGAAATAGTTTTACAAGAAGAACCCTTTCCTTCAGTAGCCGATGTATTTTATGTAATAACATATTTGTCGCTGGGCGTAGGTATGATTTTAGCAGTGGCTTCTAGAAGATTACATTTGGAAATATCGCAGTGGATAATAGTATTGGCAATAGGAGCCTTGGGCAGCACACTAGCATGGTTGATTGGAAATCAGCCACAGACAACAACAGTCGTCAGTCAATCTTCTTGGTTAGAAGTTGTTGCTTCTGTTTTAAATTGGTTTTATGTGCTGAGTGACGTATTGCTGTTAATTTTCGCTACTACCCTACTCCTGGCTTTTTGGGGTGGAAGAGTTTCTCTTTCTTGGCGTATGATTGCAGCTGCGGCATTTTCGCTCTACATTGCAGATATATGGTATAAATACGCCGAGAATTCGATTCCAAATTATCAAAGTGGAGAGATACTAGAAGTGTTTTGGGTGTGGAGCGGAGTTTTATTTGGCATGGGTGCAGCCTTGGAATATGAGGCATCATTAAACCGTTCCCGGCGAGAACGGGGAAAAAAACGTGGTTAGAAAAAAGTTTGCTTGGTGTCTATTGTGAGAAAACTAACAGATTCTGATAAGGAAGAAATCCTCAAATTATATCGTCAAACTGCTGAAACGACCTCAACTTTAGCGGAACGCTATGACGTAAGTAATTCGACTATTAGCCGTTTACTCAAAAGTACTTTGCCAGAAGACGAGTATGAATATCTCGTTTCTTTAAAGCGTGCAGCTAGAACTCCTGAGGGCAGAGCGCAGGTAACCTACGAAAACCCACCTTTATTTACTCAAGTTGAGCTAGAGGCAAAGGAACAGGAACTGCCACAACAGAAGCCTCCTTTAGAGGAGGAGTTTAGCCCCGTTACTGCAACTGAGCCAATTCCTAAGAGCAGAAGAGTGAAGCGGCGTTCTTCAGCAACGGAGGAGGTAACACCATCTGTCGCAGAACAGTTAGAACTGTTACCCAAAACCCAGGAAATCACAAATATTCCCAGCCCGCTCATAGAGGATAAACATCCGAATGCGCAAGCAATAGCTCAGATTTTGGGTGAAGATTTGTTAGATGAATCAGAAGAGTTGGAGGATTTAGACGAAGATCTTGATGAAGAAGACTTCGATGATGAAGACTTCGATGATGAAGAAGACTTTGTGGAAGCACCACGTTTAGTGACAAGAGCTAGAATTGGTGATTCATTTGTGCGGGTTTTGCCGCTCTCAGCAGCTAATTTACCAAAAACTTGCTATTT
This sequence comes from Chlorogloeopsis sp. ULAP01, assembly GCF_030381805.1. Taxonomy (NCBI): domain Bacteria; kingdom Bacillati; phylum Cyanobacteriota; class Cyanophyceae; order Nostocales; family Chlorogloeopsidaceae; genus Chlorogloeopsis; species Chlorogloeopsis sp. ULAP01. The sequence goes on from NZ_JAUDRH010000010.1 coordinate 214,316, forward strand.
AGTTATTGATCGCTCTTCGGAATTAATTACCAGACCACTTAGGGATTTTGGTGATTTAGGACACATTCCTAGCCCAGAAACTCAGGAAAGAACGTTGCCCGTATTTGATAATCATCGAGTAGCAAAACGTTTTTCTACTAAACGCGATCGCGTAGTTAAAATTCCTGATAGTAAAATGCTACATAAAGCTCGTTATCAACTGCAAGCTAAGGGCATTACTCGACTGCTAATAGATGGTCAAGTATATTCCTTATCTTCTGTTTAATTCAAAGATGCGATAGACTAAGTCCGAGCAAATTTATTACGTTTCTACAACAGTCAATAGTTAACGGTCAATAAGTAAAGAGATTGACCATAAACTATTGACTCTTCAAAATTCTAAATGATAGGAGCTATGGCTAACTCTACTGCCTATGGTGTAGTGTTGGTAACAACTGCCTCAAAAGAAGAAGCAGAGGTGATCGCTTCTGCTCTCGTAGAAGCCAGACTGGCTGCTTGTGTAAGCTTGTTTCCGATTCAATCTATTTATCGCTGGCAGCAAAAAATACACAATGAGCAAGAATGGCAGTTGTCCATTAAAACTGATTTAAGACTATTTCCACTTTTAGAATCTAAAATTCGCGAACTCCATTCTTATCAAGCGCCAGAAATTATTGCTCTGCCTATTGTTTACGGCTCAGAGCTTTATTGCCAATGGATTTCGGAGCAAATTGGGAGTTAGAACTGTTAAAGCACTTCTCATGTAGTCTGACGCAAAGACGGGGTAACAAGGCGACGCGGACAATAGTATGTAGCAAGATTTTGAAGAATTGATATCACATAAAAAATAGTCCCCATTTCTGAATATGAGATGGAGACTATTTTCCGCATCAGCTATGACTTATCTTTAACCCGAATATCAATAACAGATGCGTTGAAATTGTAATTAAATCCATCCAATTCAATTGGAACTCCAATTTTGAGTTTGCTCGAACCCATAACCGGGCCATTATTTGTGATTGTAGCTTTACCATCTAATGTCACAAGCATATCTGTACTAAAATTGTTTGCTTTTGGATCTGGCATTTCTTTGATAGAACCATCTGGTTGTGGAACTAAGACAGTTCTGGGTAATAGTCGCGCCGATTTAATATTAATAGTACCGTGGGGTTGATTGCGGATAATAACGTTTGTTTTACCGCCTTTTGTTAAACCTTGATCGAATAACTGTTGAGGATCACGCACATTCAAACCACGCACAATCAAATCAATCTCAACTGGTTTTGTTGTAACTCCAACTTGGGCAACAGAACCAGTTGTACCAGGAAAGAAAAAGATGCCAAATATAACTAGCAATATTACCAGTGCAGCACCTACGTCGAGAATGTTGAATTTACCGAATAACCGACCTTTGGAATCTAAAATAGTCATAACCAATTTTTCCAAATCAAAGCAGAGTAAGTATTTCTGGCAGTATGGTAAGAGTAGAAGTGTATGTTTTGTTATCTAAATTGACAAATTTCAATCATTTTTATCCTTAGATCCACTGAACCTCACGCATCACTGCCTTTTATATTTTTTGATCGTGCAACAGTTTATCACGAACGCTGTTTTTAGTTCATATTCAAAATAAATAGGATAAAACAGCCGTATACCCAAGTAAAAATGCTAATACTTGGATCATTAATTCAAAATGCAACTTATAAAACCTTAAATCCGTCTCATCTTTCATGTTCTGCCAAAATACTCCTCAAACGGGATAGATGATGAATAGGAAAAATTTATATTTTAATTACAATTTTTTTTGGCGTCGTTATTTTTATCCTTTAGTTTCTGTATTAGTAGCGCTGAGTATTTGCTTGAGTACAGCCCTGCCTTCCCAAGCTTTGGATTGGTTACCTTTACTTTTACGGGGAGTTCAAGTACTTCAGCTTTCTAATATATCTGATCGCCAAGAAGCTGATATTGGTAAACAAATCAACCAAGAATTGTTAAGCGGTGATGTGCGACTATATCGCGATCCGGAAATTAATCGTTATGTGGAACAAATTGGGCAGCGTCTAGCAGAAAACAGCGATCGCCCGAATCTGAAATTTACTTTCCAAGTAGTTGACAGTGATAGTATAAACGCTTTTGCTACTTTGGGAGGTTATGTGTATATTCATACAGGTTTGCTCAAAGCAGCAGCCAATGAAGCAGAACTAGCAAGTGTAGTTGCCCATGAAATTGGACACATTGGCGGTAAGCACTTAATCAAACAAATGCGGCAAAAAGCTATTGATGAAGGTTTGTTAACAGCAGCCGGATTAGATCGCTCTACAGCAGTGCAATTAGGAGTGCAATTGGCACGTAACCTGCCCCGTAGCCGCCAAATGGAGTTTGATGCCGATCAAAGAGGACTGAAAACTTTTTCACGCACTGGTTATGCTCAATCGGGAATGATTTCCTTTATGCAAAAGTTGCTCAGTAGCAGTAGCCAACGTTCTGTACCAACATTTTTAAGCACTCACCCGGCAACTAGCGATCGCATTGAAGCTCTCAAACGCGCCATGAATAATCAACCAAGTAACAGCAACCAAGGATTAGATAACACTGCTTATCAAGCTAGTATTCGAGCACTACTCAAGTCTTAGTGTTGCTTTGGTTCTTTGCAAATTGTGTCCCCTCCCATCCTTGCCGCTACGCCAGACAATGCCCGCGATCGCTAACTCGAATCTGTTGTGGTTGTATAGTTGTTACCACTTCTTGTAAAGGTAGAGTGCGGACACAGTTTTTGAAGACGTTAACTTGATATACTAAACGATTTGTAATATCTAGTGCTGTTAACCAGCCACTGCGCGGGTGATACGCGCCAGTATCAATATCAATCCATCCTTGTCCTTGCGCTAGTTTCCCAGGTACAACACCAGGCAAAGTAAAGGTGATAGTGTGACCAATAATTATTAACTTATCGGGGAAATAGGGCTTCGGGATGCTGTGGAAGTCATCTCGTACCCAGCACATTTGCTCGGCAGTTTGTTCAGCTAAGGGAATTGAGGGATCAACGCCAGCATGAACTAACCAAATATCTCCCAAATCTAAGTGTGTAGGCAAAGTACTGAACCATTCTAGATGCTCGTGGGGGATAGTAGCTTCTTTATAACTAGCTACTGTTGCTTGCCCACCACTATAAAGCCATGCTTGCACTGTTGGGGTAGGAATACGTTTGGTAAAAATGTTTAATAACATCTGCTCGTGATTCCCCAACAGACACTGATAAGGACTATTTTTGACAAAATTCACTACCTGTGAGCTTTTTGGCCCGCGATCAATTAAGTCTCCTAAAAAATAAACTTGATCGTCTGATGTAGGAGCGATCGCCTCCAACAATCTCATTAAACCTTGATAGTGACCATGCACGTCTCCAATTATTATGCGGCGTTGCCTAATTACGCTCATCGGCTTTTTGCTTGAATAACATTGCCTTATCTTGCTGCTACAGATTAAACTGTCTAAATTTCGCAAACTTATTGCAAAATTCAGAATCTATCTAAATTATTCCCAATTTAACTCTGTATTACTAAATATTTATTTCCTTCTTACAGGTGATTATAGAGTAACCGACTTAAAAGAAGTCAAAAGCTTAAAAATCATCCATGGCTTGTTTTACTAGGCTTGATGATACTTTCTTTGTAGCGTAATAACACACAAAATTTGAAGTTGTGAACAAGCATTGATAATAACACTTTGAATTTTATAGTTGAGAGAGTGCGCAACTAAATCCAGTTTATTACTGAGTATATATATTCTGTGCATACCAGTGTCATTCTCTACTGCAACTCTATGCAACTTGGTAGCACTTCTATGAAAGACTAAATCAGCAAATAATGTATCTATTGTTACACTTAGTCTTTAACAAAAGATTAATAAATTAGTCAGTTTTGTAACAAATTGCTTGAAATCCCACATTTAAAATAACAATACTTAAGGTTTTGATCAAAACAGAAGCAAAGTTAATCTAGATAAAATGCCTATCTATCGAAGATGTACCTCTAAGTAGGTATGTCAAGTCAATGAAATATTTATTAATATATAGGATATATACAATATGTTAAGAAACTGGAAATAATTAATACACTCGAAAGACATGGCACTGAAATACTCCTGATAGCAAGAACTGTTAAAGATGAGTTTTTCCTAATTCCCAAATTTTGAGCCAACTTCTTTACCAACGGAGTAGAAAGTAATGAATAATCAGCAATCATCAGACTCTCAAGGATTTCTAGGCAGTCTGAAGAATGGAATTTGGCTGTTTGGTATCTCATCTTGGTTATTTGGCATTACAGACAGAAGTATTGCTTCTTTCTCAGATGGATATCTATCTGCATTAGATCTGACACAGCTATTTACAGCATCTACCTTTTTTGTGGCATGGCTATTTTTAAAGCCATCAACTAGACCTTAGGGGCTTGAAAGACTTAATTGTTAACCATATTTGTTTTGGTTGGTACTATCTTGTAAAAATTTGCAAGTTCAAGAAGTAAAAAATAAATACCAAGTAACCAGAGTGCGTTAATCAGTGTATCTGTATTTATTGGCATAATATCGGGGTAATTCTGCAAAAAATTGCGAATTATCCCAAAATTTAGCTATAAATTTAATTTCTGAGCAATTTATTGATATAGTTTGATATCTATACATAATTAGAGTTCCGGCTTCTTGAAGAAGTTAGAACTCTGTGTCTTTAAGACTACTAAAAATCTATAGTTTTTATTTAGCTTTGGGTAGATATTACTAACTGCAATTGTATATTTGTTTTATGAGAATATTTAAAACCCGTAGCATCGATGAGCTACTGTATTAACCCTATCTGTTCAAAGCCGCAAAACACACGTAAGACTCTATTTCGTGAGGGTTGTGGCTCTGAGTTGCTCTTGGATGGATGCTATCGAGTTACTCATCTACTGAGCGATCGCAGGTACTTTGGTTTTAAATCGGCGCTCTCCATAAATTTCAACTCAGATAATATTTAGACAACACTAAGAAGTCGTGCAAAATAAATTATCTATTTAGGCAAGGGAACAGGGAACGGAGAACAGTTAACAGTAAAGGAAACAGCAATTTTAGTCGTGTTGAAAAATGGCTAAATATTTATGCATAGGTACTTATCAGGATCTACACCGAGCGCTCGTAATTTTAAATTTGTATAACATGATGAGATTGGCAATTGTCTAACAATCAGGATTTCTTTAATTCTAACTAGATTGTATCTTTTGCCCCTGCGTGCAAAAAAAATTAGAGCAATTGTGGAAAATCCAGCAATTGCCCTGACTTTTAAGATTTTTGAGTTAATTAATAACTTAACTCCCGATTAATTACGCAAACGCCGCAGTCTTGACATCATTATTGCCCAGCAGTTCTTGTAACTCTTCGGCATCCACAGTTTCTTTTTCAACTAACATTTCTGCAAGCTGATCGAGAACGTGGCGGTTATCTGTCAAAACTTGTTTGGCACGTTTGTAAGCCGCATCTACTAATTTACGGACTTCTTCATCAATAGCAGCAGCAGTTTCTTCTGAGAAATCGCGCTCTGACATGATATCGCGACCAAGGAACATATTGCCTTGCTGACGACCGAGGGCAACAGGGCCTAAGGTTTCACTCATGCCAAATCGCGTTACCATCTGCCTAGCAACACGGGCTACTTGTTGCAGATCGTTAGAAGCACCAGTAGTTACCTCTTCTTCACCAAAGATTAATTCTTCAGCGATACGACCACCCAATGCTACTGCCATCTGGTTTTCTAGATAAGAGCGGCTGTACAAACCACTATCCATCCGGTCTTCGCTAGGGGTAAACCAAGTTAAACCACCAGCACGACCGCGAGGAATAATGCTAATTTTTTGTACTGGATCATAGTCTGGCATCAACGCACCAACTAAAGCGTGTCCGGCTTCGTGATAAGCTACTAGTTGCTTACGCTTTTCGCTCATGACTCGGTCTTTCTTCTCTGGCCCTGCTAAGACGCGATCGATGGCATCGTTAATTTCATCCATCGAAATTTCAGTCAGATTCCGGCGTGCTGCCAGAATTGCAGCTTCATTGAGCAGGTTAGATAAATCAGCACCGGTAAACCCAGGAGTACGGCGGGCGATTCTCTCCAAGTCAACATCCTTGGCTAATGTCTTGCCACGGGCGTGAACTTTAAGAATTTCGACACGTCCAGAGTAGTCGGGACGATCTACCACAACTTGACGGTCAAAACGACCGGGACGCAACAAGGCAGCATCCAAAACATCGGGACGGTTGGTAGCGGCGATAATAATGATGCCAGTGTTGCCTTCAAAGCCGTCCATTTCTGTGAGCAACTGGTTGAGGGTTTGTTCTCGCTCATCGTTACCACCACCCAAGCCTGCACCACGCTGACGGCCTACGGCGTCAATTTCATCGATGAAGACGATACAAGGAGCATTGGCTTTGGCTTGCTCAAACAAATCGCGGACGCGGGATGCACCTACACCCACAAACATTTCTACGAACTCAGAACCAGAGATGGAGAAGAAAGGTACACCAGCTTCGCCTGCAACTGCGCGAGCTAGCAAAGTTTTACCAGTTCCAGGAGGCCCAACAAGCAGTACACCTTTGGGGATTTTGGCTCCCACGGCGGTAAAGCGATCGGCGTTTTTCAAAAAGTCTACAACTTCATTAAGTTCCAACTTGGCTTGATCGATACCGGCGACATCACCAAAGGTAACTTGGGTTTGCGGCTCCATTTGCACTCTAGCTTTGGACTTACCAAAGTTCATAGCTTGGCTGCCGGGGCCATTTTGAGCGCGACGCAGTAAGAAAAATAAACCAACCAAAAGTAATACAGGGAAAAATAAGCTGCTAAGTGCCTTAAACCAGAAACCATCGTCGGTTTGGGGTAAAACACTGATATCAACGTTATTTTTGGTAAGAGTATTGATTAGATCTGGATCGTTAACTAAGGTCACCAGCTTTTTGTTGGGGTCGTACTTGGGAGTAACAACCGCTGTAGACCGATCGGAACTGAGGCTGACTTTTTCGACTCTGCCTTTTTCAACTTCTTGAATAAATTGACTGTATCGCCATGTTTCTCTGCTTTGGGGTTGCTTGTCAAAAAAGGCTGTTCCTAAAGCAATGACAACTATAAAAAGCAGCGCGTACAGCCCCGCATTTCTCCATCTTTTATTATTCACCGAGGTCAGTCCTCCTGTACTTTTTTGTGCGAGGGCATTTTTAAGAATTATGTTAACTTATTTTAAGTTATACCAGACTTGACATCTGTAATGCTCAGAAAAACCCCCGCATTTGCTTAAAAATATGATGGTAGGGATTATATTGTAGCTGTCCAGTCGGTTGGATGACAGTGTGGATCGGAACAATTTCAACTACACTGTTGCTGGTAGCGATCGCTTCAAATCCCTTGACTAAATCTGCTGTCCAAGGTTCTTCTCTCACCTCAATTTGCTTTTGCTTCAACCAGTTCATCAGCTGATAACGCATGATTCCCGGCAAAATTCCCACCTTCAAAGGAGGTGTCCACCAACAGCCATCTCGCCAACCCCAAAGATTGCCCGTACTAGTTTCCAGCCAATTTCCTTGTGCATCTACTAAGATAGCTTCTTCAGCATCTAACTTGGTGGCGTTAGTTTTTGCCAACCAAGCACTGAGATAATTTCCTGTTTTGTGACCGGGTAGAGAGCGATACAATTCTGGTGATGTTAAACAGGCTTCAACACCATGTTTTTGTTTTTCCGTCAGATTATTTGGTAATAATCTACCAGTTATCCATTCTCGTCCATCGGGGAAAATGGTGATTCTGAGAATGGGAAAGCGTGTCATGATTAATTTAGCACCTTGACGCAATCGCGCTTCATCTGGTATTGACCAGCTAAAAGTTTGTAAGCTAGATTTTAGGCGATCGTAGTGTGCTTGCCAGTTAGTTAATCTATGGGCAAGAGAGTTGTCATAAACTCGTAGAGTAGTAAAAACAGTCGCTCCATAGAGTAACCCCGGATCGTCAATTGTTAATTCCAGGGTTTGAGATTGAATTAATTTGCCGTCGTACCAGTAAATGTTTGTAACCTCGCGAGAAGGGAAATAGGAAATAGCTAATGGCTGATAGTGAATACAATTAACTATTAGCTATTAGCTATGTAATCAATCTTTTTCAGGTAATTTAATTCTAATAGTTCCGTCATCATTTTTGATAACTTTGCCACCTAAAGCTTCTATTTCTTTAATTGCTCTTTGACGAGTTTTTTCATCTACTTGATTATTTAATACCATTGTCCAAGTAGAAATCTGAGCATATTTGCTATTAGGATTTTTATGTAAAAATTCGGCAGTTTTATAAGAAAGATAAGCTATTTTTTTACTTTCATCATCTGTATACTTACTAGCCCAACTAGCTGTTTCTGTAAACGATTGTTCAGAAGCTTGAGAATTACCTAAAAATAATAATTCATCAATTCCTTTATAACGCCATACATAGTAAGCTCTGTGTGGAACCTTAGGAGATAAAGACTTTAAGCTTTCCTCCATCAATCCTATAGACCGCTCTGGCATGGCAGCATACATAGATGTACTGTTAGAAAGCCCTAAATAAGCCTGTAAAAATCGTGGATCGCGTTTCAAAATTACTTCAAAATACTCAGGACTGAGACTGTAACCTGTTTTGGCGCGAACTTCATCATCGCCAAAGTATTGTAAGAAATTTAGATATACCCAATTTGCAATTAAATTATTATAGCCAAAACTTGGCATTTTTTTTAGTAAATTGAGCCGGGTTTGTTCTAATTTTATCTCTTTTTCTAAAGTTAATATTGAGGTATTTTTTTTAATAGCAATAAATTGTTGCAGGCGTGGATATTGCAGCAAGCCAACTCCTGAAATACACAGACAGGCAGTCAAAAATGAACCAACAGCTTGACGAGTGAAAACTAACATCTGCTTGCTTAAGAAAAACTCAGACTACAGTTACATAGTTCCCGCAAACGTCACTAAAATAACAGTTTGAATTTATCTAAACGTAGGGTGTATTACGGCTATGCAAGGATTTGAGAATTTAAGAGAATTAGAATTAGCCGTAACGCACCATAATTGTGCGGTGCGTTTAAGCAGCGCGTAACGCACCCTACAATTTAAAGCTTGAAGTTATCTAAATATAGGATGTTTATAGCTATATAAGCATTTGTAAAGTTTAAGAGAGTGACAATAGCCGTTACGCACAATATTTATAGATGCTTTACGCAAAGTCACAGCCTAAATTCTGATTATCCTCCTCAAAAGTAATTAAGTCTAAGTAAGCAGGATTGGCGATGATTTCTTTTGCGGCTAACAATCCAGCAATACTCCAAGTTTGGTATATTCTGGCTTCTTTGCCAATTAAGCGCCCATTTTTACCATCGTAGTATTCGGGAAATCTATCTCGTGTCAAACGGCTTTGGGCAATCTCGATCGCGCGTTGGGCAAGTTCTACTCGACCTGTTTTTTCTGCTGCCGCTGCAAATAACCACAGTAAAATTGGCCAGTTGCCTCCATTGTGGTAAGACCAAGGAATGTTTTTAGGATCGCATCCTGTGACAATATGCCATTCCATACCTTCTAAGGCAGGGAAACAAATTTTTAAAGGCATATAACCAATTAAGTCGTGCCAGCGCAACTCAAATAAGTCCATAATGCTTTGGGACTCTTGCTCGCTCGCTAAAGAAACTAAGATTGCTAGCAGGTTTCCTAAGGTAAAAAAGCGAAAATCCATTCTTCCGGGCCCTAAATTTCCGACTAAATACCCTGCATTCTCAGGTAACCATTCGGTTAACCACATAGGAATAGATTCAGCATAAATATTAAACTTATTGGCAATTTCTTTACCGAATTCATCGCTATTGTAGCGATAGATTTCGCCTAATCGCTTTAAGTCCAGCCAGTAATACTCGCGGATGTGGTAATTTAAAGCTCCCATTCGCTGCTTAATTTTATGGGAATAGCTGTAGTTATCTCCATCTGGTAAAAGTAATTCATCAGCAGTGCGGAGAACAGCATAGAATAACACCTGAATTTCCAGAGGATGCCCGTAAACTCCTAAACGACGATCAATCATAAATGCGCCGTCAGGAACTAGCATCGTTGGGTACATGGCAAAGCGATGCACCAGACACATATCGAGAATGAGTTTAATTCCCTCCTGGAAACCTGGCTGATGGGCAAAAGCTATGTCACCCGTGGCTTTGACGTAGGCTCGGAGGAGAAAAATCCACCACAAACAGGAATCTACTGGAGGAACGCGAGCGATCGCATGTTCACCAAAATCGGCAGTTAAATATTCTTTGTTCCCATCAAATTCTACTTTGAAACTGGCAGGCATAAGTCCCGGCCCTGGTTCAAAGCAGTCCATCTGCTTTTCATGGCTTTGCAACAACAGTGTTTCTATTAAGAAATGACGGACAATCTCTGTCTTGCCTTGCATCAGAAACACCAAGGCTGAGGGAACAAAATCGCGGATGAAGCATTGATCGTAGTTCAGTGCATCTAAGTGGGGATCTTGTGCTGCGACTGTACCAACTGCTCGTCCTTGATAGTAAATAATAGATTTTTCCAATAATTCCCAGGCTTCCTGAATCATGGCTGTTATCGGTTTCCAGACAATGAAATTAAATCCGAAGCGATCGCTTGTTGTTGGCGAGCTTGTCTTTGCTTGTAATTATCTCCACAGTGGTGAATCAAATACGCTACCAATCCTGTCCAACCTGTTTGATGATTAGCTCCCAATCCTGCGCCATTATCACCGTGAAAGTACTCGTAAAACAAAATTAAATCGTGCCAGTCTGGATTATTTTGAAATAGATAATTACCACCATGAACGGGACGATAATTCGTACTACCGCGCAAAAAGACGCTCATTAATCTGTGAGATAACTCTGTTGCAACTTCGTTTAAATTCATAAATTTTCCAGAGCCAGTAGGACACTCAATTTGAAAGTCATCACCCAGATAGTGATAAAATTTTTGTAAGGATTCTATGATTAAGAAATTCATGGGAAACCACACAGGGCCGCGCCAGTTAGAATTTCCACCAAACATTCCACTAGTTGATTCAGCAGGTTCATAGTCAACTCGATGCTGTTGTCCATCTACTTCAAAAATGTAGGGATGTTCAGCATGGAATTTGGAGGCAGAACGGATACCATAAGGGCTTAAAAATTCAGATTCATCCAACATTTTTTGGAGAATTGCTTTCAGCTTTTCTGGATTAACAATAGCAAGTAGTCTTCTGGCTTCACTACCTGGAATTTCTAAACAGGCAATATTTTTTTGCAAATCGGGACGATTGTTAATAAACCATTCAAAACGCTTTTTAAACCCTGGAAAAGCATTTAAGAGACTTGCTTCCATCGTTTCGACTGCAAACAAAGGAACTAGCCCCACCATTGAACGAACTTTGAGGCGTTGACGCTCGCCATGAGGTATATGCAGTACATCATAGAAAAATTGATCATCATCATCCCAAAGATGAATATCAGTCTTGCCGATGTGATCCATAGCATCGGCAATATAAAGAAAATGCTCAAAAAATTTGCTGGCAATATCTTCGTATGTGGGATTAGTTTTTGCTAGTTCCAAGGCAATGGTTAACATATTCAGGCAATACATTCCCATCCAACTTGTACCGTCAGATTGTTCTAAATGTCCACCCGTTGGTAATTCTGAACTCCGATCAAAAATACCAATGTTATCTAATCCTAAAAATCCCCCTTGAAAGACATTATCGCCATTGTTATCTTTGCGATTTACCCACCAAGTAAAATTGAGTAGTAATTTCTGAAATACTCGTTCGAGAAACTCGCGATCGCTACGACCATAAAATTCTTGCTCAATCTGATAAACTCGCCACGTTGCCCAGGCATGAACAGGAGGATTAACATCACTAAAGTGCCACTCATAGGCGGGAATTTGGCCGTTGGGATGCAAGTACCATTCTCTTGTTAGTCTCGTCAATTGACGTTTGGCAAAATCTGGATCGATCATAGCAAGAGGAATAACATGAAAAGCTAAATCCCAAGCTGCAAACCAGGGAAACTCCCACTTATCGGGCATAGAAAGAATGTCATCGTTATAAAGATGTGTCCACTCTTGATTACGGGGATTATGGCGCTGGGGTGGTAGTTGAGTAGGATCGCCTTTGAGCCAGTCTTCTAGAACATAGTAATAATATTGCTTTGTCCAAAGTAAACCAGCAAATGCCTGTCGCTGTACATTTTGAGCATCTTCTGAAAAATTTCTACCCGAAATATGCTGGTAAAATTCATCTGCTTCTTGCTGACGTTTGGAAAAAATAGCATCAAAATCTGTATCAAAAGCTGCTATTAAATTCTCATTATCAGTTAAACGTAGATGAATAATTGTAGTTTGTTCAGGAGCAATAGTTAGCTCGTAATGAGCCGCCGCCTTGGTTCCAATTTGTTCAGGATTTACAGCTTCGTTTTGATTGTGAACAATATAATTATTAATCCCATCTTTGACATAGGGAGAATGATTTTTTGTCCCAAATAGTCGCTCATAATTAGTTTCATTTTCAGTAAATAAAAGCGATTTGGGGTTTTGGCAATATAGCCATCTATCTCCTAAAGATGGGTGAGATGCTTTGATAATATTTGGAGAAACTTGAGTCAGAGTAGGTTTGGAAGAGTTTTCTTGCCAAGACCAAGTATTGCGAAACCAAATTGTAGGTAACAAATGGAGATGCTTGGTTTCGGAAGCTCGATTAATAATACTAATTTTGATTAAAATATCTTCGTCTGCTGCCTTAGCATACTCAACGAATACATCAAAATATTCATTGTTATCAAAAATATTTGTATCTGCTAACTCAAATTCTGGCTCATGATAGCCCCTTTGCTGATTTTCTTTTACTAATTGGTTATAAGGAAATTCTTTTTGGGGATATTTGTAGAGATATTTCATGTAGGCATGGGAAGGAGTATTATCAAGATAAAAGTAATATTCTTTGACATCTTCTCCATGATTACCTTCTGGCCCGCTCAGACCAAATAGCCTTTCTTTTAAAATTGGATCTTTACCATTCCAAAGCGCGATCGCAAAACATAACCGTTGATGATTATCACTAATACCAGCAATCCCGTCTTCACCCCAACGATAGGCACGAGAGCGGGCATGATCGTGAGGAAAATAGTTCCAGGCGTTTCCATCAGAACTGTAATCTTCCCGAACAGTTCCCCATTGCCGCTCGCTCAAGTAAGAACCCCATCTCCGCCAGTATGCCTTGCGATTGCGGTCTTCTTCCAGTCTTTTTTGTTCTGCGGTCATATTTTTAATCCTCCTATATAACAAGCATTAAAAAAGTGGTTTTACAATCAGTCCCACACGACCGAGTAGCTTTTCTGTTAAAGGGCGTTTCTCCCATTCTTGTTGAGAGAGACATTGACTCTCAGCTTGTGCCTGCTCAAATAAACTGCCAATTTTTGAAATTAATTGCGGATTTCTGGTGGAGACGTTTAATTCATCGTTGTGATGATAACTACGGGGGTCAAAATTCGCACTACCAGTACTTACCCAATCATCATCAATTAGAGCTAGCTTGGCGTGCATCATACTAGGTTGGTATTCGCACACTTGGATTCCTGCTACTAGCAGTTCACCATATAATTCGCGGGAGGCAAAACGGACTATCGGTTTATCATTTTTTTGTCCCATCGTTAAGATACGTACATCCACACCCTTGTTTTTGGCTTGAATCAACACATTGCGAGTATTGCTGTCAGGAACAAAATAAGGACTGCCAATCCAAATCCGTTGCCGAGCTGCTAAAAAGCTAACTTGAAACAGCATCCTAATTGTGGATTCGCTTAACGTAGACGTATCATTGGTTACGTATAATTTAGTTTCTTCTTCTGGTAATGCTTGCACTACTTGCTGTGCAAGATCTACTGTCGCGCCAGTATAAACCCAATTTTGTATAAAATTTCCTTCTAAAACACTGACAATCGGCCCAGAATAACTCACCTCAAACTCCAGCCAAGGAGCGCGATCGCCAATTTCTGGATCACCATCCCAACTATCCGAAACTCCCGCGCCACCAATCAAAACCCGCTCGCCATCAATTAAAAGTAGTTTGCGGTGTGTGCGAGAATTGTATTCCAATGGTGCTCTCCAATCAAAGTTTCGGAAAAGGCGCACCTCTATACCCGCTTGTCGCAATCTTTGCCAATATTCATTAGGGATAGAACCCGTACCAAAGTTGTCAATTAACAGTTGTACTTGCACTCCAGCTTGGCTGCGTTCAATTAATGCCTGAGCAAACTCGTCGGCGCGGCGACCAGGTGTCATGTAATATGTTTCAAAGCGAATTGTACGCTTGGCATTGCGAATTGCGTCTAATCGAGCAGCATAAATAGCATCTGCTCCAGTCCAAAAGTCAGTGAATTTACCACTAGTAGTTAAAGCATTGGACAAACTTACAACCAAAAGTGGAAAGCGTGGCTCCTCTACAGAAGGAGCATTAGTGATTTTGTACTCAACTTCTTGACGGAAAAAACCTCGCAAATAGAGAAAGCCCAAACCACCGATCAAAAAAACTAAAACTCCTCCACCTAACCACTTCGCTAACTGAAGTTTTTTTGAACTCCTTTTTTCTGTTGGCATTTTGAGTCAGGTAACAGATGCCTTATCGTAAGTTCTGGGGTACGTTCTCAGGAACAACCCATAGATAGATAGTTCTACCTTCCACTCGCACTACTTGCTGTGGCTTCCACTCGCCCATATCGAAGTCGTGGGATACAATCCGGGTGCCTGGTTTAAGTTCTTGCAAAAGCTTGGGTCGAAGTTTGATATTGATATCCGGTAGTAGATAGAGTGTTACCACCGTTGCATCACTGAAATCAGTTTGAAACAAATCTTGTTGCCGAAACTCCACGCGATCGCTTATTCCTGCTTGTTTGGCATTAGCTTGACTTTTCTGCACCAAATCTGGATTAATCTCCACACCAACGGCACGACGAACATTATATTTCTGCACAGCAGTAATTGGTATTCTGCCGTCACCACTGCCAAGATCGTAAAGTACGTCATTACTGCTGACTTGTGCCAATTCCAGCATGGCATTCACCACTGATTGTGGTGTTGGAACAAAAGGTACATCTGGTTTGCGTTCTTGGGCTTGGGGTGTAGTTGTGGCAGTTGGTGTTTGTGCTTCAAAAGTGCGCTCTTGTGTACATCCGGCAATTCCCAAGCCAATGATACTAATACTTGTAAACAGTCCGAAAAGTATTTTTTGCCACAGCATATTTTTGTCCTTTTTCCTTTAGCAAGCTGCAAGCCAGCAGTGTTAATAAGCTAGGCTTGCATACTTTGAGGAAATGGCATTACACAAATGTTTGAATGAGCTAATTTGCAAGTGTTTAGAAGTTATAGCCAACTCCTAACTGTAATCCGACATCAGTTTCATCAATGAAACCAACATTTACACCTGCATTAGCTGTAAATTCATTGGACAGTGGCACATCAACACCACCAGTAATTAGAAAACCAACTGTACTATCCCTACCTGTGGAAATAGCAGCTCCACCGCCGATGTAGGGAGCGACATTGAGTTGTTGTTGTGTAGTTTCTGTGACTGGTTCCACTGGAAAGTCAAGTGTTAGCGGTAGAAGAATAACAGTATTATCACCAAACAAAGCTCCAGGACGAGCAGAGAAGTTATTAGTTAAACCAAACTTACTGAAGACAGCAAAAGCACCTTCACCGATTGTGGTATCACCAGATAATCCAATGTTGCCGCCTACTCCAATGTAGCTAGAACCACCACGGGTAGCTCTGCCAGGTGTGATTGCTTGTGCTACTTCAGGAGCAGACGCTTCAGGTGTAGGTGTCTGGGTTTGTAATTGAGCAGCATTAGTACTGACATTTGCATTTGTAGTTCCTGCTAGTGCTGTAGCTGAAGTAGTTGCTGCATTTGCTTTGAAACCACTAAAAGTAAGAATACAAGCGGTGAAACCGACAAGAGAAAGTGTACGTTTGACAAGACTAGAATTCATTGCTAATTTCTGTGAGGGGTAAGTTAAAAATCAAAGTCAACAAAATTTTTGAGAACTGTTAGTCTACAAAAGTCAATTTAGATTGAGTCAGACTTTATAGACTGCTAGTTCTATCTTTTTAAGAAAAGAAATCACAGCAGTTTGTAACAAGTTTTAGCTACAAAACTTAGAACTCACAACCAGAATTTAAAGCCTGTTTGATTTCTGGCTCCTGATTCTGCTGTAATTATCTTTCCTATCTTTAATGGTTAAAAATAAATGTGACTGGAAAGTGACAAGTAGTCTGTTTTTTGGGGTTTTTCGCAGATATTTTTATAATGTATGCCTTTTATGGGATTTTTTCAAGGCATTTAAAGGTTGAAAACTAACCTTTAGGAAGAGGAGGGGAGGTGGGGAGGTGGGGACAAGGAGACACGGGGACAACTAACCACTAACTAATGATTAGTGACGCACGATTAAATGTGTCAATTGCATACGTAACAGCTTAATTTATCTAACTGACTGAGCGAGTTTTTGACCGACTTTAATTAAGCGCATTACTCGTTCTGTTGCATAGGTTAAAAGTTCAGGTGTGTTGGCGATCGCTTCAGGTAGGCTACAAGGTTCTTTAAGAATTGTGGAAAAGGAGTCAATGCCATAGTCAAAATTCACTCGCGCATCCTTACCGATTGTGCCAGCGATCGCAATCACGGGCAGATTATAGCGCTTGGCACGTTGTGCTACTTCTACCGGAATTTTACCTCGCGGTGTTTGGAAATCAATACTTCCCTCTGCCGTAATTACTAAGTCACTTTCTTGCAAAAGGCTATCTAGTTCTAGATACTGCATCACAATGTCATAGCGCGGATGGAGGGTAGCACCTAAAAAAGCATACAACCCCGTCCCCAATCCACCAGAGGCACCGCTGCCAGGCATTTCTCGCACGTCAATTTTCAACTCTTGCTCAATCACATCTGCATAACGATCTAGTGCGGCTGCTAGTTGTTCGACTGTTTCCGGAGATGCTCCTTTTTGAGGCCCGAAAACCCTTGCTACTCCCTTTTCACCACACAATAGGTTGTGCCAGTTACACGCTACATCAATTTTTACTTGTTCTAGGCGGGAGTCACGCTGGCTCATGTCAATGGTATGGAGTTTAATCAACTCGCCACCGCCTCTTTCTAACTCATTACCAGCTGCATCTAACAAACGTATTCCTAAAGCTTGGGCCATCCCTGCACCACCATCGTTTGTGCCGGAGTCACCACAACCAACCAAAATTTGTTCCGCTCCTGCATCCAGTGCGGCTTTGATTAATTCACCCACACCATAAGTAGTCGTTTTCAAAGGATCGCGAGCATCGCGGGGAACCAATCGCAATCCTGCCGCCGCCGCCATTTCCAATACGGCAGTTTTGACATCTGTACCCCCAAGAAAGCCATAGTGTGATTCTATTAATTGTCCTACGGGGCCAGTTACCCTGACTGAATGCAAACTTCCACCCGTAGCAGCAACCAATGCCTTAGTAAAACCCTCACCACCATCTACCAGTGGCGCTTTCTTAATTGTTGCATCAGGTATAGTACGTAGAACCCCTGTAGCAATACAATCAGCAACTTCATCCGCAGCCAAACTCTCTTTAAAACCAGAAGGGGCAATTAAAACTCGTAAAGTCATAGATTACTCCTTAGTATTTAGTTATTGGTTATTGGTTATTGGTTAGTAGTTAGTGGTTCTCCCCATCTCCCCTGCCCCCCTGCTCCCTTGCTCTTCATCTCACTCCTCACGCCACGGCAAGCGGATCTGAACGTGAGTACCTAAACCAGGTTCGCTGCCAATCGTCAGATGACCTCCATGTTGCTCTATGATCGCTTTCGTGAGCTTGAGTCCTACACTGGGGCGTTGCTTGCGGGAGTCTTCAAAGGTGACAAAGGCTTGGTTAATCAATGGTTGCTCTATACCTGCACCGTCATCGGCAACTTCTATGAGTAGTTCTGTGCTATTGGTAGCATCAGTTTCAAGATATGACCGGATACCCAAACTTCCTCCTACTTTCGGCAGGGCTGAGAGAGCATTGCGTATTAACTCAGCCAAGACTTCGCGTAGCTTGAGCCGATCCACAACAGCGTAGTGAACCTCTGGAGCAATTTGTAATTCAAAGCTGACACCTCGACGCACAAAGTCGTCTTGGAACCGTAGCATCACTTCGTAAAGTAATGCCCGGATATCTGTACGAGCTAGATTTAAATCTAGGGGAAAACCAAATTCGGTGAACCGTGTGACTGCTTGTAATAATTGATCGAGCTGATCAACAAGTGCCTGCTTTTGCTCAACTATCACTGTGCCATTACCATCTACTTCATAGTTATTTAGTCCGGCAACCCGCGATCGCAACTGCGACACCAGTCTGTGCAGTGTCAAGCGGGATGGAAGGTTGTGCCAGTCTCCTCCTGTAGCAGTATCTGTCTCACCTCCAGCCATAGCTTTTAATCCCATCACTTGCTCTCGTTGGGCGATCGCTGCGGTCATGTGATTAAAAGCACGATTCAGCGCTCCTAATTCATCTTTGCGTTCCTCATCCAAGCGACGCTGAAAGTCACCCCGCGCCACATCATTCAGTGCCTGTTCTGCCTCACGTAGGGGAGCGAATAAATCGGAAGCTAGGTAAGCAAACAGCAATAAGATGAGCGATAGAATCCCAAAAGCAGAGATTGTCAGCACAAGTTGTGCCGTTTGGCGAGTGTTTTGAGTTTGCTGGCGAATCATCTGACGGATCTTTTGATCGGAAGCCACCGCTTGTTCAGTTACCTTCTGAAATTGCTCAAAATCTTCCTCTTCTAGTTGCTCCTCCATGATCTCTAAAGCTTCATCTCGTCGGTTGGCGTCTATCAAATCAAAAACTTTACGGGAATTTTGGATCAAATTGTTGTAGGCATTACGAACCTCCTCCACTTGTTGGCGTTCTGCCTCACTATCAGCTAACTCAGCCCATTGCTGGAAGTCTTTTTCCACAGGCTCGATAGATTCTTCAAATTCCTCTTTGGCATCATCATCATCAGCAAGGATTCGATCTGGCACTTCTTTAAGGGCGCGAAAGGTTGCCGCCCGTACACTTTGTAATAGAAGACTGCGTTGGTAGTGTTCTTGAAGGTTATCTTCGCTGGCGTGCCATTGAGCGATCGCCCACACAGTCACCCCACCGCTTGCCAGTGCCAACAATGCTAAACCACTAAATATAGTTAATAATTTCTTCCGTAGGTTCATTATTAGTAATTGGTTAGTGGTTAGTAGTTAGTGGTTAGTTGTCCCCTTGTCGACGGACTCCGCACGGAAGTGTCCTCCCCGTGTCCTCTTCCTAGCCCCTACAACGTCAAACCAACCCAACGCCAGTAACTGTAGTAGAACAACACCATCAGCCCCAAATGGACAGGAAGCAATACTGAACTGAGGCGTAGCAAATCGGTAGGTTTATAAGTTTCGCCTTCGAGTTCTTGAAACATTAGCAGTGCTTTAGAACTGACTGGAAATGTCAAACAGTAATCCATGCCGACGGTACTAATAAACATCACTGCAACGGGGTTGAGTTGTAAACTGTTGCCCAGGTAAAGCAAAGCGGGAACTAATGCTGCTGCCCGTGCAGTATGAGAAGTCATATAAATATGGGATGTCAGTGAAATAAATGCCAGTGACACTAAAATGAGCGATCGCGAATTAGTACTAGCAATACTGCTAATAGTAAAAAGTTGGTCAATAATCCACTGCGCTGCCCCTGAGTCAATCAACGCCCTACCCAAGACTAAAGCTGCACCCACAAAAATTACTAAATTCCAGGAAACAGATTTGAGTCCCTCTTTCCACTTCAAAACCCCTATTCCTGGCAGAGTTAAAATCAGTGCTCCAACTACTGTTACCGTGGCAATCTCAAATCCATGCCAAGATTCTGTTAACCACAAAGCAATCATAATTCCTACCACAATCAGGGTAATCCCTTCTGAGCGAGAAAGCGGTTTGCCCTTGCCTTGAGGAATATGTAACTCCTGGTTGAGGCGTTCTTGATCTAAAAATAAACGCATGATTACCCAGCATGAAGCATAGCTGGCAACTACGCCAAAAGGTAAACCGTAAATTACCCACTCAGTAAAAGAAATTCGCTCTTTGGTTATTTGTTGAAGTAAGTCATTGGCGATTAGGTGTGAACCTGCACCAACCAATGCCACAATTGTTGACACTAAGATGATGGTCGGCATTAGTAATGCTAAAGCACGAATAATGCGGCGATCGCTTGTGGCACTGGTAATGCTGCGAAACACAGGAATTGCTACAGCAGCCCTACCAGAAGTAGAAGGAATTAAAAAGGACATGGGAATTAATACGGTAACGAGCAACCAAAATACACCCTTTACCGTTTTTGCTCTGGACACGACTAATTGCGTGAGTCGTCCTGCCAAACCAGTTTTTTGCACTGCCCCGCCTAGCACAAAAGCACCAATCATCAACCAGACTACATCTGACGCTAAAGCATCAAAAAGTTGTTCCTGAGAAATGCCGCCCACCAGAACTAACAGCATCATCGTAAAGAGGGCGATGTAGTCCGCACTAATGGAGGTAGTTGACCATAAAATTGCCGCTAGTAAGAAGGCAAATAAAGCTAAACGTGCAGGATGAGGCAGCGAAGAGGGTAACAACACGGCAATACTAGCGATCGTAGTCAGTGCTAATGGTAATACCGCATCGACAACCCAACGAAACTTTCGCTTTTTCGTTTTTTTGCCAGCAGCCTGATGCTGAGTACCCAAAGCAGTAGGTGTAACCTGCTGCAAGCGCTTCGTATCAAAACGACTCCAAAGGCTTGCCTTGTCTGATTCAGTTTGCCTGGATACAGATTTAGAGGCAGAAGCTTTTGTCATTTTTATCTTTGTTTTAATTTGTCAAAATCCACAATTTATCTTGGTTTTGGGTTAAGAAAATGTGTCCTAAGGTTAATAAAAGGTTAATTATAGCAAGTACTATACTTAGTTTTGCTATTACAGCATTACTACCCGTAGAGAGAATTGAGACATAGCTTACCTATCGTTGGAATGAAACTTTTAAAAGTGATCTGGAATGTTGGCAAACAGAGCTTATTGCCTGCCATTGCAACCATGCTATTACTAACAGTAGAAACTTTAGCATCTGAAATAGATGAGGGGAGCTATTTTTCAACAAGCACTCCATCTGTGGTTGTAAACCAGAATCTTAACCATGCAGATTCACTCACTCAAATGAATTCTGTATCCGATTTAGCAGAGATTCTACCAAGTGATTGGGAGACTCAATCTCTCCAGTCATTAATGCAGCGTTATGGTGTAACTGAGACAGATAGTACCTTTAGTGGCAACCGAGTTATGACTCGCTATGAATTTGCTGCTAATCTTGGGGCAACTATAAATCACATCAATCAATTGGTACTTGCAGGAAATACTAAATTAGTTGCTCAACAAGATTTAGAAATACTAAAACGGTTGGGTACAGAATTTGCCCAAGAGCTAGAAATTTTGCAAGGACGAGTAAAGCGTTTGGAAGCTAATTTGCCGCTTCTAGAGGTACAACAATTTTCTACAACTACTAAACTTGAGGGAGAAGTTCTGTTTGCGATTGCAGCAGTTGCAAGCGGTGACAAAGCTGATAATTCAGGCGAACCTATTTCTGATAATCTTACCTTCAGCAACCGGGTACGGTTAAACTTGGATACCAGCTTTACTGGCAAAGACCGACTACGAACTCGCTTGCAAGCTAGAAATGTTCCTGAATTAGACGAAGCAACAGGAACTGATATGGCGCGTTTAGCCTTTCAGGGTGATAGCTCTAACAATTTTGAAATGAGCCTTTTGGAGTATCGCTTTCCGATTGGAGAACAAGCGATGGTTTATTTAGAGGCGGTGGGAGGTGACTTAGATGATGTGATTGTAGATACACTAAACCCTTATTTGAGTGGTAGTGGTAGCGGTTCAATTTCTCGGTTTGCCCAGCGTAACCCAATTTACCGTCAGGGAGAAGGTGCAGGAGTTGGTATAGTTTACAACTTTACTGAAGCTTTGAGTTTGAGTTTGGGATATATCGCGGATGAGATTAACGAGCCAGAATTGGGGTTGAGTAAGTCGAGTTATGGTGCGATCGCTCAACTTACCCTACAACCAAGCGAAAACACTGGAGTAGGTTTGACTTACATCCGCTCTTACAATAATTTAGACACGGGTACTGGCAGTCGTCGCGCCAACGATCCTTTTAATGGGCAAAGTGATGCAATCATCGGTGACTCCTTTGGTTTAGAAACAGCGATCGCTCTTAACCCTAGCTTTACTCTTACTGGTTGGGTTGGCTTTACTCTTGCCACAGCCGAAGATTTGCCTAACGCTCCAATGGCAAATATTGTTAACTGGGCGCTGACTTTAGCTTTTATTGATGTTGGTACAGAAGGAAGCATTGTGGGAATCGCGATCGGGCAACCACCCAAAGTTACTAGCAATGACTTTGAAGTTGCAGGTGAGGCATACAAAGATGAAGATACCTCTTGGCATCTAGAAGCTTTCTGGCGTTACCAAGTTAGTGACAATATTGCCATTACTCCGGGATTGTTAGTGATTACTAATCCAGAAAGCGATCGTGACAACAACACAATCTACATCGGCACAATTCGTACAACATTCAGCTTTTGAAGCAAAAGTCACATTTCCTCTTGCCTACCTGCGCTCTTGCACATAGCGTCTACTGCCTCCCGATTTGAAAGAGGGTTTAGGGGTGTAAGGGTTTAGGGGAGCCAGTACGGTTTTAAGCTCATCCCCCGACTGAAGTCTGGGGGATTTCGCGGGCATCGGGAATTGGGAATTGGGCATTGGCCAATGCATGAATGCCCCTTGCCCCAAGACGACGGACGACGGTTCTGAGCGCCCCTTAAAGGAATGGGCTTCCCCGTCGTCTTTTGGTGAGGCAGCACTTTTGGGGGGTTTCCAACGGACAGTTCCTACAACGGGGGAGACCCTCCGAAGTCGCCACCCTACGGGAAGCCGCCCTCCGGGCGTCTACAACGGGGGGCTTTGGGGCCCCCACGGAGTGGGGTTGGGGGGAAACCCCCGCACGGCGCTTCTGTTGGCAACGGACTGTCCTCCGCCGCAGGTGACTGGTGTAGACACGTAGACGGACGTAGTCCGGCTTCTCGCAGAGTAGTGGATAAGCGAAAGTAAGGGTTCCCCGGCATAAAGGAGCCAGTGCGCCCTTGCGGGTTAAGCGCGTCGAGTGCGACTGGCGTCACCTGGCGTGTGTAGGAGAAAAAACCTCTTTCATCTTTGGCGGGTGAAACTTGTTTCATAACGACTGCCTTATTTCTTGAAAGCGTTGTGGATGAACAGCCTGTGGGAAACTAGCTTGATATTATTCCTTTTGGCATACAACCATATCATTGCAAGCAAATCTCCTGGCAGATATACGGTTACTGAGCTTTTGCTACACCTATAATTATGGTTTTGCGAAGCACTCAACACAGAATTAACCACTCCAGATGAGGAGTACAAAATACTTACACAGTATATGTATTAACGCCACAATACACTTACACAAAAATATAAAGACTACCAAGGATAATGAATTATGTATCTCAAGAAATTACCAGTACAAAATATACAAAGCAATACAAATGTAAATCAGGCAACTCAGAGTGAAATAAAAATAGATATTGTTCAACTCAATAAATTTATTCAACCTGATATGGTAATTGCTCTCGGTGGTGCCACTATCAGCTTCGTCACGATTTGGGCAGGAGTTTTATTAGTTCTCTCTAAGATGAGAAGAGTAGCCGAAGATAATAAATTTTATTTCTCGGTCAATTCCTTACAGAAAGTACCCTGTAAAACTTGTCATTACTTTTCCAATAATTATCACCTGCATTGTGCAGTACAGCCTTCTATTGTGCTCACAGAAGAAGCAATGAATTGCAGTGATTACTGTCCTAAATGTATAAACTTTTCGAGCAAAACAAATAATAATTGAAAATAGGGTTTAGGGGCTAGAAGAGCTAGCGCACCCTTGGAGGTTCCACGCTATATGCTTTATGCCGGGAAACTTTAGTTGAGCAGTGGCTCCTATGTTGTAGTGACTGGCGTGCTAGAGATAAGAGAAGTGAAGTTTTTATTTATATAGGTGTCTGTAATTCAGCAAGGGTTAATAAACATCAAATTTTAACTGTTTTTCTTTGTCAATCACTCTCACAAAGGATTTTTCTTAAATTTTTAATTGAATTCATATATGTAAAGATAGATACCTTATATGATTGAGCTTCTAACTATAGAAAGAATATTCCTCTGACTGTGGATAGTTAACTTAGCCAGAGTAGATTTGGTAATTTAAGAATATCAACAAACGAACGCACTGGCAGAACTTTGACACCGCTTTAGTTCTTTGTGGTGGTTTGAAGTCAAGCGATGCCGTAACTACCAACAGTGCATATATGACAACGACATAGATGGTTGTAGAGTTTGCTCGCTTAACTCTACTTTATCAAGAACAAGAGGATTCTGTTTTCCTCTACAGCGGTTGGAGTTCGTGAACATCTAGGGTCTATCGATATCTGTTTTAGCTCTTAGAAAACAATATCTCACAATTATCTTATTCACACACACTAAGGAGTTGAACCATGAATATTCTTGCTTGGATTGTATTAGGTTTGTTAGCGGGTGCTATTGCTAAAGCTATTTATCCTGGTTCTCAAGGAGGCGGCATTCTGAGTACCCTAGTTTTAGGAATTATCGGTGCCTTCATTGGTGGAACCTTAGTTACTTTACTACAAACGGGAACTTTTGCGATTACATCTGCAACCTTAAGCATTCCTGGCTTAGTTGTGGCAGTGCTGGGTGCAATTATAGCTATTTTCTTGTACTACCAATTTGCTCGCAGAGCTTATTAAAGCTTATTAATTAAGTAGAGCAACCAAATCTTTAGATCCCCAACTTCTCACCAGAAGTCGGGGATCTGTGTGTTTTAATCCAAAATTCTTTAATCCAAAATGGTATTAGAACCGTGTTTCATACTCAACTACTGCTCTGCTCTCATCTGCTAAATTTGTGGAACCTCGCAAAAGAACTTGGTCATTGAGGCGGTAAATTATGTTGTAACGGAAGGATTCGTTGGCAGCAAAAACTCGCGATATGGAAGCAGAAAGATCATCAGAAATACCAACCACCGCCTCTGCTGCTAAACCAAGCACTGAAACATTTGATGCCGGATTGGTTATGACAGTAGGAAATATCCGCAAATCTCTTAAACCGATCGCTTCACCAAATTGACTAATGGTTCCTTGCAATCCTGGAAAGAGAGTAGAACCAGCTATAGTAGCAATCCCCAAACCAGGATCGGCTTGTCCGAGAACATTTAAGAAGGAACCTCCGATTAAAGCAATAATTTCCGCTTCACTACGAGCAGGTTCACTAGTTAATTCTAGATTATCAGCCAAATCACTAGCAGGGCCTTGTACTCTGGCTTCAACACGAACAGTATTTAAAGTACCGAAATTGATGGCAGAAATATCTTGAATTTCACTAGAACCGGCTGTAGCTGGTAACCGACTGCCGCGAACTTCAGGTACAAAAGTTACTAGCCGAACATCTAAAATGGGGTCAAAGCCAAGATTAGGAGTAAATGTCGCCGTTTGTTCGTAACCACGAGCCAAGCCGAATTGAGTAACAAATAAATTGACTTGCCCACGTCTAAGACTAATTGTTCCTTGAGGGCGAGGTTGAGCTAATGTGCCGTTGAGGGTAATATCACCTTCTGCCACAAAATTGAAAAGTGGCTCGGCAGTAACGCGAACATTATCTTCTAAGAACACCTGTAAATCTGCAAATCGTATAGGTGGAGTAACAGGAGTTTCGTTAGTGGGTGTTGGAGGAGGTGTTGTATTTGTTGTAATTTGAGTAGGTGTTGTACTCGTTGCAGTTTGAGCAGTACTTAAACCAGCAATTCTTTCCCTTAGGGATATTTCCCCATTACTTAAGCGAACATCTCCACCAATTTGTGGATCTATTGCTGTTCCGGTAATGACAATATTGCCACTAACTCCGCCTTGATACAATTGTGGAAGATTTAGTTGCAGATTTTCTGATGTAATCGTCAGGGGATTTGTTGCTGCTTCTTGTTGAGCATTTTGAGTGGCAAAAATAGGCAAAATTCCCTTAGCAGTTAATTGTCCTCGGCTGTATTCGCCTTGGAGTTGCTCAACGTTGAAGCGATCGCCCACAAAGCGCACCGTTCCAGTTACATTTGTCAGTGGTTCAGGCAGATTTTGCACGTTCAAAGTCGCGTTTTTAATTGTCGTAATGCCGCTAATAACTGGCTGATCTAATGTGCCTTGAATTTCTACATCTACTTGTCCCTGACCTTTAACCCAACTAAATTGATTAGTAAAGGCGTTAACTACTGCTAAACCTTCATCTTGTACGTTAGCCTGGATACTAATTTGGTTACTATCAGGTTGAACGGTAGCGAAAGGTAATCCAAAGGGTAGGCTGCCTGTAATTTGTACTGGTTGTGTACCTGTGCCTGCAATTTGTATAGTACTGCCAAAATTCAAGCGAGCGTCGTTGTAATTGAAGCTAACTTGTGCTGTTTCTACAGATTGTTTATTTACAGTACCATTCACCAGTCCTATTTCGCCTATTGCTCTAGGATTCTCTAAATTGCCTGCTAGAGTGACTAGGGTGTTCAGTGTCCCCGTAATATCAACAGGCAAATCAGGTAAAAAAGGTTCTATGAGTTCTACTGGTAACGCTTCTGCTCGCGCTTGTCCAGAAAGTTGCTCTTGACTCAATTGTCCATTGAAAGCCAGGAGCGAGCCATTCAAATTTGCTCGCAGGGGTAGTAACGTCAAAACTCCATCTGCAAAATTACCTTGAGCAATCACTTGATTGATATTGTATTTACCCCATACCCAATCCGAACCTGTTAAATCAAAACCGATATTCAACCCTTGCTGCAAAGTGCCAGTTACTGTTACGTTTCCATTAATTGCCCCTGTTAACTCTGCCAGTGTTGGTATTCGCTGTGCTTGTTGCTGCTCCTGGCGCTGTTGGGCAACAAGTGCTTGAATTTGCTCAAAAAAGCGCAATTGTGTCAGTAAAGGAGCATCTGGTAAACTTACAGGCTGAGTTTGTAGTGCTTCTGCTCCCGCTAAATCTGGAGTTTCTAAGCCAGTGGCTAAGTCTTGAAAACCAAAGATGCTGACTGCTTGCAATACTTGCTCTATTCTGGCTTGGTTGAAGCCAAGTTGAAATTGTAGCGGGCGATCGCCAACAGTTGGCAACTCACCACTGAGGGAGTAAATGCCCTCTCCTTGGCGGATTTGACCCTGTTGTAAAGTAAAAGTACTATCAGCAAAACCGATACGCCCTCGAAATTCATCTGCGGTGATTCTGCCGATTCTAGGTTGGGCGATCGCTACATCTCCAATAAAGGTATTATTGGTTAAATTAACGACTAAATCCCCAGATATATTTCCGGCAATCGGTCTTAAAGTTGCACCAGGGGGAACGAAATTTTCCAGCACAGCTACAGGAAAATCGCGGACGTTAACAAAAAGATTATCTCCTTCAGTTCTGCCAGTTGCGACAGCGCGATCGCGTTGAATTAAAAATGAAAGTGGGCGATTATTGGGGTCAAGAGTAAGGGCAATTTGGTCTTGTTTGCCAGTTAGTTGAAGTCGTGTTCCTTGTTCTGGCTGAAAATTTACTTGCCCTGTAAGCAGCGGATCGAACGCCACTCCATTAACTGCAAAATTTCTTAACCGAATATCTCCAGAAGCGATCGGAGTCGTAGGAGTACCTGTAAGTTGTCCGGTAAAATCAACTTGACCTGCAAGTGCTACATTTCCAGGTAGGTTAAGGGGAAGATTTTGCAAGTTATAGTCTCGCGCTCGCACATCCAAGTTAAACCCAGTAATTTGGGGTGTTTCCTCCACTTGAACTGCCACAGTACCCACAACGCTCAACCCCGGTGCAGTCGCCTGTAAAATTTGCAAGCGATCGCCATTCCATTGAAATTGGGCAGTTAAAGGTTGTTGGAGTTGGGCTAAACCTTGGGAAAAGCGTACCTGCCCTGCTGCTTGGATATTTGAGAGTTGGAAAGATTCAGTAGTTCCAGTTGCACTTACTTCACCATTGAGCCGTCCCCGCAATTGTGGTGATAAAGTATTTAGTTGAACTTGGGAAATATTAGCTAAAGCTTGCCAGCGCCCTTCATCTAAGCGAATATTTCTCAGGTTTACCGTGCCATCCGCTAAACGTAAATTAGCCTGTCCTGCGGCTTGAATATCTGAAAGTTGAAAAGATTCAGTCGTTCCCAACAGATTCAAGTTAGAACTAACGATTTGTCCTGGCGGTAAATTTTGTGCTATTTGACTGAGTGGAACTTGGGAGGCATTAACAACAGCTTGCCAACGACCGTTATTGAGGCGAATATTACTGAGGTTAACACTGCCTTGTGCCAATTTGACATTTGCCTGTCCTGAGCCTTGAATAGCCGACGGTTGGAAAGATTTTGTCGTTCCAGATAAAGCAAACTCACCGTTTAAAACACCTTGGTACTGGGGTGGTACTTGGGGAAGGCGACTCAACTGAATGCTATTTGCGTCTACAAAAGCTTGCCATTTTTCTTGGGCAAGGCTACCTCTAGCTTGGATTGTACTCCCTGCTACTTTAAAAACACCATCTTGGAACCGGACAACTCCCGTGTTTTCGATTAAAATTCCAACTTGACCAGAGTAGGTAGCACCAGGTGCTTGCAATTGTACTGCTGTTTGGAAATTACCAGGAATACCGGAAACTTGGGCATTTGCGGAAAGATTGCCAATTGTAAATGTCGGAGCAGCTTCATAGATTTTGGCGATCGCATCTCCAGGTAAATTCTGTGCCTGCAAGTTGAAAGCAATTTTGTTTTGAGTTCCTAACCCAACTCTACCGTTACCAGTAATTTTTCCTCCGACTGTTGGCGTTGCCTGAATATTAGAAAGGACAAGTTCAGAAGGAGTCAACCGCAAACGACTGCTGATATTAC
This sequence comes from Chlorogloeopsis sp. ULAP01, assembly GCF_030381805.1. Classification (NCBI taxonomy): domain Bacteria; kingdom Bacillati; phylum Cyanobacteriota; class Cyanophyceae; order Nostocales; family Chlorogloeopsidaceae; genus Chlorogloeopsis; species Chlorogloeopsis sp. ULAP01. The sequence goes on from NZ_JAUDRH010000010.1 coordinate 243,403, forward strand.
TAAATGTCAAGCGGTCAATTTGAGCAGGTTTAACACTACTAATTGTTCCCGTTAAAATCGGTTTTTGCAGTTCTCCTTGTAATTGCAAGTTTGCTTGTACTGTTCCAGCTGTTGGAACTGGTAAGTTAACATTTAATGTATCTAAAAGATTTTTAACGCTAGCTGCTTTCACCTGAGCCGTAAGGTTGTAACCAGTTTCGGTATTTAACTTGCCACTGGCTTGCAGAGGAATGCTGCCATAGCTTGTATTTAAGTTTTCTACTGCAATTGTTTGACCCTGAAATTGCAGTTTACCCGTAGTATTATTAAATGCTCTGGGGACATTAGCAATTTGTGCAGTTACTTGATTTAAACCGACAGTTCCAAACAGAGCAGTTTCTGGTTGAGTGGGTTGAAATTGGACTGTTAAGTTACTATCTAAACGACCACCTTGTAAATCGAGTGGCAACTCTATCAATCGAGTCACATCAGAGGCGAGCAGATTAGAGGAATTAATTTTGAGATTAGTTTGGTTTACTTTTAAGTTCGTCTCTCCAGCAATTCGTAAATTTCCTCCTCTCCTGGGTTGACCGTTGAGTGTAAAATTAATGCGTTGATTTTGATCTAGAAAATTAGCTACACCACTGACTTGAGTTATCCCAACAAAAGCCTTAGGTTTTTTTGGCTCAGAATAGGGGAACAACAATACATCAGCGTTTTCTACCCGGATTGACTCCAAATCAGTTCTGATCAAACCGACTCCCTCTGTGGGTGGAGTTTTTATTTCCGTCGTTACCCAGCGACCTTCTTGATCCTGTGCAATATAGACATTAGGTTGAACTAAGGTAACATTTAGTTTTAAAGTTCGATTGAGCAGTAGTTGCCACGGATCAAACTGCACCTCCACCGCCCTAGCCCTAAGATTATCTGGATCTGTGGCTGTTGCAGGTACTGATGATGGGCCGAAGCGTAAACCATTAAAGGAAATATCTTGGATTTCTCCTACCTGTACAGGTCGTCCAAGTATTTGCTGGATGTTCTTTTCTACTAGTGGTGCTAACCTTTCGTTAATAAAGATCCAAGCCCACAACGCACCTCCCACAGCACCAGCAAGCAAAATCACACCTATAGCCATACTGGTGCGACTTAACAGAAGGAGTCGTAAACGCCTGTTAAAACTCGATTGAGGTTGATTATCCCGATTTGGAGAGCGTGTCATCTCTCATATCTCTAAAGAACAGTTCTAGGCAATGCCAAGTTGTATATTGCTCGGCTTACATTTTGACAGATTTAGAACACATCTATCAAAAGTAGAGTCAGAAAACAAGACAAATAAAACTTCATTTATTTGATTATTTGATGACGTTTACCGACGTTCCAAAAGTCACCAGTTGAAATAATTCTTTAATATCTCTGTTGTACATTCGTAAACAACCGTGGGAGATTGCTTGCCCTACAGTTTCAGGATTAGGAGTACCATGAAACCCAACCCAATTTCGCCCATCAGTCCAAAAACCAATCCAATAATTTCCGAGAGGGTTCTCTGGTGTCCCTCCTTTAATTGCTTGACCTGTTATCGGGTGAATCCACGTAGGGTTTTGTAATAATTGCTGTACTTTAAACTTACCTGTAGGAGTTTCCCAGTTACGCCGACCAACTGCGATCGGATAACTTTTAATCAAATTTTTACCTCGATATACAAATACTCGTCGCCGACTAAGATTTACTTCTAATCGAGTTGTTTGAGTTTGAGTTTCATAGGCATCCGGTAATATAAATATTTGCTCATACGCCCAAGAATATTGAGGAAAAACCAAGTTGAGCAATACACCGAGCATCAAAAATAAATAAATGGATTTATTGGTTTTATTCTGCATTTTTCTAGTAAAAGTCTACTGATTTTGCCGTTAATTTTGTTATTCTCTGTTTTTCGTTGATTAATGGTGATTTGCTAGATAATTATTTCTTAAAAAATAGCTATTGTCATTTTATTCTTAATCAAACTCTAGATAGATAAATAGCATTATTACTGTTTCTACACTTAAACAAAACATTCAATTTTAAATTCTTCTGCCAATTTACTTTTTGGTCAGAAAGTGTTGGCAATTCAAGACTTGAGCTACTGCAAAAATATGCAAATAATATCTATGAATTTATTTTGCTATCTTTTGCAAAAACTCTCAGATTGAATACACAAAATGTAAAGCAATTGCTCAAATTTTACCTAATGGAGATTTCATTCATGAGTAAAAAAAACACTAAGAATTTATTCACAAACATTGCTACTTTGATTGGCGTTGCTGGTGTTAGTGCTTTCTTTACCCTTCCAGCCAAAGCCGAAATCAATCTAAATCCTGCTAGTCTTGCTCAAGCTACCCCTGGTACAACTACTCCTGGAACTACAACTCCTGGAACTACAACTCCTGGTATTACCCAACCTGGTACAACTACCCCTGGAACTACAACTCCTGGTACAACTACCCCTGGTATCACCCAACCTGGTACAACTACCCCTGGAACTACAACTCCTGGTATTACCCAACCTGGTACAACTACTCCTGGTGTAACTCAACCTGGAACAACAGATGATACAACTAACATTGACGAAACTACCCCTGGCGCTCAACCCGTGCAAGATACAACTACACCAGGAGGCATTCAACAGGATGACACAACTACACCAGGAGGCGTTCAACAGGATGATAATGGTAATGGTGTAAGAGCTTTATGGTAAATGGTTAAATAATGACAATAATCCCCCTGTACTTTCTGTTTTTAGGAGAGCAGGGGGATTGATTATTTTTAGCGGCGTGATGTTTACGGTAGCACGGCTGGATCATCGTCAATCGAGAGCAGGAAGTTGATCAAGTCGGTTTGCTGTTGTGTAGTAAAACCTGCTTGTTCATCAACCCAGTAGGGGTGTCCTTGACCGGTTATATTTGATCGCTGTAAGTCGGAACTTGCTTTGTTAGCAGCAACCATAGGCTCACGCAGGTTACGATCAACTAGCGATCGCAAGCTAGCTTCGGCATCTGGTAAAATACCACGCATCAAAGTACCTGCCATACCCAATTGTTGGGAGTTTGCAACAACAAAGCCTCCTTTTTCATCTTGCTTGAAGGCTTCTCGGCTAGCTGCAACCCCACCATCATGGAGATAAGGCGCACTGAGGTAAAGTCCAATCAAGTTTTGTACTTTATAGCCACCAGCAGGATCGCTAATAGCATAGGCTAGCTCAATATCTTCCTGAGGCGTAATATCTGTAGGTATTGACAGTACAGCTGGATTAGATGGCAACGGCACAGGTACGTTACTTGGATAAGTATCTGGTGGCGCAAACTGTTCAGCAAAAGACTGCGATGCTGGCGCTCGGTTGCCTTGAGTTTTCACCTCTTGCACAGGAATTACCTTATGGTTGGTAAAGTACCTGCCACTATGGCAATCATTACAATTAGCCTGCGTAAAAATCTTTGCTCCACGCTGGAGAGTTGCAAGATCAGCAGCTTCGTGAGGAGGTGGTGCTAAAGTATTTTGCCAAGCTGACATCCCATTGAGTTGAGCAGCCACAGGTAAACCAGGAGTCACTGCCATTAATCCATTCTGCATGAACAGGGAACCTTTGGGGTATTCTGGCATCCGAATAGTGCTGTTGATTCCAGGTTCTCCAGGTGTAGGATCTACCTTGTCTAAAAATTCGGAAGGTTGGGCTCCTTCTGGAAGACGAAATTCAGATTTGGAAGCGTTTTGCAGCATTGTTCCTAAATAGGTTTCTTTATCAATGCCTAGTACTTCTTCGCTGGTATCTGCTGTTGTTGTTGGATCTGCATTCAATCCAAATACCGCATTATTTAGTGTGGTTAATCCGTGGAACCAACCAATGGAAGCAACGCCACTCCAAGCATAAGGCCAAGAATCGTGGGTATAGGAAGATGGGATCTGAGCTGAGTTATTTTTTAGATCGCCATTAGAAACAAAGTTACCAGGAGGCCAGGATAGAATCGCTTTATCTACTTCGTCTTCCATGATTTTAGAGTCAGGAAGAAATGCTGTTTCTCCGTTCTTGTCGATATAGGTATGCTTTCCAAGGGGAATTTTTGTGGGATTGACATCTGTCTGCCGGAAGAGAGCAGCTGAATTACTAGCCATTGCAATTAATGGCCCCAAATTAACGTCTGTATTAATTGCACCTTCTAATATACGCCCAGTTTCTTGATTGACTGTGGCATGGCATAAAGCACAGGTAATACCTACTCTCGGTTGAGCATGATTGATTTTGAGGGTAATTCCTAAGGGAAACAAAGAACCCTTAGGTACATCTAAACCGGTATTGAGTACCGTACCTGCGGGGAAAGTGCGATCGCCGACGGTGATATCTTGGTCTAAGGGAATCTGAAGATTAGTAGTTTGTTTGCCCTTCAAAGCTAATATTGCTTTGGTGATGCTACCTAGATTAATCGGCCCATCTAGAATGCCAACTATATCTGTAAACAGATATTCATTACCAAAGGTTTCTTGATAAAAAGCATCACGTCCAAGGTTGATTAACTCTTCAGTAATTTCAACTGCACCATTCTCAGCAGAAAGGGCTTCACGTCCTTTTTCTGTTTGCAGAAACTTATTCGCTTCTTCTTTACTAACTACGTAACCCAGCACGTCATAGGAGCCAACTCCTTTGGGTGCAGATTTTGTGATTGGAGTATATGTATTGTTGACTGAAGGTGGTCTTCCTGGCAAAGTTATTTCTAATTGAAAACCCAAAAAGCCAACAAAAAGAAGTAAAGAGATTAAGATAATTATGCTGCGTAATCGCATAGCTTTTTCACTGTGATTTGACTATCAATTGCTACAGTGAATCCTTGCAGTTATTGGTTGTGTTGATGTTCCATTGTCATTTATGAAATTTTGAGCCACTGTTGGATATATTCACATCTTGTATCAGTTCCATCAGCCTACAAACCCTCGTTACCAGGTTCAACCTGGTAACGAGAATTACTATACTTATTGCCCTTGAGCCACTTTAATTGTGTCTAAAGCTGCAATGACTTTTTGTGAGACGTCATCAGGCAAAGGCAAATAACCTAATTCTTCAGCATACTTGTCGCCTTGAGACAAAGCCCACTCAACCACGTTTTTCATTGCTTGTGCTTTAGCAGGATTATCATACTGCTCGTATAGCAGCAACCAAGTTAAACCAACAATCGGGTAGGCTTGCTCCCCCTTTGGATCTGGAACTAGGAGTGCGAAATCTTCAGGAATCTGAGCGCCTTCAATTGCACTAGCAGCCGAACCTGGTTCAGGTGTGATATAATTACCAGCCTGGTTCTCAAGTACAGCCATTTGCAATTTGTTTTCCCTAGCGTAGGCATATTCTACATAACCAATTGCTCCTTGAGTTTGTTGAACTTGAGCGGTTACACCTTCATTTCCCTTAGCACCGATACCTGCTGGCCATGACACAGATTTGCCAGCACCCGCTTGCCATTGTGGGCAAGCACTTTCGAGGTGATTAGTAAAAATAAAAGTCGTTCCGCTACCATCAGAACGATGGATGAAGGAAATCGGAGTATTGGGTAAGTTGACACCAGGGTTTTGCTGTGCAATTTGAGGATCATTCCAGGTTTTGATGTTGCCTTGAGCAATTCCGCAGTATGCTTGTCGAGATAGCCTTAAATTATCTACCCCAGGAAGGTTGTAGGCAAAGACAAGCGCGCCTCCTGTCATTGGCAATTGAATTGGGCGCCCCCGTTGTGCGGGAAACTTATCACGTTCTTGTTGGGTGAGTGGCGCATCAGTAGCTCCAAAATCTACAGTTTGTGCCACAAATTGATTTACCCCGGCACCACTTCCAACTGACTGATAACTAATTTGGATATTAGGATTTTGCTTATTGTATTCAGCAAACCAACGCTGATATAAAGGCGCTGGAAATGAAGCACCTGCACCGCTAATGGACACTCTTTCACTAGGAGCGCCAGGTGTTCCAGGGGCAGTAGCAGTTGGGGTTTGAGGTTGGCAAGAGACTAGCCCGGCTGCTAGTGCAGTTAAAGCAATAGAAGCTGACCAATGATTGACATGAAAGCCAAATAAGTTCAAGTACATTGTATCCTTGCCTCAAAATTGATTAAGTTTGCTATCGCTCTAAAGTTCGATATTTATTACAAAACTACAATTGCCCCTTTTGTGCGCAAGGCAGCTTGAGAGTGAGATTGTTACACCAGCGCAATCCGAATGCTGGCAAAGTTTATCCAGCGTCGATATTAAGCGATCGCCTGGATAAACTCTTGAAAAATAGCGTTCATACCTGGGGTATTTTTACTGAGTACTCTCAACACTCTTAGTGTTGAGAGTAAATGTGATTAGAAAGTGACAATTAAATAAAGTTGTATCTATGTGTCTGTTTATATAAGTATTTTTAATGTAGTTTTGCTTAATATTAGTTACAATAACTTAGTACGTGATTATAAATGACATTAATACTCTAGCGCTTAGGAATAAGCAACATAAGAGCCTTTTCACATAGGACAGAGACTAATCCTATGTAAGTAATTTTTTCAAAAATTAAACGAGATTTCTCTAACAGTTAGAAAACAAAAGAACTTACACCTATAAATTTTGTGTAAGTTCTTTGATTGAGTAAAAACTACATTATAAGATTCAAAGCATTGGAAACTTTTGATAACAGATTAACCTTGCTGATTTCCAAAGCAGAGACAAATTTAATTACCAGCTTGATTGAACGGATAACTAACAGGGCTTCCCCCAGCAGATTGTGTAGATATTCTTCTAGGGGCGCAAGCTTGTGTAAATAACAAAATGCTAATTGATAAGACAATTGTAAACATTCTGTTCCAGCGCATATTGTTCAGATAATTTATTAAGCTCTTCATGAGTTCAACTCCTTGATTGCAGATGTTCTGTTATCTTTATAGAATTTGCCAATATAAAAGTCGATACAGAAAAGTTAAGGAATTAAAGGTAGAAGCTCACTTAACTTAAGACTTAACTTTTACAACCTCATTCTTAACTAAAATAAAATCTTCAATTTTTGACGCGATAACAATTGTTTTTCCATCAATTGAAAAGCAATTCTTTTACCTGTACACCAGCCGTAATAACCATAAGTTGCGGATCTAGCAGCAGTTTTCTCAAAGCCCACAAAGTAAAGTGTAGCGTCAACAATCGATTGACATTTACCATCTGTGTTTGGTAATAAACTATCATTCAGATTAAGATACAATTCAGACTGTTTCAAAAGTTTATTGATACTAGGACGAAAGCCAGTGCCTAAAATAATTGCATCGTAATCTTGTGTTACACCATTGGCAAAGATTACGCCTGTTTTTGTGAGTTGCTGAATATTATTAGAGATAACTTGAATATTTCCTTTTTTAATTTGTTTAACACTACCTCTATCTACCCACGCCACACGTCCCTGATTAACTTCCATATCCATTGGCCCTTTATCTTCTGGATAGATAGAGTAAGCACTCAAATCTAAAGCAAAACGCTGAATAAATTTATCGGTTTCTTTGATATCTGCTTGCAATTCTTCTGGAGAGAAATCTATTGATCTCTCCATAGCTGCTATTTTGCTATCTGTTGTATATTGATTAAATAACTGTTTAAAATATGACCTACTTCGCCATAACCAATGTTGTAGTACTCGTAGTCTCGGATAAAGAGGAAATACCCAACGTTTACCACGTATTAACATATCTATACGAGCAGCACCGTGTTCATATAAATCTAGTGCTATTTCTGCTGCTGAATTCCCTGAACCAACGACTAAAACCTTCTGATTTTGATAAGGGATGCCATTTTGATAGGCACTACTATGAATAATAGTACCCGAAAAATCTTCTTGCCCAAAAAATTTGGGAATTACAGGTTCGTTATTTAGCCCAGTGCAGATAACAAGTATCTTGCAGTGTAAAATGTCTTTGGTTGTTTCTATTTGCCAGTTATAATCTGTTTGATTCTGATTATCTGTTTTGCTAATATTTTGTACTTCTTCACCAAAACGAATATGTGAATTAACTTGGAAATGATGCGCATATTCTGTTAAATACTCTACTATTTCATCTTTCGTCTTAAATGTAGAATATTTTTCCTTACCCTCAAAGAAAGGTAGAATAAAATAAGGATTTTGAGTTACTAATCGGTCATATGAATTTTTCCAGATAGTTGCAACGGTTTCACCTTTTTCTATCACAATAAAGTTATTAATACCAAAATTTTTTAAACTTGCAGCTACAGTAACACCACAAAAACCAGCCCCAATAATGATAATGTCTAGTTCAGCGTTCATAAAATTTATTTTGGTTATAAATATTAACTGTTATCTTTATAAAATCAGGAGCTTTCATAGTCGATATAGATTAGTTAGGGAATTTCAGCTATTTTCTAACCTACTTAACTCTCGTTCCTGCTTCCTCCTTGCATGAGTTAAGTGTGTAAGTTAAGCCATTTCTCTCCCAGTTTCCTTAACTTTTCTATATCGACACTGCAATAATCAACCTCTATATATAAACAGCAAGACTATTTATATCGAAAGAGTTGATATGAACTTAATAACTTTGTTAGTACGCTCTTCTTGGAAAATTCTGACTCTTGCTGCGTTTATCGGGTTATTAAGTGGAGTTAGTACGGCTGGATTGCTGGTAATAATTAATACTCATATTAATCAACCATCACTAACAACATTAATTTGGAGTTTTATCGGACTTTGTTGTCTAAAATTTATTACTAATATCATTTCTAAAAATTTGTTAATAAATTTGGCAGAAAAAGCTATTTTAGAATTACGTCTCACGTTAAGCGAGAGAATTTTAGCCACACCACTATATCATTTAGAAATTTTAGGAAAACATCGTATCTTAGCTACATTAACAGATGATGTTTTAACAATTTCTCAGACAGTTTATATTATTCCTACTTTGTGTATTGACATAACAATCGTAGCAAGTTGTCTTCTGTATTTATTTTGGTTATCGCCAATAATATTTTTTTTAGTACTTATTTCTTTATTGCTAGGAATAATCAGCTATCGACAGGTTGCACACAAAGCAACATTATTTTTTATCTTAGCTCGTCAGCAAGAAGATAGATTATTTAGCCATTTTCGGACTATCACCGAAGGAACTAAAGAACTGAAACTTCACTTTCAGCGACGACAAACATTTTTAAAGAAAGAACTTAAAGAAACTGCACAATTATATCGACGTAAAAATGTAGTTGGGATGACTATATTTGCTGCTGCTGCTGGCTGGGGTAATAACTTATTTTTTGTAGTTGTTGGATTGGTAATTTTTGCTCTACCAACTCTCCAAACTATCCCTATTCATATTTTATCTGGTTATGCGTTGACTATTCTCTATCTGCTTTCACCTTTAGATTACATTATGAGTGCTATTCCTGCTTTTAGCAAAGCTACCGTCGCTTTAAATAAGGTTGACTCTCTCAAACTATCATTATCCAATCACTGTTATGAAAGTAATTTCATGAATTGGGATGAAGCAGATAATTTTTGTCACTGTTTAGAATTTTTGGGTATCACTCATACTTATCATCAAGACTCAGAAGAAGCAGCTTTTACTCTTGGCCCAATTAATTTGACTGTTGCGGGTAGTGAAATTGTTTTTATCGTCGGTGGTAATGGTAGTGGTAAATCTACTCTTATTAAGTTAATCACTGGTTTATACATTCCTGAACAGGGAAAAGTTTATCTTAATGGCAAATTAGTAAATGCAAAAAATCAAGAGTGGTTCCGCCAACATTTTTCAGTGGTATTTTCTGATTTTTATTTATTCAATAATGTCTTGAATTTAGGTAAAAATATTGCTGACGAACAAATTTACTACTATTTAGCTAAGTTACAACTTGACAAAAAAGTTCAAATTAACAATGGTATACTTTCTACGACTCTGTTATCTCAAGGACAGCGAAAACGTCTAGCTTTATTGACAGCTTATTTAGAAGATCGCCCGATATATGTATTTGATGAATGGGCTAGTGATCAAGATCCTGCGTTTAAAAATGTTTTTTATACGCAGATATTACCTGAATTGAAGAATCAAGGCAAAACTGTAATAGTAGTTACTCATGATGATCAATATTTCTATTTATCAGACAGGATAGTAAAGTTAGATTATGGTAAGATAAATAATGTTTATAATTATGTAACATCTTAATCTTAAATGTTAAATTTTTTGTTATATAACATCTTTTCTTAGTAACCATTTGCTACTTTTATGCCCTTGTGGACAAGTAACGACTTTGTGCTCCCAATCTACTAAAATTACACAAATTAACGCTAATCTCCAAGGTGACTCGGCTGCTTGTCCCCATTGGGAGAATAATCTTACACAAGCTTCATCAGACAGCACTTGTCATCTTGCCAAGGGATTGTAAGGAAAAATATTTATCTAGAAGCTTCATTTGCGTAGCATTCTCGTAAAGCTTACCCCATAACTCTTGGGCGATCGCTAGCAATTAGTGTGATTCCTCCAGCAATTCCTTGGTGGGCGTTTGCAGGTGCATTCCTATTTGCCATAGCACAGGATATCTGCTCAAGAAACTTAATCGGCTGTTCTATGTCTTATGAGTTCGAGCACGCCCGTTATGATTAAGCTGTTAAGCGATCGCCAAACTAATTGCCAAATTAAGTAATTTTTCTTTTTTAAAGTAAATTTAGGCACTAATGTCTACTATCTACGTCAATAATTCTAATGCGTAGAAACCTGCTTCAGAACTATAGAAGCAGCAGTTCGATATGCACGGAATGAATCTGGTAAATATAAATACTGGAAGACTTTATGACTAGTAGATTCTTTCACCAAAGCATACGATGGTACGCCTGGGTAGCTAAAACAGTATTCAAACCAATGAAATTACATTTAGTTTTTCCAAATTTGCGGCGATCGCTGAAGAGTTTTTTTCCGATCTTGATAATAATATCATTTTTGACACCAATTTTAATACACGATTTTACCCCAGCCATTGCTCAAATACCCCGTCAGGAAATTCGGGGTGTTTGGATGACGAACAATGATTTTAATATCCTCAGGGATCGGGCAAAAGTGAAAGATGCTGTAAGCCAACTGCGACAGCTGAACTTCAACACAATCTACCCCGTAGTCTGGAATTCTGGCTATACAATGTATCCTAGTGCTGTAGCACAAACAAAAGGTATCCCTTTTTTGTTTCGAGGCTCAGATGGACATGATATTCTTGCAGATCTGATTGCCCAAGCTCATCGCCAAGGTTTGCTCGTGATTCCTTGGTTTGAATTTGGTTTCATGGCTCCCCAAACTTCAGAGTTGGCATTAAGTCATCCCAACTGGCTGACGCAAAAGTGGGATGGTAGCGAGACTTCGATTAGTGCTGCCGGTGAGGTTGTATGGCTCAATCCCTTCCGCCCAGAAGTACAACAATTTATCACAAATCTCGTGCTGGAAATCGTCACTAACTATGATGTCGATGGCATTCAGTTTGACGATCACATGAGTTTGCCCCACGAATTTGGCTACGACAAGTACACAGCTGCTTTATACAAGCAAGAAACCAAGAAAAATCCTCCGACAAATCCCAAAGATCCACAATGGGTGCGTTGGCGGGCAGATAAAATTACGGCATTTATGGTGCAACTTCACAAAGCTGTAAAAGCTAGAAAACCTCAGGCAATTTTCTCCGTTTCTCCCAATTACTATGACTTTGCTTACAAACTTCACCTCCAAGACTGGTTGAACTGGGTACAGCAGGGAATTGTGGACGAGTTAATTATGCAAGTCTATAGTTCTAATATGCAAAATTTTATCGCCAATATTTCTCGCCCAGAAATTCAACAAGCACAAAAAGTGATTCCAACTGGAATCGGGATTATGGCAGGCTTGCGAACTAATCCAATTCCAATCCACAATATTCAGTTCCAAGTGCGCAATGCCCAAGAACGTGGTTTGGGTGTAGCTTTCTTCTATTACGAAAGTCTGTGGGAGTCAGCGCCAGAACCCCCTGAACAGCGATTGGCTGTATTTAAAAATCTCTTCCGCACTCCCGCACTTCGCGCCAGAATATAACAGCCTTTTGATTAGGTGGGGCGATCGCACTTTATTAGGATGGATATTGCCCCCCAATAACAGCATTCTTGCTCTAATTCTCGTTACCAGGTTCAACCTGGTAATGAGGGCTTGGAGGCAATAATACCATTTTGGATTTTGCGAAAAGTTTGTAGACGCGCAGTGGCTTCCCCGACTTGTGGCGACTGCGTACACGCGAAGCAGGTTCTCGTTAGAGTCTCCTCCGGAGGAGACTCTAAGCTTTTCAAGACGGACTTTGGATTAGAAATCGCTTTAATCTATCTGGGTTTTATCAATTAATCATTTTTTAAATTGGCATAAGACATCAGTTAACAGATTGTTACATAGTTTTTATCATATTTTTATATTCTTCCGCACTATAATTTAGATAGCTATCTAATTAGATTGGCAGGAAGACATAAAATTATGCACAAGCACGATGTTCTACTTGGAAATGCAGCTAGACGCTTACGTGTAGGAACTAGAAGACAACAGTTTATGCACAGACACGGTGTTTCGCCTCTGGAAGCTGCCAGACGCTTGTGTGTAGATCAAAGCAATCTGTATATGGCTTTGCAAAAAGGACAAATCCCCACCATGAGAATGAACGGACGAACTTTATTGAGTCATGGAGCTTTAAGGGAATATCAAGCGAGAAAAAACCCTAGAAGTACCTATCGCTATTAAACAAAAAACCTCAGCTGCTCAAGCTGAGGCGATTAGGAGAATTCAAGTTACGATGATGGGAGATAATAAAATTTAGAATTTTGGATTAAAAATGGCTTTGGTGCATCTGAGTTGTGTCAATTTTCCAGTTGATATGGCAACACACAAGTAAAAAAACTAGCTCATAACCAAGGCAACCAAAGTCAAAAGAATAAACAAAAAGCCATAAAACTGTACTTAATTTTGATCAAGCCCTGATCAAACGTGCTTGGGCTAGATCGCGTATTAATGAAGTTTTAGAATAAATGTAAGCTCTCAAGGTGTTAGTCTCTTCACTGCTGAGGGCTTTTTTATCAAGCTGTTCTAATAACTGCTTTACTAAATCTGTATCACCAAGTCTGAGAAGAGTACTGGTTTGGGTTTGTTCAACTACCAACCAAAGTTGACGTAATGTTGTCGAGTTCACAGGGCATACATTCATTACAATCGCTCCTTCTCTAGCTCAATACATAATTAAGTTGTTGAGAATCTAAAGAAAATCTTAAGCTAGAAAATCTAAAGAAAATCTTAAATATTACAAAAGTTAATAATTTAGATGCGTATCTAAATTGATTTCTCTGTAAAAGCTTTCCAACTTTTCTCCTTCCAGCCATGTAAGGGAGCCATACTTTTGATTACACTCTCAATAATGAATGGGTAAGCTGCTGATAGCAAAATGCTAGGATAAACGGCTGTTCCCCAGTGTGGATGTATTAGTACGCGACATTTATTTTTAATAACTGGATAACCGAGTAAAGCTTTTACTGCTGCGGTATCATCATGAGGAAATTTTCCTGGGCGAGAAAATAGGGGATAGCCAGTACGCGGATCAATTAAGTCTGTTAGATAACCGCGATCGCGTAAAACAAAAGCAACATCAAGCCCAAACTTCATAAACTTTTCTCGCAGCCTTTGTTTTTCTGCTTCTATTTCTAGGCTACTTTCCACTATTTCATGTTTAGATTGCTGGAGAAAAATTACAACCCAAAAAGAAAGCTGATTTTTCCAATCCGGTAATATTTTTTCGCAATTAGCACAAATGTACTGGCTGGGAGAGTGAATTGAAATTTCAACTGCTTGTGCGGTTGTGCCTATTAAATGAATGGGATAGTCTACAGCAGAAGTGTGAGCCACTGGGTGATTCATTAATCTTATTTATTTTTTCAAAATCTTAAATTTTTACTATGCTTAGATAATAACTCTTTTACTTTCATAAAAAGCATTCACTTTCTGTTTAAGCACTATCTATTTCAAGTCATAGTCAATCATTTATTATTTCTTAATCTTCATGTTGTATTTTCTTAACCTAATAATTAGGTAGCATCATTTATATCGTCTATGCTACTTCTTTGCTTATAATCACCAAGACGTAGCATTTCCAATCTCTCTTTAGATAGAGGGTTTTAGTAGATGGCACATTTTTCAAGAGATGCCATCAGTCTGTTTAAAGTTTTTGTGATATGTGAAAACCCCTAATGACAAGATATATTGGGGGTTATCTGGTAAAAAGATTACGTAAATTTGATGAGTTGATTAAATTTAATTTGATAGTTGAAATTGGCAAGGCAATTAAGGACGAGGCACCAGGAACAGTAATACCATTGTGGATTTTAGAGAGATTGGAAATAACTGTAATGGATATAGGTTGTATCAATACATATGTCGCAATCTTTTATATAGCGATTCCCTATTAAGTGAGGTACACAACCAATGTTTTAAACGCAGAGGGGCGCTAAGGTAGCGCACACAGAACTACAAGCGCCTGCTTGCAGCGTTAGCGTAAAGCCCTGCGGGCATGGCTGCGCTTACCGCGTAGCGTATCGCTTTGCGACTTAGCTCCTCCACAAGGAGGCTCATCACTTCGGTGGTGACGCAGAGGTTTGTCCAATTTTATTAGCAATGTACTCAGTACCTAAGCAGATTAGGAAACGCTATAAATTAGTAGAATTAGTCAAACTCTTAAGGTAAATTGATTGCGAATATGTGACAACTAACGTCTTAATCCAGCTTTAAAGCATTAACTGGAACTTCATCCCAAGAATCAACTGTCCGTAATTGCGCTACCCAACCAGATGCCTTTTGTGTATCAGTCAAATTCTTTTGAAATGACTCATGGCAATCTTTGGCTTGGGACTCATTACAGCAGGCAATACAAGCATAAATCATTCCAGATGGATCAATTTGTTCGTTTACCCAAATAGTCATGCTGTATTTCCTCGATAACTTTAGTTGAAAGATAGCTTGCTCTTAATCCTAGAATACTGCAAACACTCTCAATAGCTGATGGTTAACAACTAATAGTAAAAACAATTAGTATTTAAGGTTTTGCTTTGGCGATCGCTAGTCTTACACCCAATTGGCGAGCGGGAGTCTTGTTTCAAAATTTTCGACTAGCCTATTAATCAATAGTTTGAATCCAAAATCACGCCACTTGCACTCAACGCGCTTAACCCGTAAAGGCACAGTGGCTCCAAAATCCAAGATCCACGCATTGGTATTACTCCTCCTATCTGACACGAACTATCCATGACTGCCACTAGTTACTTATTAAGGCTAAAGAAGTGAGGAGAGCTTTTAACCAAGAGATACCCATGCCACCCCGTAGTACGTGCTGTTTTTGTACCTCATGCGTCAGTTTTGCAAAGTGGAGAAAAATATCTCCAGAAATCTGAAAATTTATGAATAGGATTTGAATATTTATCAATGAGATAAAACCATAAGCTTTTATATGATACTTGAGACACAACATCTTACAATTCATCGTTACCAAAACGATGATGTAGATAAGCTTTTAGCGATTTTATCCAATCCAATCACAATGCATTATTGGCCGCAACCTTTGACACGAGAAGGTGTAGAGGCTTGGATAGCACGCAATTTAGAGAGTTATCAGGAGCACGGCTTTGGGCGCTATCAAGTTATTTTGAAAGAAACCGGAGAACTGATTGGTGATGCTGGTATTTTAAAATCAACAGTAATAGGTGAAGCTATCAATGATTTGGGGTATATTGTTCACAATCCATTTTGGGGATATGGGTATGGAACAGAAGTTGCTACTGCGCTCAAAGATTACGCGTTCACAAAGCTAAAGCTTGATAGTTTATATGCTAATATGCCTTGGAATCATGAAGCTTCGCGACGAGTAGCTGAAAAAATTGGGATGAAATTTATAAAGAAATTCGCCAATGAACGAAATAGAAATATCCAGACACTACTGTACGTTGTATATAACAATTCAATTTGATTTGTGAAATTTTGCAATTTACTAATAATAATAAAGATTTACCTGCTCTACCTCTACTATTGTTTAATTCGTCGAACTTACGTTAAAAAACATCAGCCGGATCGGCAGAATGCATTTTTCGCATCGTACTGACGGCAGAAATCATACACATTATCACTGTTAAAAGAAAGACGGATACACTTCGTTCCACAGTCATAAAAATAGGTAGCATCGTAGCAGACGCTGCGATTTGATAAAGCCCCAGTGAAACTATAAATCCTGGAATGAAGCCTAACACAGCTAAGAGTAAAGCTTCTTGGATCAGTACAAGTACTAAATAGCGATCGCTATACCCAATTGCCTTGAGCATGGCGTACTCTGGTAAATTATCGGCAACGTCAGCATAAATAATTTGATAAACTATGACGATGCCAACAATAAAAGAAACAATTACACCCAAACCAAAAATGAAACCGATGGGAGTTGTGTTTGCCCAATAAGATTTTTCTGCCTCTGCAAAACCCTCAGGAGTAAGGATGATCGCATCATCGGGTAAACCTGCTGATAAATTTTTTGCTACTTCTTGTACATCAGCATTCGGTTGTAACTTAATCAAACCTACCTGAATTTCACGAGGATGGCGATCGCTAAATAAAAGTAGAAATGTGGAATCGCTAGTAATCACATTGCCGTATGCACCAAATGAGGCACCCAAGGTAAATAAACCAGTAACCCGAACATTAACATCATTTAATTCAGCTTCAACAATTGATTGCTGTTGATATAAACTGGCAATAGGCCCAAACTGTGGTAGAGAAGCTCGATCAAAAAATATGGTGTTTAGCTTTTGCAGTTGACTGAGGTTTTGATTAACTTCAGCAAGTTTAAATGCTTTTGTTCTTGGATCGGTACCAAACACCAAAATTGTCTGTGTGCGAGATGTTTGAGGATTTTTCCATTTTCCTATACCCATGTAGATTGGACTTACCGACTCTACACCTGCAAACCCTAACGCCTGGTACAGTCGCTCTCTGGAAATATTTTTGACTGAATACACACTTTGAAAGTGAGGGTTTACCAGTACTAAATCTGCATCAAGAATCCTTTGTGGAGCTGTGGAACTCTCGAACAGCGAAGCTTCAAACCCCATCTGAGCAAAGATGAGAATATCTGCAAAGGCAATACCTATTATTGCTATCAAAAGACGAGTCTTCTGTTTGATCAACTGCCGCCATGCTAGAAGGGTTGTGCGAAAACATTTGCGAAGCATTTACCAGAGATCCCATTTTTGGACAAGTCCTGCTAACATATCTCTTGCAAAATGGATTAAAAACCGGAGAGCTAGGTAAAGAATGGATAACGGATATAACAGAGAAATTGCTTATAAAGCCAATACATAAGCTAGTCGTGATATCCGCTACGTAATTTTTTGGCAATTTTGATATGAAATTAAAGAAAACTGCAAAATCCCAAATTTCATGAATTGATGACTTTTGCTAATCATGAGTGGTTTCCCGCTCCGACTGATTTAACTTTATTGCCGGATGATGTTCATCTGTGGCGAATCGAGCTTGAGCGATCGCAACTCGAACTAGAAAGTTTGCTGACAACTCTCTGTGGTGACGAAGTCGCAAGAGCTAATCGATTTTATTTTCAGCAACATCAAGAGCGTTTTATTGCAGGTAGGGGTATTCTCCGCGCTATTTTAGGACGTTACTTGCAGATTGAGCCACAGGCAGTGCAGTTTGACTATCAAGCTCAAGGCAAACCATTATTAGCTGGTAAATTTGCCTGTAGCGGGCTATCGTTTAATTTGTCTCACTCTCAGGATTTGGCTTTGTGTGCGGTTACGACTCACCGCCCAATTGGAGTTGATTTAGAATATATCCGCTCTGTAAGTGATGTAGAAAGCCTTGCTCAAAGATTTTTTGCACCTAGAGAATATGCTGTAGTGCGATCGCTTCCTCCCGATCAAAAGCAACAGATATTTTTCCGTTATTGGACTTGTAAAGAAGCATATTTGAAAGCAACGGGAGTAGGAATAGCTCATTTGGAGGAAGTAGAAATTTTCTTGACACCAGAATCACCAGCAAAGCTTAATACTGATGAGGAGTGGAGTCTTGTAGAGCTAATACCCGCTCCCAATTATGTGGCTGCAACTGCTGTGGCTGGTTCAAGATTTAATTTGAAGTGCTGGCAATATTGAGGGGATAGTCATTAGTAGGGGCGGGTTTAGAAGATAAATTATCAGTTTGAACGGCAAGATTATCAACAAAACCCGCCCGTACACTAGTTGGTAGGGCAGGGTTTATTTAGATATTTTTTCATCCTAGAAAGATTGTTGTTAAAATCAGCCCGTACGGTAGTTAATGGTTAACTCGCGATCGCAACCTATTCAATAATATTGAATGTACAAAAATTCTTTAAATCTACTTCATTAACAGCCAATGGCTCGTACAGGTTATACCTTACCAGTTTTTGCAGTAGCTGCCGCGAAGGCGGCTCTAATGCATCTGCTAGAAAAAATAGACTCTCAACAGTCTGTTAAACTTGACATTCTGCCAGGTACAGCAGAAATTTTTATCTCTCAACTAGCAAGGCTAGAGCCTGAAAGTGCCTTAGCAATCACTCTCAGTGAGCCAGGCGATAATCTAGATTTAACTAGAAATACGCCCATCTGGGCTTGGGTGCGGTTGTCTGAGCGACAGTCTCAAGCTTTGGCTTTGGAGGCTGGTGAAGGCTTGGGAAAAACTGCATCGGGAAAACCAGCAATATACAGCTATGCCCGTCAACTATTTGATACCAATTTATTGCCATTGATTCCGCCAGAGCAAACAGCAACAGTATCGATTATTCTGCCCGAAGGACGTCAGTTGGCACAACGAACTTCTAATGAGGCTTTTGGTATTTTGGAGGGATTAGCATTGTTGGGAACTAGCGGTATCTCTCAACCTTTGTCAGCAGCTGAACACTTGGAAGAATTTCGTTTGTCGTTGGGCGATCGCGTTACATTTTCTCCCCATTTAGTCTTTTGTATTGGCAGCAATGGTATGCAAGTAGCACAACGTTTAGGTATACCAGAATCAGCCATTGTACAAACAGGTAATTGGATTGGCGCAATGCTTGTAGAAGCTGGGTTAAACCAGGCAAAATCTGTTTTATTGTTAGGGTACCACGGCAAGCTAATTAAGCTCGCAGGCGGTATTTTCAACACATCTAGCCATTTAGCAGATGCCAAACTAGAAATTATTAGTGCTACTGTAGTTGGAGTTAGTAGCGATTTAGAAGCAGTACGAGCCGTTTTAGATGCAAAAACAGCTGATGCAGCATACAAAAAATTGGTGGAACTAGGCTTGTCAGAATTAGTATTTGAAACGCTAGCTGAAAAAATTAGTCACAGGGCTACTGCATACGTGCAAAAATACGCCAATGTCGCCCTTAAAGTTGGTACGGTTTTATTTAATCGTCAAGGTGAAATTATCACTCAAGACTCACAGGCAAAAGAAATTTTAATGATTCAGCGATCGCTTTAACTGAAAATTTAAGGGCAGGTTTATACCGAGTTGCGTTCAAACATATTAATTTTGGCAGGCAGGGGGGCAGGGGAGCAGAGGGGAGAATAACTACTAACCACTAACTACTAACTACTGTACGGGCGGGTTTAAAAGATAAATTGTCGCTTTTCACCAAAGTTAATCAACAAAACCCGCACGGCAATCGCTACAACGCGCTTAACCCGACGCCAGGTGCTACAACGCGCTTAACCCGCAAGGGCGCACTGACTCCGCAACGCCCTGCCTCCCCTACTAACTACTAACTACTATCCACTATCCACTAACAAACACCTATGAACTACCTTCGGGATGGCAACGAAATCTATCGCCAATCCTTTGCCATCATTCGCTCAGAAGCAAATCTGTCTCTACTTGCCCCAGATGTGGCAAATATTGCCGTGCGTCTAATTCATGCCTGTGGAATGACAGATATTGTGGATGATTTGGTAGCTTCACCAACAGCAGTACTATCAGCACGTACAGCCCTAAGAGCAGGAGCGCCAATTTTGTGTGATGCTCGGATGCTAGCAGAAGGAATTATTCGACGGCGGCTTCCTGCGGAAAATACTATAATTTGCACCCTCAATCATCCAGATGTGCCGCAGCTGGCTCAGAAATTTGCGACAACTCGTTCTGCTGCCGCCTTAGAATTATGGCGATCGCATTTAGAAGGAGCAGTAGTAGCAATAGGCAATGCGCCTACCGCTTTGTTCCGATTATTGGAAATGTTAGATGCTCAAGCAGCAAAACCAGCTGTAATTTTGGGCTTTCCTGTTGGATTTGTCGGAGCCGCAGAATCGAAAGCACTACTAGCAGCAGATAGTCGAGGTGTGCCATTCTTAACATTATTAGGAAGACGGGGTGGAAGTGCGATCGCTGCTGCCGCCGTCAATGCTCTAGCTATAGAACAAGAGTGATGTCGAAACTACGTCTATTTAGCTAACATCAGAGTTAGGCGTAAAGCCTGGTTTAACATAAAAAAGTATTAATTCACCAATTACAACTGCGATCGCCCCTCTAATGGATTGGAAAGAAATCTCTGGTAACTGGGTGTTACTTCCCCAAAAACCTATCGGTATCATTCATTTTTTAGGGGGTGCATTTGTCGCCACTGCACCTCACATCACTTACCGTTTATTACTGGAAAATACAGCAGAAAAAGGTTTTGTGGTTATTGCCACGCCGTTTGTGAATACTCTAGATCATGCGGCGATCGCAAAACAAGTTCTTCTTAACTTTGAACGTGTCTTAGTACGCTTAGAAGATAGAGGCTTATTAAGCAAAGGCTACCTCCCCATTTATGGCATCGGGCATAGTATGGGATGCAAACTCCATTTACTCATCGGTAGTTTGTTTCCTGTAGAACGTGCTGGTAATATTCTCATTTCTTTTAACAACTACGCTGCCCGTGATGCTATTCCCTTAGTAGAACAGTTAAATTCTAATTTTCAGTTTAATGCTAATCTTACTGTTGAGTTCACCCCTTCACCACTAGAAACCACTAAACTTGTGCAGGAGCGGTACAATATTCGTCGTAACCTGCTCATCAAATTTACTAATGATACTATCGATCAGTCAGCAGCTTTAACTGAACTGCTAGAACAGCGCTTTCCAGGTATGGTAACAGCGCAAACACTTCCAGGTAATCATCTCACACCTCTAGGACAAGATGTTAAATGGCAACCAGGCAAGGAATTTAACCCCTTAGATGCGATCGGGCAATGGTTCAAACAAGAAATGTACCGAGATTTGCATCAACTCAAACGCACTATACTTTTTTGGCTCAATCCCCTGTCACCCTTATAATTAGCTTTTTGTTTACATTTATACTAAATTTGGGCAAAGTAGATTGATAGACAGTTAACAAATTACTTCTAGCAGCCAATAAGATTACCTGTGGAATTCTAGCTTCCGCTCGTTTATTTACACTTTGGCTGATAAAGGTAATCTTTGAAATTATAAGCACACCTATCTCTTATGTTTCAAATTTTAGTAATTGATGATGATCCTGCAGTACAGATTCTCTTAAAAAGAATGCTGGAAAAACAGGGTTATGAGGTAGTAGGTGCTAGTAATGGTGAGGAAGGGATAAAACAAGCACTAATCTGTCATCCTGCACTGATAATTTGCGATTGGATCATGCCAGGGATGAATGGGTTAGAAGTTTGCCAGTGTATTAAGGCAAACCCAGAGTTGTCTACTACATTCTTTATTCTTTTAACATCCTTATATTCAGTTGCCGATCGCGTCAAGGGCTTAGATGCAGGTGCAGATGATTTTATTACTAAACCCATAGAACATAATGAACTGCAAGCGCGGGTGAGAGCAGGATTGCGTCTACACCAGCTAAGTCGAGATTTACAAATCCAAAAGCAAATTTTAGAAGCTGAATTGGAGGAAGCAGCCGAATATGTACGTTCGCTCTTACCTCCACCCATGACAGAGCCTTTGAGAATCGATTTTCGCTTCATTCCCTCACGTCAACTTGGTGGTGATTGTTTTGATTACTACTGGCTCGATTCTAATTATCTAGCAATATATTTGCTGGATACTGCCGGACATGGGCTGAGAGCAACTCTCCCTTCTATTTCTGTTTTGAATTTACTCCGCTCTCGTGCTCTTAAAAACTTAAATTACTATCAACCCAGTGAGGTACTCAGAGCATTAAATGACACATTCCAAATTAATTATCAAAATGACAAATATTTTACTATTTGGTACGGAGTTTATAACCGTATTAAGCATCAACTTGTTTATTCTACTGCTGGACATCCACCCGCAATATTAACAACAGCTAAATCAACTGATATCACCAAGGCAAAACTTCTAAGAACTCCTGGTATTCCCATTGGAATGTTTCCACAGGTAAAATATGTGGATGGTTTCTGCGATATCGAAAAAGATAGCACCCTCTATATTTTTAGTGATGGTGCTTATGAAATTGCTAAACCAGATGGTATGCTTTGGGGTTTGGAAAATTTTGTGAAGATGGTTGTTAATAGTAATTACCATCTCGATCAAATCATAAATCAGTTAACTGCATTGAAACAACAAGAATCTTTTGATGATGATTTATCTATACTACAATTAAAATTTCATTAGTTACGTATCTTTCAAATATAATTAAATATTAGTCTAAAATAATTAGACAAAATCTTCTAATTTGACATTGCTTAAATATAACTTTTATATCTTCATGCTTATTCACTTTTAAATACTTCCGCACTCTTAAATTCATCTTGATCGGTAAAAATCTCAAAGACTTTATCCATACCAGTTAACTCAAATAATATTCTCACCTGCTCATTCATAGAACATACTACTAATTTACTCTCTACTGCCCGCAAAGTTTTAAAAGCCAACACAAGAGCACCAAGTCCAGAACTATCCATAAATGTTACGTCTTCCAAATCAACTAATATAATCTTTGCCCCACTTTTTAGAGTTTCGGCAATTTTTTCCCGAAATTCCTGTGACTTTGTAGAGTCTAAAATTCCACTTGGCTTAACTATTCCTACTTGAACCATCATATAATTTCAGTAATGTTTATTGTCATCGAGAATGTTCTAAATCTAGAATTATATCCTATTTCCAATTATTTATGACAATTATGCATTTTATAAATTAATAAATTATTTAGTAATTTAGTAATAAATTCAGTAGCAAATAATAATTGAGATTAATTTAGCTTCTTCACTAAGGTATCTAGATGCTGCTATGTGCAGCGATGAATTAGGCGATCGCTCTCAACAGACAGAGGTAATTTACCCACAAAAGAGTAATTCTAATATTTAGATTAAGTTTGAAGTTATGAAACATTTTTCAATTTGTGTTATTTATTTTGAGTTATTAAATTTACACCTCGTTCAGATGAACATAACCTAACTTAAAATCCTGTAAAAAGCGACTTTTAATCCTATGTACTGCTTATTGCCATATATTACAACAGCTAATAGCCACTGTGTAATTTACACGTCTGCCTCTTTGAGTCTATGTATGGGTAAATTAAATAACTAAACAATTAGTATTATTACTTACACAATTTGCCATGTCTTTTTTAAAAATTTATTTTTTTTATTTCAACTTTACTATCTCTTAACAAAATTATCGCACTGCTTTCCTCTAAGATTATATGGATACATTATTCGTATAACTATAAGAAAGCTGTCCATAATACAATATATTTAGACTTGTGCATCATGACTACAGCAGCAAACTCCACAAATAGGCTGCTAGGGGGCCGTTACAGCAACCGAGGAAGTATTTACTTGTTTGCTCCAATGGTTGACTTCAACATAATGGCTGAAGTTGGAGAGACTCCCCCTTAAATTGATGTACTTTTACTCGGTTAAAATTTTCATAAGTGATTCAACAATTGTATATCAATAAGAGTGTGAGGAGATTTTACTCCCTACTTGGTACAGCTTGAATAGATGTAGCTGAATTAATTAACTCTTTTGCTTGTTGACAACAGAATATTAAAATGACAAATCTATCAAACTTTTACTTAACAAAAGTTGCAAGTAAATTGTTTGTTGTCTGATTATTCAGAGTGAAACTTTGTAAGTGACTAGGTCAAATATAATCGTCTCAACCATGAAATTAACCAAATTTTGACATATTTTGGTTTGTATAGAGTTGATAATTCTGACTACTAGTGCTTATTTTTCTTGATTTACCAAGGTTATTAAGCTTTTTGCTGCCAAAAATCAAAAATTGCGATATGTCATTTCTAAAAGCAAGCTAAAGTTAATAACTTTTCAGAACTCTTTTCAAGAAATATAGTTAGCTGAGAGTTATACAAAGATGAATAGAAATAGCCAAAAATACCCTTCCAAGTGGCAACGAGTTCAAGAAACTATTTTATTTAATTTGTCAAAGGGTATACCAACAAGTATAGGTGTAAAATTAAGAAATTTACTTTACCGTAATATTTTTGCCAAAATTGGTAAATCTGTTCGTATCCAATATGGAGTAGAATTTATCGAACCTAGCTGTATTGAAATCGGTAACAATGTGGCAATTTTTCGAGGTGTTAATATCAACGCCAACGGACACCAAAATAACAAAATTTATCTAGCAGATGGAGTTGTTATTGATTATGGTGTTGACATTAGATCATTAATAAACACGTCTATCTACATAGATAAAGATACTTTCATCGGCCCTTACGTATGTATGGCTGGGCCTGGAAATATTAAAATAGGTAAAAACTGTCTAATTGCATCCCATACGGGCATATTTGCTAATAATCATATTTATTCAGATCCAACCCAATCTATTGAATCTCAAGGCGTAACTTGCCAAGGTATTGTGATTGAAGATGATTGTTGGCTAGGTTCTGGGGTAAAAGTCTTAGATGGTGTCACCATTGGTAAAGGTAGTGTTATTGGTGCCGGTTCTGTTGTTACAAAAGATATCCCTGCCTTCTCTATTGCTGTGGGTGTGCCTGCACGAGTAATCAAAAGCCGTAAGGCAAAGGAATTTATTGACTCTCGATTACAAGGCATCGGGGGAGAGCGACAACCATCTTCTTAATTTTTGTGGGGACTCACCTTAGCTCTATATAACAACTTGTCACCTTGACGATAACCTGTGTAACGCACCTTAACAATTTCTCCTGGTTGCACATCTCCATCCATTAATTGGTGAAATTGAGGATCGTAGGGTAATTCTGATCCTACAGGTGCGATCGCTTCTATTTGCCAGTGCTGTAGAAGTTTTTCCAAAGGTTTTTGCACCAGAGGAACTATGTTAATCGCACTTAACTGTGGATTCTCTCGTGCTTTGTGAGCGGCAGTAGGAAATTGTAATAACAAAGATTCCAGCAGTTGTAAACTTGACTGCTGGAACTGTTGCTGCAAAACTAAGTGCTGTTGCTCTAGTTGTAATTGCAAGCGATCGTATTCATTTCTTAAATCTGTGATTTGTCCTAACAAATCCTGATTTTGTGTAACTTTTGCTTCTATTAACTCTTGGCGAGAAAAAGTTGCCACTAATTCCTGCAATGACACTTGTAGCACTTGCGATAATTTTAGCAGCACATCCACTCGCATTTGCTCCACTCCAAATCGTCGCAACCGCAAAACTTGACGTTCTGAAACGCCAGCAGCACCACTCAAGGCTTTAAAACTAGAAATACCCACTTGCTGCATCAATTTTTGCAACTTTGGAGTGAAATCATTATTATCAGGCATAGGAGTTAGAGGTCAGAGGCTAGAGGCTAGGAGATAGAGGCTAGAGGGTAGAAATAGCGAATTCTGAATAAATCTAAAATCCTTCTAATCCCTAGTCCCTAGTCCCTAATTTTTTTATTCTTCCAGCAAACTTCTCAACATCCAAGCAGTCTTCTCATGTACTTGCATCCGTTGAGTTAATAAGTCGGCAGTGGGTTCGTCGTTTACCTCCTCTACAACAGGGAATATGGAGCGTGCAGTGCGTACAACAGCTTCTTGCCCTTCTACTAGGAGGCGAATCATGTCTGTAGCTTTGGGAACTCCTGGTGTTTCTGGGATGGAGCTAAGTTTGACAAATTCACTGTAGGTTCCCGGTGCTGGATAACCAAGTGCTCTAATCCGTTCGGCAACTAAATCTACTGCTAATGCTAACTCTGTGTACTGTTGCTCAAACATCAAGTGTAACGTTTGAAACATCGGCCCCGTGACGTTCCAATGAAAGTTATGAGTTTTCAGATACAGAGTGTAGGTGTCAGCCAACAAACGAGATAATCCCTCAGCAATTTTTGCTCTGCTAGCTTCGTCAATACCAATATCAACAGGTAAAGATGTTTTGGTTTGAGCTTGCATATGATTCTCCAAAATTAGTTAATAGTCATTAGTTAGTGGATAGTGGTTAGTGGTTAGTAGTTCTCCCTCTCTCCCACTCTCCGTGTCTCCACCTCCCCGTGTCCCCACCGCCTCAGGCTAGATGCCGCATCAAAACGCTTTTGGGAGCTTTACGAACTCTAGCTAAGATTGTTTCTTTGCCTAAACGTTGGCAGGCTTCATAACGATGACATCCAGAAAACCCATAATATTGTCCATCCACTTCTAAGACATCGATTGGCTCTTGCTGCCCAATCTCGCGAATAGATTCCATCAAAAATTCTACTTTCTGGGGATCGTTTTGACGTGGTAAAGGGCGTCTAATTTGATTTAAAGGAATTTCTTGGACTTTTACCATAAACTGTTTATTTAACTTGTCACATCTAAATAAATCATACTCATTATGACTTCACTTTGCAACTGCTTTTTATAAAAGGATTATAAGGATTTATGATGTTGCCAAAACAATTGGCTAACTAATGCCACAAAACAATTACACTACAAAGAAAATTTGTCGTCCCACCCAAGGCGGCACTGCCAGCAGAATCAAGTTAATTGCTATGAAAATCTCGCTCTGGCGTCGTTCCTACACTGTAATGACAACATTTTGTTTATTGGGGTTAACAGCTGCGTCTCGCCCTGAAATGAGTACGGACGTAGAATTGCGGGTTGGAATCGTACAGCGATTTGGAGATAACCCCAAAGAACAGCTACAAATAGAACCCACTCAAGGCGATCGCTTGCGGGTGGAGTTTCTCAAAGGTAATCAACAGCAAACCCTAGTCACCACCAATCCCATTAAACTGGAGGTGATCATGCAACCCTTAGCACAACCAAAAATTGAAGAACAGGTGGTGCTAGGAACCTATCGCACTTATGAAATTGCCGAAGATAGCGCCCAAAAATTCCGTGCTCAAGGCATAGAAGTGGAAATAGCTCAACCGGAGCGTTGGCAAGTGTGGGCAAAACGGGATGTTTATAATACTCCTTTGCTGCGCCGTTTGCTGTTAGAGAGCGTGCGAGCCAACAATAATAAAATGGCATATGTTGATACTCAAGTTCTGCAACAGGTACCAAAAGTCAATTGGATCATCGATGGTAAACGTTATAGTCGCGATCGCCTAGAAATTAGCAGTAACAAAAACTTAATTCGGGTAAAAAAAAGCAATAAACCAGAGAATACTCGTTTATATCCAGGACGTATACAATTACAGCCAAATGCCTACGGTACTTTTACTCTAGTTAATGAAGTACCTTTAGAAACCTACCTGCGCGGAGTAGTACCATACGAAATTGGTACAACTGCCCCAAAAGCAGCACTGGAAGTACAAGCAATTATTGCCCGCACATATGCCCTGAGGAATTTACGGAGATTTGCAATAGATGAGTATCAATTATGTGCAGATACTCACTGCCAGGTATATTATGGGCTTGCAGGAGTAACAGCCGAAACGGATCGGGCAATCAGGGCGACGCGGAGTATGGTACTTACCTACAATAACGAGCTAATAGATGCTTTATATTCATCTACCACTGGTGGTATTACAGCTTCCTTCAGTGATGTTTGGAATGGTGAGGATCGTCCTTACCTACAACCCGTGGTGGATGCTCCTGACAATATTTGGAACTTGGCTACACAAAATTTAGCTGAGGAAAATAACTTTCGGCAGTTTATTAACTTAAGCAAAGGATTCAATGAAAGTGGATGGGATGTATTCCGTTGGCGCAGGGAAAGCAAAATAGAAGATATTGCCAAGGGATTGCAGAAATTTCTCAAGGTTAAGAAAAGCCCCTATGCCGACTTTAAAACTATTAAAAGTATGAACATAGTAGAACGTAGCAGGAGTGGACGTATCCTCAAACTAGCTGTTGATACTGATATAGGCACATTTTACTTACATAAAGACGAGGTTCGCAGTGCCTTTTTCGCTCCTGTAAGCACGCTATTTTACCTGGAACCCTTAAGCAAATCAGATAAGGACAAATCAGACAAAGATAAATTAGATAAGGACAAATCAGACAAAGACAAATTAGATAAGGACAAATTAGACAACAGCAAATCAGACAATGACAAATCAGACAAAGACAAATCGGAACTATGGGGATATGCCTTTGTTGGCGGCGGACTTGGACATGGAGTAGGCTTGAGCCAAACTGGTGCTCAAAATTTAGCTAAACTAGGTTGGTCAAGTGCAAAAATACTTGAGTTTTACTATCCTGAAACTCAAATTAAAGTTCTCAACAATACTATCAAGCTAGACTCCTACGGGCAATTGCTGACAACGAGAGAATGAAAAGTCTTATTCCTTCTGCCACGCCAGATGCTAAAACGCGCTTAACCCGACGCCAGGTGACGCCAGTCGCTACAACGCGCTTAACCCGCGCAACGCGCTGGCTCCTTTATGCCGGGGAACCCGTCCACCGCACTGGCTCCGCAAGGGCGCAGTGGCTCCTCTGCCACCTGCCTTCTACTTATGCCACACTATAAAATAAGTCAATAAAGCAGGAACACGACTAATTGTGTTCCTGCCTCTGACTAAAAAGTAAACATTCTGCCAAATTCTGTTTTAAGAGCAGACACAAAAGAGGAAAATTTTTCTCTAACCGTGCTGCTTTTTTTCTTTCACTATCTCTACAGCATTGATAATCGCTGCTGGAGACAGACGTGTAAGGTGTTTGAGCTTTAGTAGAGTTCTTCTTCTTTGTGGGTTTCGATGGTACAGTCAGAAGTCGGGTAAGCAACGCAGGTTAAAACATATCCAGCTTCTATTTGATCGTCATCCAAGAATGACTGATCACCTTGATCGATGGTACCAGATTTGATTTTACCAGCACAGGTAGAGCAAGCGCCTGCGCGGCAAGAGTAGGGCAAATCTAGGCCAGCTTCTTCAGCAGCATCTAGAATGTATGTGTCGTCGTCAACTTCGATTGTTTGATTCAGCCCTTCAGCGTCGTTAATTAGTGTAACTTTATAAGTTGCCATGTAGTAGTCCTCTCTTTCACAAACGGCAGTATAAGTTATCCTAAAGCAAGCTAAACGGCTTACCTTGTGCAAGTAGCCGCCTGTTAAATTTTGCTTCACTTTTGATACTACGGGAAAAATAAAAAGATGTAACCGGAAATCGACCGCGATTAGTAATGAAATTTGGTTAGGTAATATTAATAATATTTTCTTATACAAAAATGCGTCTATTGGCCAATGTATTAGATAAGTTTATACCTACCAAAGTTCAGTCAAATATATAAAAAAACAAATCCACATACCAATAAAATGGATTGTATTTTTATGACTTAGTGCAAAAGCGCTGTGATCAAAACAAATTACTTTGCCTTTCAAGGCAAGCTGTATAAAATTGGCGAAAATGGAGAAAGCAAAACTGCGGGTGGGTTTGGTTGGTACTGGGTATGCAGCAAAGTTAAGAGCAGAAGCCTTGCTGCGTGATGAGCGATCGCACTTAGTTGCTGTTGTTGGGCATAAACCAGAAAAAACAGAAGCCTTTGCTAAGGACTTTCAGTGTTCTGTTATAAGTTCTTGGCAAGAATTAGTAGCAACAAATCAAATAGATCTAATTGTGATTTGCACTGTTAACCAAGATCATGGTGCGATCGCTAAAACCGCACTTTCCTACGGTAAACACGTAATAGTTGAGTATCCTCTATCTCTAGACATAGCAGAAGCTGAAGAACTGCTCGCCTTAGCCAAGATACAAAACAAACTCCTTCACATCGAGCATATTGAGCTTTTAGGCGGGCTGCATCAAGCCTTAAAGCAACACTTACCACAAGTTGGTCATGTATTTTACGTCCGCTACAACACTATTAAACCTGAGTACCCAGCACCTCGGAAATGGACTTACAACCACAACCTTTTCGGCTTTCCAATGATGGCTGCTCTGTCTCGCTTACATCGTCTTACAGATTTGTTTGGTAAAGTCTTGACCGTTAACTGCCATCATCGATTTTGGGCAACCCAAACAGATTATTACCAAAGCTGTTTTTGTGTCACTCAACTATCTTTTAGTAGTGGATTGTTAGCACAAGTAATATATGCAAAAGGCGAAACTCTCTGGCAAGCAGAACGCAGGTTTGAAGTTCACGGTGAAAGTGGTGGATTAATTTTTGATGGTGAGACAGGAGTTTTAGTGAAGGCAGGAGAAAGCACGCCAATAGAGGTTGGTAGTCGTCGGGGGTTGTTTGCAAAAGATACAACTATGGTGTTAGACCATCTTTTTCATGGTACTCCCTTGTACGTTACCCCAGAAGAAAGCTTGTATACCCTCAAAGTTGCAGATGCAGCAAGGCGTTCTGCCGAAACAGGATTGACTATAGTAGTTGAAGATTAGTTATCAGTCACCCCAGCATCAAAATGGGGAATAAACTGCTGAGGGAAATCATGGAGATTAATCTTAGAGAAATTAATCAGGATAACTGGAAAGAATGCATTCGCCTCAAAACTACTGAAGAACAAGAAAAGTTTGTAGCTTCCAATCTTTATTCACTGGCCGAATCCAAGTTTTATCCATCTAGTGTTGCGTTTGGTATTTATCATAATGAAACTATTATCGGCTTTATTATGTATGACCGGATGGATAGTGGTTATCAAAACAGTGGTTACTTCATCTGGCGCTTTATGATTGATAAAAATCATCAAGGAAAGGGATATGGCAAAGCTGCAATGCAAGCAGTGATAAAATTACTTCAGCAAAAGCCAGACTGTAAAGAAATTTTGATTGGCTACAAACCGGAAAATATAGTGGCCGAAAAACTGTATCTCAGCTTAGGCTTTCAGAAGACAGGTTTAATCGAGCATGGAGATGTCCTTGTATATCTTCCGTTAGAGCCATCAAAGGACATGATAGCAAAGTAACAAAACCCAACCCCCCATACATATAGCCAATTTTGTAAATAAAATTTCATGAACAAACAACAAACAATTGTTATTTTATCCAAAAGAGAATTAGATAAAATGCGTAAGGCTGGACGCTTGGCAGCCGAACTTTTAAACTATCTCGAACCGATGGTAAAGCCAGGAGTTAGCACTCTTGAGTTAAATGATGAAGCAGAACGGTGGACGCAGGCGCATGGAGCCAAAAGCGCACCACTTGGCTACAAAGGTTATCCCAAATCAATTTGCACTAGCATCAACGAAGTAGTTTGTCATGGTATTCCCAATGCCAAGCAGATTCTCAAAGATGGCGACATCATTAATATCGACGTGACACTGATTGTAGATGGTTATCACGGTGATACATCTAAAACGTTTTTTGTCGGAACTCCTTCCCCAGTTGCGAAAAAGCTAGTGGAAGTCACAGAGGAATGTCGTAGAAGGGGTATTGCAGAGGTTCAGCCTGGGGCAAGAATTGGAGACATTGGTGCTGCAATTCAAGAATATGCTGAAGCACAAGGCTTTTCTGTGGTACGAGATTTTGTTGGACACGGCATCAGTAACATTTTCCATACTGCACCAGATATCCCTCACTACGGTACGCGCGGTAAAGGCAGAGTTCTCAGACCTGGTATGGTATTTACGATTGAGCCGATGATTAACGAAGGTACTTGGGAAGTCGAAGTTCTAGATGATGGGTGGACTGCTGTAACACACGATCGCAAACTGTCGGCACAATTTGAGCATACCATAGCTGTTACTGATGATGGCGTAGAAATTCTGACACTGCGGGAAGGGGAAATTTAACGATCAAATTATGTCAACACGACTAGGCGAAGCATAAAACTTGGCAGCATAACACGATTCAATGGTAGTTGAGGTATGAGGAAAGAACTTATCACCACAATCAACATACTCAGTAGGCAATTTGGCTCAAGCATAATTGTGTCCTTCTTCCGTTGCCATGAAGTGTCAGCTGGCTGACGCAACGTGAACAACATTGTATAGATGGAACTCATTGCGGGCTAGCCCCTCCCAATAGGGCTTGTCCGGGTTGAACCCTGGTTGCTTGAGAATTGCTTCAAATGCCTCCTTGCTTTCCCACTGACCATAATTAAACATCCGCGTTCCATCTAAACTACGGTGAAATGTTGCAGAAATTAGCCCTGGCGCATCATTCATAGCCCGATCTAGTTCAACCGTTGTCCGCTTCACCATTTCTGGTTGGTTTGCTGGCATCATGCGAAATTCTGCCAGATGTGTAATGCGATCACCTGCACTAATCTCAACTTCTGTTGTTCTCGATTTGCTTGCCGACACTTCTAACTGCAACGAGTCTGGTGGAAAAAACTCTCTGAACACCACTGGACGCTGCAAACTGCGATGATCAAACTTGGGTTGCCACTGACTGTAGGTGAAGACACGAACCCCATCTAAACTTTGATGCACACTAGCTGATACAAAGTAGGCGTTGGACTTCCAGGATTGGATTTGCTCTTTGATAGCATTCACTAATCCTGATTGATGCCGCTCTGCAACTGTGTACAAATCTAATCCAACGAGCGCGTTATTTAACCGATCAATCTGAACCATAAGCACTCCTCAATATTTGTCGGTTTGCTTGTTCTGATTTGATGTTAAACACCAACGAATAACCTAGCAACTGAGTTGTGCCGCGCTAACACTGATCGCCCCCAATCTCCTTTGACATTATATGTCTTCGATTTTAGAGCATTGCCATTGCAACATGGAATTCGAGTGCGATCGCATTCTCTCAAAGGCGAAGCCACAATATTCAAACCCAGTAGTATCTTTAACCATTAGCTTTTAACCCATACTTAATTGCAGCCTAAGTTTTAATTTTTTATTAAATACATCTACCCAAAGATAGGTATTTTATATAAATTCAATATATTTAGGTAAAGTAAAGGTTAAGTCATTGCAAAGTTGTTAATCTTTAATTAACCTTAGCTTAATCATTTATGCTATTTATGCTAATGTGTTTAAGTACCAAAAGTTATGTTTCAACTAACAACATCACTCTTGATTTAGCTCTAAATCTCAAAGATTTTGAGTAAGAAACTTGATTGATCAAATAAATATTTCACTTCACTAGTGGTTCATGTCATTAGAAGCCATTACCCTACCTTGAAGACGGACTACATCCGTCTACGTGTCTATCCGCAAGGTGGGACACAAAGAGGAGGGTACTGACGTGGGCGGGTTCCCCGACTTGAGTCAAATGTCCGTCGCAAAGAAAGAAAAATTAAGAATAAGTTTACTCCTCAAAATTAATACGACAGACCACTAGTTAGTCAAAATATAGCGAAGCATTCAAATCAATCTCAGACTAATAAAATTGGCTTGGCATGAAATTTAGATTAAATCTATCATCTCAAAATATTAAACATTTGTTTCCAGTAGCACTCAAGGTTTATTTACCAACTTTAATTTTTATCATTCTGGTTTGGTGTCTTAGTAAGATATTTAATATTTCCATGTATGAACTGACTGCTGACCCAGCAGAAGTTGTAGGTAAACCACCCTATACAGGATTATTTTCTAATATTGGAATTGTGTTGTGGAGTTGCACTGCTGCAATCTGTATATTCAGTGCTTTCTTGACTAAATTCAACCAAAGTTGCTTTAAAAAATGGTTTAATTTTTTATTAGCCTCTTTTTTTCTAACATCCTTCTTGCTACTAGATGATTTATTTCAATTACATGAGACATACCCCGTTCTTTTTTTTGGAGTGGATGCTAATCTACCTGAAAACAACAGGTCATTACAAAATCTATTAGAAGGATTATTTTTTATTGTTTATTTTATCTATGTTTTTCTTTATCTGTTTTACTTTAGAAAACAGATTCGTCAAACAGAATATCAGTTTCTTGCTCTAGCATTTATATTCTTTTTCCTGTCCATAGCAGTTGACATGAATTCTATGATCAAGATAGGACATGACATTATAGAAGAAAGCTTTAAATTATTTGGTATTATTACTTGGTTAATATATTTCTCTAAAACCTGTAGCTCAATAGTTCTTCAATTGGCTGGTAACTTAGCTGTACATCCTCAGAAAACTTAATCGCTCTCAAAACCTTACTCATAGCCGATGTTACTCAGGAATCAAAAATTAAATGAGATATTTTGCCAAAAATTGCAGTAGATTGAGTGCGATCGCTTGTGTGAGGAAATCATTAGTGAATAGCATTAGCTGAGATTGTGATAGTATCTGAAACTAATGGGCAAAGCCATTAGACCGTTAAGTCAGGTAGGAGCCATCCTGAGTGAGAAGATAAATCAAACCGGGTAGAGTAAAGACTTCATACTTTTGCACCAGACGGTAATTATTTTCTTGCTCGATTTAATTTCATGTCAATTGGTTTCAGAAATACAAATGAACTATGGGCTGCAATCTTGACGCAGACATTAAAGCGCTTAGGATTAACTTGCGCCGTAATTTGTCCTGGCTCGCGATCGACACCCTTAGCAGTCATTTTTGCTCAAGAATCGCCCACTCTAGAAGTAATTTCCATTCTTGATGAACGTTCTGCTGCCTTTTTTGCTTTAGGTAGGGCAAAAGCAACTGGAACTCCCACCGCAATTGTTTGCACCTCTGGTACGGCAGGGGCAAATTTTTACCCAGCAGTTATTGAAGCAAAAGAAAGTC
This sequence comes from Chlorogloeopsis sp. ULAP01, assembly GCF_030381805.1. Lineage (NCBI taxonomy): Bacteria > Bacillati > Cyanobacteriota > Cyanophyceae > Nostocales > Chlorogloeopsidaceae > Chlorogloeopsis > Chlorogloeopsis sp. ULAP01. The sequence goes on from NZ_JAUDRH010000010.1 coordinate 278,321, forward strand.
GTGTACCATTGTTACTGTTAACAGCCGATAGACCCTCGGAGTTGCGAAATTGCCATTCTGGACAAACAATTGACCAGTTGAAATTATATGGTAATTACCCAAATTGGCAAGCAGAGTTAGCGACACCATCCGCAGAGATAGGAATGTTAACTTATCTGCGGCAAACAGTGATGTATGCCTGGGAGCGATCGCTTTATCCTGTACCTGGGCCTGTACATTTGAATATACCCTTTCGTGACCCCCTAGCACCCATTTCAGATGGGACTGACTTCAATTCCTTACAGTTACACTTTCAGTCAGAAGACTTCTGGACAGGTATTTCTCGCCTCTCTCCAACTCTCCCTCTCTCCCCTTCTTCCTCTCCCCTTCTACAAGAATGGGAAAAATCCGATCAAGGTATTATCATCGCCGGAGTTGCACAACCACAACAACCACGGGAATATTGTCAGGCGATCGCCCAACTTAGCAAGTCTTTAAAATTCCCAGTTTTGGCAGAGGGACTATCACCTGTTAGAAACTATGCCGAGCTTAATCCCTATATAATTTCCACCTATGACCTGATTTTACGGAATCAACAATTAGCAAAACAACTAGCACCGGAAATAGTAATTCAAATAGGTGAAATGCCCACCAGCCCAGTGCTGCGTAATTGGCTCAAAACCACAGCAGCAAAACGCTGGATCATTGACCCCAGCGACCAAAATCTCGATCCCCTCCACGGTAGGACAGTTCATCTGCGGGTGAGTGTAGAGCAGCTTGCTGTTACCTTTGGAGAAGACACGAGGAAAGAGGACACGGGGACGCGGGGAAGTGGGGACACGGAGAATATATTTGATAATTTCTCCGCGTCACCGCGTCTTCCCCTCTCCGCGTCTTTCTTTGGGTCTAATGTCACCCCATCCTCTTATCTTCAGAAGTGGTGTACAGCAGAAGCTAAAGTTAGGTTGAATGTCGATCAAACCTTAGCAAATACATCGGATTTACTTGAAAGTAAAATTGCCTGGTTACTGTCTCAAATTCTACCCAGAGAAACACCTATATTTATCGCCAACAGTATGCCCGTAAGGGATGTAGAATTTTTTTGGAAACCCCATCAATCAGGTGTAAACACTTTTTTTAACCGGGGTGCGAATGGAATTGATGGTACATTATCCACTGCTTTAGGAATTGCCCATCACAATCAAAGCAGCGTCATGTTGACGGGAGATTTAGCTTTATTGCACGATACCAACGGCTTTTTAATCAGAAATAAATTTGTTGGACACCTGACAATAGTATTAATTAATAATAATGGCGGTGGCATTTTTGAAATGTTGCCCATTGCCAAGTTCGATCCGCCCTTTGAAGAGTTTTTTGCTACCCCCCAAGATATTGATTTTGCTCAGTTATGTGCCACTTACGGTGTAGAGCATGAATTGATTACTACTTGGGAACAGTTTCAGAACAGATTAAATCTACTACCAACTACGGGAATTAGGGTTTTAGAGTTGCGGACAAACCGCAAATTTGATGCTAAGTGGCGTCAGGAAAATTTGGGTAAGTTTTCAGCAGCCCACACTTTTGAATAGCTTGACTGTAGTTTTATCTAAAAAAAGGAGATGGACAGCGCCATCCCCTTTTCACCCATACCTAATTACTTGGAAAAATTACAAAATTGGTGTATACTGCGGTTTTTCAGGTACGGTTGTGTACTCAGCAACTATTTGGCGGAACTCATTACCGTCAATGGTTTCTTTCTCAATCAACAAATCAACCAAACGGTCTGTAACGGTACGATTTTCCCGGATAATCCGCTTTGCTGTTTCGTAACACTCTTCAACAATGGTGCGGACTTGAGAATCGATACGTGCTGCGCTCGCTTCGGAATATTCTGAACGAGTCATCCAGTCACGACCCAAGAACACTTCGCCTGTCTGGCTTTCTAAGGACATGGGGCCTAAGTCAGACATCCCGAAACGGGTTACCATTTGCCGTGCCATACTGGTTACTTGTTGCAAATCGTTACCTGCACCAGTGGTGACTTCATCTCGACCAAAAATTACATCTTCGGCAGCACGTCCACCTAAAGCACCTGTAATTCTGGCTTTGAGTTGAGCGCGAGTAATCAAACCTTGCTCTTCATTGGGAGTAAACCAAGTCAAACCTTGCGCTTGTCCCCGTGGCACCAAAGTTACTTTTTGTACCGGGTCGTGGTCTTTGAGCACAGTTCCGATTAAAGCGTGTCCAACTTCGTGATAACCAATTAAACGCTTACTCTTGCTATCTACCAGAGGTGTACCTTCCATACCAGCAACCACCCGATCCACAGCATCGTCAATTTCTGTGAGGGTAATAGCTTCTTTACGCCTTCTGGCAGTGAGAATAGCTGCTTCATTGAGTAAGTTAGCTAAGTCTGCTCCTGTAAATCCAGGAGTACGGCGAGCGATCGCTTCTAAAGAAACACCAGTATCAAGTTTCTTATTGCGGGCGTGAACCTTCAAAATTTCCAAACGTCCTTTGATATCAGGTGAATCGACAATTACTTGCCTGTCAAAACGTCCGGGACGTAATAGCGCCGCATCGAGTACATCAGGACGGTTGGTGGCAGCGATGATAATAATGCCTGTGTTGCCTTCAAAACCATCCATTTCGGTCAGCAGTTGGTTGAGGGTTTGTTCTCTCTCATCGTTACCGCCACCGATACCAGCGCCCCGTTGTCTGCCAACAGCGTCAATTTCATCTATAAAGATGATACATGGAGCATTGTCTTTCGCTTTTTTGAATAAGTCGCGGACACGGGATGCACCCACACCCACAAACATTTCTACAAATTCTGAACCGGAGATGCTGAAGAAGGGGACGCCTGCTTCACCAGCAATGGCTTTTGCCAACAGAGTTTTACCAGTTCCAGGAGGCCCTACTAACAGTACTCCCTTAGGAATACGTGCGCCCACAGCAGTAAATTTTTCTGGCTGTTTGAGGAAGGTAACAACTTCTTGAAGCTCTTCTTTCGCTTCTTCGATACCTGCTACATCGTCAAACTTGACGCCTGTTTTGGCTTCCATTTGAAAACGAGCTTTAGATTTGCCAAAGCTCATGGCTTGTCCGGGGCCACCAGGTAAGTTACTGGAACGACGGAACAAAAAGAACAATCCAGTAATCAACAAAATAGGAAAAATTAGGTTTCCTAACAATCCCCAGATTGCCCCATCATTCCGCATAGGATGGGCATCAAAACTTACTCCTTGTTCTTTGAGCTTGGTAATTACTTCAGGAGCATTAACAGGCAAATCCACCCGCACTCGTTGGACACGATTGTCGAGATCCGGATCTACGGCTTCCACAATTGCAGTTCTACCGCCTTCATAAAGATCTACACTCGCGATGCGATCGGCGTCCAAATATTCCAGAAAGCGACCGTAGGTCATACGGGTGCTGGCTGTATTTTTACTCATATCCGCAGGAGCACCAGAAAATGCCCCTTGCCAAAAGAAAAAGCCTATTACCAAAGCTGGCAACGTCCAGAGAACCAGGACTCTCCAGGAGAATTTCATCTTTTTTTTGCCTCTAGATGCCGATACAAATAGTCATTGATATCCACCGGGTGGTGCAATATCTTTCCGCCACTGTAATCAGTGTGAAACGGAGTTTATAAATTCATTTTGTTTAATTTAACGTCTTGACGTAGTTTGCTATAGAACCATTTGGGCGCTATGGCAAAGCCATACCGTCAAAAAGAATCTTAATTAAATTTAACTTAATTTTAATACAATACACCAGACAAAGTGAGAAAGCAGGCAAATAGGGAGTCTGTGAATCCCACAGTGAGTAACAATTAGGAGACATAGAGTCTGATCGCATTGTCTGACTCATGACACTAGTCATACCAAACATTCTCACTTAAGCAAGGGTTTGGTTCATTACTTTTTTCACTAGTTTATGGCAGCTTCTATTTCTATGATTCTGGGAAATAAGATATCAGGCTAGCTCAAGGCTTTGATTGCCTCGAATCTAAATGTTAAAGAAATAGGGAAATTTAGTGATGAAGATAAAACAGATTATCGCTGGTGTCATGCTTACTCTACCCTTTGCTGTTATCTCCCTTCCAACAGAAGCATCAGCATCAGAGCTGATTGCTAGAAAACATATTCACAGATCTCAAGGGAGAGCAAGGGTAGTTGTTCCAGCCAGAAGAAGGGTAGTTGTTCCAGCCAGAAGACGAGTAGTTGTTCCGCAAGCCAGAAGAAGGGTAGTTGTTCCAACTAGACGTCGGGTATGGGTTCCTGCACGTTGGGAGAATACACGTTACGGTCGCAGAATGATTCCTGGTCGTTATATTTACAGATAAGAGCTTCTTTGAGGGTTTCTACCACTTTGGCTTGAAAGAAGGTATACGTAAACAAACTTTTTTCATGCCTGCTGATGCATACAATTCAGCAAAAACTACTTCTATAGTGGTTATTTAACTGCTGTTATTTGCAGACTGTAAGGAAAATACTTGTCTTTTTGGTATGAACCAACCCAAACCTGATAGGTTCCAGGTAACCATTCACCAAGAATGCCAGGATTTTTACTCTCAAAATCATCATTGCACCAAATACCACCAGGGCCACTAACAATCAAGGTAGTATCTTCAGGACTTTCTACTTGCAATTTCAGATAGTCAAACTTACTTGTTAACTTGAGGATGTGGTCTGGTTTTTCATCAATAAAACCGGCACACGGGCCTGTGGAAGTTTCGGTTTTATTGACCACTTGATTTCCTGGCAACGAACCACCACTCATTCCTCTAACTGTCATGGGATCTGGAGAGAATTTAAGACCAATGGTGACATCTGCAAATATGGGTGGTGGTGATTCTTCTGCATATGTCTTATTATTAATTATCAATGCGATCGCTAACATCGCCACTACAAACGATGGCCTGATCGCTCGGTTTAAAAATTTACTTAACATTTAATATTTTCTAAACTTTTTCAGTATTTTGAGTGACATTTATTTTACATACCAAGTTCCCTCATTGAGGGAACTTGCCCATCAGCTATAAATAAGGACGCACGAACGTGCGCCCCACCCATCTGTATTTACTATTCAGATGATATTAGTCTTCTTCAGGTATTATTCCTAAAGTCAATTTTTTACTAATTGCTTTCTAGTGTTGCCTTCATTAAGCGGTGTTTGTCTAATCCAATTTGATTTAGTAGCAACCACGATTGAATTAAATCTGGGCCATGCATATCTCCAGTCAAAGCAGCCCGAAGACTACGCATAACTAAACCTTTTTTCACGTTTTGCTCTTTCACCACCTGTTTAATGATTTCCTGGGCGCTAGCTTCGTTTAGTTCCTGCTGATTTTCTAAACTAGTTATCACCCTGTTAAGGGTAAGAGCAACACCTTCCTGCTTGAGTTGGGTAGCAGCTTCTTCACTAAATTCCACAGAATCGGTGAAAAACAGTTTGCTCATCTCTACAGCGTCCACCAAGCGAGTCAAACTTGGCTGAATTAAAGTCACTAACTGCTCTAACCAAGAGCGATCGCGTCCGCCTGTAAATTGATAGCCAGCTTCTTGCCAGTAGGAAATTATCAAATCTGTCAGTTTATCTACAGGCATGGCATGAATATATTGACTATTGAGCCAATCTAACTTCGCCCAGTCAAACTTTGCGCCTGCTTTATTTACACGCTCAAAGCTAAACTGCTTGGCAGCTTCTTGTAAAGTAAAGATTTCCTGAGTAGAATCTGGAGGCGACCAACCCAACAAGGTCATATAATTTACTAAAGCTTCAGCAGTAAAACCCATTTGTTTAAAGTCAGAGATGGAAGTAACGCCATCTCGCTTAGAAAGCTTACGTCCCTCCTGATTCAAAATTAAGGGTGTGTGGGCAAATTCTGGTAATTTTGCTCCAAAAGCCTCATATAACAGGATTTGTTTAGCAGTATTGGCGATGTGGTCTTCTCCTCGGATCACATGGGTAATTTGCATATCCATGTCATCGACAACAACCGCAAAATTGTACAGAGGTTGACCGATACCATCTGCGACGGCACGAGCGATAACCATATCACCGCCCAAATCGCTACCCCGCCAAACCATCTTCTCTCGTACTAGGTCATTCCAGACAATTTCCCGGTCGTCATCTATTTTGAAGCGAATTACAGAGCTACGCCCCTCAGCTTTGTAAGCTGCTTCTTGTTCTGGAGTCAGATTGCGGTGACGGTTGTCATAGCGGGGAGCCTGTCCTCTTGCTTTTTGGGATTCTCGCAGTGCCTCTAGTTCTTCAGCAGTGGTGTAGCAGCGATAAGCTAATCCCTTGTCTAGAAGGGTTTGTACCGCGCTTTTGTAAATTTCCAAGCGTTGAGTTTGAAAAACTGGCCCCTCATCCCAGTTCAATCCCAACCATTGCAATCCCTGGAGAATACTTTCCGTATATTCGGGACGCGATCGCTCTAAATCTGTGTCTTCTATTCGCAGGATAAATTTGCCGTCGTGGTGACGAGCAAATAACCAGTTAAATACAGCTGTTCTGGCTGTACCTATATGTAGATTCCCAGTTGGGCTGGGAGCAAGACGCACTCTAACAGTCACAGCTAATCCACAAATCCTTTATGATAGCAAAGCACGATCATTGTAGGGTATTCCGCAAATAATCATCATGAGATGAGAACTGAGAAATTGCTATACGCCACAACTGGATGAGAATACAAGCAGAAATTTCAGTTGCAGAAGACAATAAAAATTACGTACTCCACAAGCAAATACTTAATTTTTTAAATATCCAACGGGACTGACGGGGCTCGAACCCGCAACTTCCGCCGTGACAGGGCGGTGCTCTAACCAGTTGAACTACAGTCCCTTAATTGGCAACTTTATTATTATGACGAATACATAGGAGACTGTCAAGTTTTTTTTAAAAGTCATTAGTAGGGGCGGGTTTTATAGATCATTTTTCATTAAAACCGACAATTTATCTTCTAAACTTGCCCGTACGGTGAGTAGTTAATTACTCTCTTTTTCCCCCTTGTCTGTTTGTTCCCCTGTTCCCTGTCCCCTCTCCTTGCGACCGGGTTTGTACGCAAGCTTTATAAAATTTAAGTAATTTTTATGTAAAAATACTTAAATATCTATTCCGTAACTCTACGAATTTAGATAAAAGTTGAATATATAACCACAAATATATACCAACTTAATGAAGCGATATTTACCAACAAAAAGTCTAGCCTCTACACAGTTAATAAAAATCGCTGTAATTGCTTTAATTTCGCTCGGCGGTGTTGGTATGGTTGCCGCAGGATTTGTTTTTAAACAAACTTTTAGCAACTCAAAGGAAAGTCAGACTGTAAACGATCCATCTCGCTACGGAGAAATTAGGCATAAACTTTGGACTAACCAAAATCAATTAAAACACTTTCCTACGGATGTTGCTGCCCATTCTTCAAATGTATACCTTGCTTATTCTCCCGCTTCTTCGCAAGGAAATAGCTTTTTCCAAGTCAGGTTGAAACTTCCAAATCAACAGATAAAAAAATTACTTTCTGAATATAAAACCATTGCTAAATTTAAGTATAGAGGTGGTAATATAAATGACCACGCTAACTTACCTAATGGTGTACCAACTACTTTTTTTTATACCAGTGGTTCTCAAGAAGATTCCTTTCCTTATTCCTATGAAATATTAGTATTAGATGCCCGCGATCGCGGTAATTCTGACTTCAAATGGAATCATGGAGAAAGTTACGGAGTCGCAATTGATAGTTCAGCATCAGAAATAGTTTATTGGGCTGAAGCATGGTAAGAAAATTTGAGTTATGAGAAAAATCATAATTGGAGTGATGGGGCCAGGAGGAAAGGCAACAGCAGTTGATTTAAAAAATGCCTATGAACTAGGTAAGCTCATTGCTCAAGCTGGGTGGGTTTTACTGACTGGCGGTAGAAATGTTGGGGTAATGAATGCAGCCAGTCAGGGAGCAAAATCTGTCAATGGTTTAACGGTTGGTATTCTGCCGGATGCTAATCAACAGACTATTTCTGAGGCAGTCGATATTGCTATTTTTACTGACATGGGTAATGCTCGTAATAACATCAATGTACTTTCTAGTAATGTGGTAATTGCTTGTGGATTAGGTGCGGGAACAGTTTCAGAAGTTGCATTAGCTTTGAAAGGAAATAAGCAAGTAATTTTATTGAGTGACGACAAACAAAGTAAAGTTTTTTTCCATAATTTATCTCCAGAAAATATTTATGTGGTTGAAAGTGCCGAAGAGGCAATCGCAACTGCTAAGGCAATTTTAAATACGGATTGAGATTACTACTAGATATTGAAAATTTATCAATGAAACTTGTAGCTATTAGGCTGAAACCCGATAAAGATTTAAGAAAAAGTTTAAAGAAATTTGCCTTAGATAGAAATATTCAAGCAGGATTTATCATCAGTGCGATCGGCAGCCTTAAACAAGCAAAAATTCGCTTTGCCAATCAACAAACCAGTACATTATTAACCGATAAATTTGAAATTCTTTCCCTCAACGGCACAATCGCAACAACAGGTGTTCATCTTCACATTGCGATTGCCGACTCACAAGGTAAAACCATCGGCGGGCATCTCGATGATGGATGTATTATTTACACAACAGCGGAAATAGTTATTGGTACAACAGATGCTTTTACTTTTCTGAGAACTATTGACGAACAAACAGGGTATCAAGAATTAGAAATTATTGATAAGATGAAAAATAATTAATATGTTGTTACTAGACTAGGATCTTTTTTATAAACAGTTCACAAATCATCTCATCACATAATAGATTGATTGCAAAATCCAATTTTTAGGCGATAGCAACCACAGATAAATCAAGAGATGTAATTGATTGCAAAATCCAATTTTTAGGCGATAGCAACCACAGATAAATCAAGAGATGCACACGGATAATTTATCTGTGTTTATCTGTGTCTATCTGTGTTCGATTTCTAAACAAAAACCAAAAAACTTGGAGTATTAAACCCCAAGTTTCAATTTTTATTCTCACATAAGAATTATTAATTTACATTGTCAAAGATTGAGGGTTAGTCTCAATTAACTTTGCCAAATCTTGCAAGAATGCCGCAGCATGAGCACCATAAATGATACGGTGATCGCAAGTAATATTTACCTGCATTTGTTGCTTGACGCCAAACATCCCGTCGGTTGTTGCCACCACTTGCGGACGAGATGCCCCAACTGCCAGGATAGAACCTTGTCCGGGCGGTAAGATAGCATCAAATCTATCTACGCCAAACATTCCTAAATTCGATACTGTAAATGTGCCAGTACTGTACTCTTCTGGCTGTAGCTTTTTGGCTCTGGCGCGTTCAACCAAAGATTTCCAAGTCCGCGAAAGTGAGTATATATCTAACTGATCGGCATTCTGTAGAACAGGTGTAATCAATCCTCCATCATCCATTGCTACAGCTACAGCAACATTGATGCTAGAAGGATAGACAATTCTTTGGTCAGAATAGTTAGCGTTAATAAGTGGGTGTTTTTGCAATGTCACCGCTACAGCTTTTGCCAATAGCGCCGTCATTGTCACGCCCTTAGACTTAATTTGTTTATAAAGCTTGTCTAGCGCATCGGTAGTAATATTGTAACCGACATGAATTACAGGCACGGAGAGGCTGGCTACCATATTCCGCGCTACAGCGTTCTGTAAGGTTGTTAAAGGTACAACTTGCCCAGGCACAGCAGCGACAGCTGGTGTAGGAGCAGGTGTTGGTTGGACAACGGAGGGTGGCGTGACTGGAGCCACTGCCGGTGTAACAGGGGTAGCGGTAGCAGGTTGGGTGCTAACTTTGCCAGAAGCCGCTTCTACATCTTCGGCTACAATACGACCGTGAGGACCACTGCCAGAAATACCAGTCAAATCAACCTTCAGTTCCTTGGCTAATTTGCGGGCGCGGGGTGAAGCCACAGTCCTCCCGGAACGGTTGTTAGAGCCATTTTGGGTTGCTACTGCGGTTGTTGCTACTGCGGCTGTGTCTGCCGTTTGTCCAGGAGCAGTGGCTGCGGTAGTTTGGGATTTGGCTGTACCAGCGCCTTGATTTTGGGCAACAGACTTGGCTGTTTCAATTTCGGCTTCGGTTTCTGCCAAAAGAGCGATCGCCGCTCCCACGGAGGCGGATTCACCAGCTTGCACTAGGATGTGGGCTAGATAACCTTCATAAAATGATTCCACATCCATGTCTGCCTTATCCGACTCGACAACTACCACTGTTTCGCCTTTTTCCACTTTATCGCCTGGAGATTTTACCCATGAGACGATTTTACCTTCGGTCATGGTGGAACTAAGCGCCGGCATGAATACTTCGTGAATGCTCATAGGGAGTTTGGCGAATCGATAATTTATGGACTTTAACAGCTTTTTTCAGATCGAATTGTAGCTTGAGGTGAGACGAGAGGAACAATTCTATTACCTAATGGTCTATTAATTTGTATTTCTTATCACGACTGTGGTGATGGAAACATTTACTCAACAGCAAGAGGAAATCTGGCATCCCGCAATCTAAAATTCAAGATTGATAACTAAACTGTTGGAAAGTGCTTTTTAATTTTTTATGTCGGCAAAGTCAAAGATTTTGGCCATTCTGGTACTCAGTTTCTTTGCCACTGCTGCCGGAGTTTATATAACTCACCGCCAGCAATCTGTACAATTTACTGTTAATGGGCAACAGCAGCACCTTTCTGCTGCCGTCTCAGCTCAAGAACTAGTGGCAAATCCAGAGCGGGCTAACTATAAAACTATACCTCTCGATAGCATCAAGTCGGTTCTCCAAGGCAGCGATCCTGCTGCCCTCGCCCTTGATGCTTTTGACATTGTGGAATCAGAACGAGGAACCCGCAAAGTAGAGGTATCTTATCCGCAACCGAATCAGGCATTGGTGACGATTACTAAAACCAAGGAGAAAAGGAATCCTGGAAATGCAGTTAAGTATCGAGTAGAATTGACAAGCTTTGGGCGATCGCTGCTTGCTAGCTCACCACCTTTGTGGCAGATTACTTGGGCTGGTTCTCAAGAAAAATGTTTTGTAAATCAAGGCAAGCAGAAGTTAGCAATGGCTGCCTGCCAATAGTGGCCCAAAGTAGGAGTAGCAAAAATGTAAGTAGTGAGGAGCAATCAGGTGTGATGTGAGGAGTTTTCAATTAACAGTTATCAGTTCTCAGTCATCAGTTAGCAGTTATCAGTTATCAATAGAAAGACAAACATACTGTTCCCTGTTCCCTGTTCCCTGTTCCCTATTAAAAGTTCCTCAAATATCGCCGCGAATTTCTTCTACAACGCCGTCGCGTAGCACGATTTCGACCTGCATTTTACTAATTAAGTTATCCCCCGGTTCGATCCGGAAAAAGCCTTCCATTTGAAATTGGTTGACTTCTTGATCTAACTCTAAAAGCTGCACTTGCTGTAAATTTTGCAGACTTTGGTTTTTCTGCTCTAGCAGTTCGCTTTTCTTTTGATTGACTTGAAATTGGATATTTTCAATTTGTTGGAGAGTTTGAGGCCCAGGCGGTTGCAGGCTTTGTTTTTGAATTTCTGCAACCGCTCGTTGTCCTTGGATGTCCAACTGTTGCAATTGCTGATCAGTTTGGTTGATTTGCGCTTGCAGTTGCTGCTGCACTTCCTCTTTCCATAGAGGAGTGACAATGGCTTTAACGTTGACGACGCGTTTTAGAAGCAGTTGAGGCTTGGAGACATCCATAAAGGGTTGAAGTTAACTTTAAAGTTTGCAGTGGACTGACTAGGCAAACATTCCGTTAATGATATCGCGATAGTGTTCCATCACGACATGGCGCTTAATACTTAGCTTTTGTGTCATCATGCCATTTTCAACTGAAAACGGCTCCAGAATTAACTTGAACGGGCCAATGCGATCATCCGGTCTATAGCCGGGGCGATTTTGCACTTCCCGATTCAATTCTTGCCTAAATAAATCCTGGATTATTTTACTCTCCAGATTAATTGTTTGACTGGTGCCTGAAGTCACAATTTTATCTTCTATACAGAGTTGAAGATTCTGACTTTGCGCCCATTTTTCTAGAGCTTCTAGATTGGGGACAATTAAAGCACCCAGATTTTTTTGATCTTGTCCGACAAGCATGATCTGATCGATGTAGGGCGATCGCACACAAGCATCCTCAATCGGTTGTGGTTCGATATTCTCCCCATTTGTTAATACAATCGTATCTTTTGCTCGTCCGGTTAGAATCAAGTCGTTTTGCGGTGTCACCCAGCCCAAGTCACCACTATCAAACCAACCTTCAGAATCGATCGCTTTAGCTGTTGCTTCAGGGTTTTGATAATAACCTTGCATAATTTGCGGGCCTCGTAGCAAAACCAATCCTTTTTCCCCTGTCGGTAGAGGTTGACGAGTTTCAGGATTGACGATTTTGACTTCTGTAGCTGGTATTGGTTGTCCAGCCGAGCCACGTAAATTTCGCCAATACCGCCGTGCATGAGTAACGGGAGAAGTTTCTGTTAATCCGTAGCCGACTAAAATCTCAACTCCAATTATTTCAAAAAAGTCATCGATATGCTTGGGAAGCGCACCACCACCGCTAATCATTTGCTTGATTCTTCCCCCGGTTGCCTCCTTAACTTTTTTGTAAACTAAACGTTCGCCTGAAGCATGTAGAGCTTCTAAAGCAGCAGCTTGCGTAACGGCAGCTAACCGCTCTCCAAAAGAAGGATTGAGCTTGAGTAAATTCAAACCCTCGGCTGTTCGCCGCGCTTTGATATATTTTTCACTAATACCAAAAAAGAAATTTATTAGGCGTTGCCGAGAAGCTGGTTGCTCGCGAAACTGTTTTTGCACTCCTTCGTAAATAGACTCTAAAAGGCGCGGTACAGCGATAATGTAATGAGGTTTAAATTTTTTTAAATCCTGCTTGATCGAGCGCAGGTTAGTATACACTTGCGTACAACCTAACGAAAGTAAGAAATACTCAGCACTGCGTTCGTAGCTGTGCCAAGTGGGGAGAATACTCAGAACCATGTCTCCTGGTTGTGGTTGCACTATTGCGCCTAACGTAGTTACTTGATGCAACAAGTTACCATGACTGAGCATTACACCTTTAGGTTTGCCTGTAGTCCCAGATGTGTAAATTAATGTTGCCAGTTGATTGCGAGTTTGTTTGACTGGCTCTAAAGTATTTTGCGCCCCAATTTCCATCAATTGGGGAAAAGAATAAACTTTCAAAGTTTCTGCTTCTGGAGGAGCTTCATCTGAAAGCAAGATGACTAATTGAATTGGTAGCTCATCAAGACGTTCCCATAACTTCTGGAGTGTCTTTAAGTCTTCTACTACCAAGGTTGTGCTGCCGCTATTTGCGAGGATATATAGCAGTTCTTCTCGCTCGGCTTGGGAGCTACGCACTGCATTCACTGCTCCAGCAGTCATCATGCCTTGATCGGCAATAAACCAACGCGGGCTATTGTCAGAAATTAGGGAAATGCGATCGCCTGCTTTGACTCCCAACGCCTGCAAGCCCGCCGCAAATTGCTGAATTTTTTGACATAGCTGAGTATAAGTCAGGACTACTTCGCTTTGAGCATGAGGATCGTGTAGGGCAACAGTATTACCAAATTTTTGTGCTGCTAATGGCCAAATCTCTGGTAACGACTCAATGTTTGAGTAATCAGGTAAACGCTTAATTAATTGGCGTTCTCGTTCCGAAATATTGTCAAGAAAAGAATTTTCCACAGAAGTTTTTAACATAACACCCTATCCTAAGTAATCAGGAAACTATTTTTATAGCTGATGTTGCTATACAGCTAAAATAACCAACCTCAATCGATACAAGGCCATTTGTCTCAATAAAATTTGCATTATTAATGTAAATATATAAATAAATCTATAGTATGATTAAATAGTATAGAGAAAATGTAATGCTAAGTTTATTTTTGGTTGGTTATGTAAACTTGATTCCCAACTAAAAGCAGTAGACGCCTATGACGCAAAAGAGGTGATTATCTATGGATTGGATAGATTCAATATTACTGACAACTGCCAGTACTGTTGTTTGCATGATGTTTCCCAAGCTTTTAAGCATTGTTCTTCATCCAAAAGCCAAAGGAACTAAATTCGTAAAGGCTATTTCCACTTCGCAAAAAGCCAAATACGAAGTCACTACCTTTCCTTATTGCATATCTTACGCGTTGACAGGTAGCCCGTCATGTAAATTTAGCCCTCATTTCTGTAGCAAATGCTCTGCTAATGGATGAGCGAATAGAACACGAACTAAAGTGAACATCAAGAAGCCCGCTCTCTTTAAAGAAGTCGGGCTTCTAATTTTTTCAATTTTATTATCCCATGCTGTCTATGGATATTATTAATTATTCCAATAAACATAGACATTGTTTTTTTATCTAAACTATGGGAACATATAACCAAAATCGAAAAATCACACTACTATTTTAACTTGGGAATCATTATAAATAGTTTTCACGTTGATACAAAACTAAATCTTAAACACAACTTATATAAGCTAAAAGAAATTCAAAAGTTCACATTTTACTATTATTAAATTTTTATTGAAGAATAGATAGATAGACACAATTTTTGAAAGGGGAATTATATATGTCTTTAACAGATGGTTTATTCCTAACACTTGTTAGTACTGTTGTATGTCTTGCCTTCCCCAAGTTGTTATCGATGATTATGAGCGCGAAAAGTAAGCCTACTGAACCTTCGCCAACTCTCTCTGCACCACAAGAGTCTGGCAAGGAAGTACCTAGCTACCCTTAATAACTAATTCTTAAGTCCGTAAATGTATTTCTAAAAACACATATCCCCGACTTCTTGTAGACACCCGTAGGATGGCTTCCCGGAGAGTAGAAATCGGGGATATTGAAATTTTGAGTTATTGATAGTATTACTTGCGGCTTTGCTGTCGCCATTTACCTCTAACTAGTCGAATTTCATCAAAACTATAGCTTTCACCCAAATACTCTTTAATAAGAGTTAGAGAAATATCTCCGAGAATCTCGAAAACCTGCCAAATTTTTTGCTGCTTTTCTAGGGGAACCAATTGGTTTATATCTATTAATTGGTTCTTCTCTATTAAATCGCAAAGATGACGAATGATGGTTGTCGGACGAAGATTGCGTTTCTCGGCTATTTCGGTAATGCTTAAACCTTGTTGATACAACTGTAATGTTTGTAGTTCTGTAGTTGAAGGTAAGTCAAGAAAATCGGTGGCATTGATTTGCTGTTGTTGTAAGCCAAATTCTTGGCAGTAGTTGCAAATTTCGGTAATAAATTTTTCGCCATACTGGCTAAGTTTATGACTACCTACGCCTGAAAGTTTGCCGAAAGCTTCTTTGGTTTGAGGTTTGCTCTGTGCCATTAACTTCAATGTAGAATCGGAAAAAATTACGTAAGGTGGCACAGATTGTTCATCAGCAAGTTTTTTCCGAAGCGATCGCAACTTCTGCAATAGCATTTCTGCCTCTGTTGCTCTCGTAGTTTCTTCATTCCAAGTAATCTTTTGTAATATGGGAACGGCAATAGATACTTGCCGCTGTCGCCGCATCACTTCCCAACTCAAGGAATTAAGTTTCAAGACTGCGTAACCATCGCTAGTTTGTTCTAGTAAGCCTTGATGTAAAAGAGAACGTCCGAGCAAACGCCACTCTTCTATACCTCTATCTTTACCAATGCCGTAAGTCGAAAGTTTGTCGTGTTCGTATTGGCTAATTTTTTGAGTTTTTGCTCCCCGCAATACATCTATAATGTGGCCTATGCCAAATTTTTCTTTACAACGCGCCACACAAGATAAAAATTTCATTGCTTCTACTGTCCAATCTTCTATTGGTTTAGGGTAAAGGCAGTTGTCGCAATTATTACAATTACCTGTAAATCGCTCTCCAAAATAACCGAGTTGAATAGTTCGGCGGCAGTCTGTACCTTCTGCATAATCAATCATTTGCCGCAATTGTTGTTTGGCAATTAATTGTTCTTGAGAGTCGCTTTTTTGACTGATGAGATACTCAATTGTTTTGACGTCACCATAGCTATAGAAAAGCGTACAGCGCGAAGCTTCTCCATCTCTACCTGCTCTGCCAGATTCTTGATAATAACTTTCTAAATTACGGGGAATATCAAAGTGAATCACAAACCGCACATCCGGTTTATTAATTCCCATGCCAAAGGCAATAGTTGCCACCATTACGCGCACATCATCGCAAATAAACCGAGTTTGATTTTGACTACGTTCTTCGTCTGTTAAACCGGCGTGGTAGGGTAGTGCCGAAACTTTATCATGCTGAAGTTTAAAAGTAAGTTCATCAACTTTTTTGCGCGTCAAGCAATAAATAATTCCTGAACCTTCTGTCTCACGGATCAACTCCAACAGTTCAGCGTAAGAATTCTTTTTTTTATTACGGACTTCGTAGTAAAGATTTTGACGATTAAAGCTAGCGACGTGGATGCTAGCTTCTTTCAATCCTAGTTGTTGAATAATATCAATACGAACGCGATCGGTTGCTGTGGCAGTGAGCGCCCAAACTGGAATATCAGGGTAACGTTTCCGTAGCGAAATTAACTGACGGTATTCTGGGCGAAAGTCATGCCCCCACTCGGAAACACAGTGTGCTTCATCTATGGCAATGGCAGAAATACTGACTTGATCATGTACTAAATCGAGAAATGGCAGAAATCTTTCACTGAGGAGACGTTCGGGAGCAACGTAGAGTAATTTGACTTTACCGCCCAAGATATATTGTTCGCGCGATCGCGTCTGATAAAAGTTGAGACTGCTATTAAGAAACGTTGCAGCAATACCATTTTTTCGCAGTGCTTCGACTTGATCTTGCATCAAAGCGATTAAAGGCGACACTACCACAGTTAGACCTTTTTTGATTAATGCTGGTAGCTGAAAACACAGTGATTTGCCCCCACCAGTCGGCATGATAATAAGTAGATCCCGATTAGAGAGCGCATCTTCAATAACTTGCTGTTGTCCGGGGCGAAAATTATCGTAGCCGAAGTGATATTTGAGCGCTTTTTCTAAATTGGGAGATTGAGACATAGCGATCGCTTTTTTTGGGGCGTTCTGCGTGGGTAGTTGATAACAATAATTATAAAAGCACAAATAGTATGCTAGCTCCTCTGCGCCTTGGTTCCTCTGCGTGAATTAAAATATGTGCAGGCTTGACCGCAGTAAATCCACAAAATAAAGTAAAACCTTATTACTAGTGGAAAATTAAATACTTATGAACATAAAAATTGTTGTAACTAATGACTACAAACACACACTTTAACGCTAAGGTCAACAACGGTAAAATCGAAATTCCAGTTGAGTATCAAGATGAGATACGCAATGCTGAAATGGTGCAAATCACGATCTTGAAACCCACCTCAAAAAAGAAAGGCTTTCCCCAAACGGGCATCATCGCCCAGCTAACCGCAAATCCTATCCAAGTTGCAGGATTTAAACCACTTACCAGAGAGGAAGCGAATGAACGCTGGTGATGAGCCGAAGCGATGCTTTGTTGATTCAAATATTTGGCTATATCGTTTCATTTTGAATCCCAGCGATCCAAGTGCAATACAAAAGTAACAAATAGCCACAAGCATTACAAGTCAAGAAAACTTACTAGTTAGTACGCAAGTTATCAATGAGATTTGTGCAAATTTAATCCGCAAAGCAGGTTTTGATAACTCACAGATTCAAAAACTAATTGAAGAATTTGCAGAAGGCTGTGAAATCTTGCCTGTCTCTCTAGAAACGCTTCAGTATGCAGTCAGATTGCGCGATCGCTACTTGCTTTCATTTTGGGATAGCCTCATCGTTGACAGTGCCGTTCTAGGGAAAGCAAGTATTCTTTACTCAGAAGATATGCAAAATGGATTAATTATCGAAAATACCTTACAAATTGTGAATCCATTTTTGGAGAGAAAGACATGAATCTAGAAATT
The DNA here is from genome assembly GCF_030381805.1 of Chlorogloeopsis sp. ULAP01. Lineage (NCBI taxonomy): Bacteria > Bacillati > Cyanobacteriota > Cyanophyceae > Nostocales > Chlorogloeopsidaceae > Chlorogloeopsis > Chlorogloeopsis sp. ULAP01. The sequence continues at coordinate 296,251 of NZ_JAUDRH010000010.1, forward strand.
TACTAACCGACATCTACTGAAGCATGGCGATCGCTTTTTTTGGGGCGTTCTGCGTGAGTAGTTGATAACAATGATTATAAAAGCACAAATAGCATACTAACTCCTCTGCGCCTGCGTGCTTCTGTGTGGATTAAAATATGTGCAGGCTTGACCGCAGTAAATCCACAAAATAAAGTAAAACCTTATTACTAGTGGAAAATTAAATACTTATGAACATAAAAGTAGTATTAGAACCAAGTGATGAAGGTGGTTACACAGTTTTTGTTCCCTCACTTCCAGGCTGTATCAGTGAAGGGGAAACTATCGACGAATCACTAGAAAATATTCAAGAGGCAATACTGCTTTACCTAGAACCACTGGAAGAAGAATTGATATTTGAAGAGGGAGCTATAGTAAGGGAATTAGTGCTGTAACTAAAGTTCCCAGTCTGTCATACGTTGAGATTATTGCAGCTTTAGAGCGAGATGGATGGATTTTTGTACGTCAACGAGGTAGTCACATCAGACTGCAAAAACAAATGCCAGATGAGGTTTTGAAGTTGACAGTGCCTGCTCATAGACCAGTCAAGCGTACAACATTGGCTAAAATTTTAAAACAAGCCCAGATAGATCTAGACCGATTTTTAGAATTGTTGTAAATAATGACTAATTGGTTGAACATTATTACGAATGCTGCGATATTTCTTTGCCAAAAGACGCAAATTCTGTTGGAATTTGGCAGTTGCTTCGACCTGAATTAAGGGTAGTTCACTCTGCATTAATCCCTTCCCACAGTTGAGAGATAGATACAGTATTTCCACTCATAGCATCGTACCAACCCTGACGAAAACTTTCGCTTGCAGACTCAACAATTTCCTCATCCTCTTCATTTTCTTCCGTAATTAGGACAATGACTCGGACGCGGCTGTGTTTTGCCTAAGTTAACGGTTCGTCTAAAGAAAGTTGACCAAATTCATTGACAGTTCCCTTAACTTCAATTGCTTTCATTGTCGTGATGGTGAATTTTGCTGTTTTCTAGTATAGAACTTAGGCATGAGAAGGAAAAATCAAGGGTTTAGTCGTGTCAGTCCAGTAGCGTGCGTTACGTCTGCTAATGCAGCGATGGTTTTAGCTTCTGGTATTTAATAATGTTATTTATAAGTTTTGCTTAAGCCGTGGTAAGGAAGACATAAGCATTTGCCACAAATAAACAAGCGTTCGTTACCACATGATTGGTGTGGTAACGACAGCTTCTGTGTTGGTAACGAATGCATAAGCTGACCTTACGCCGAGAACTTCATTGATAACGTCGCTGCTACAAAAGTACTCAAATTATTCTTGTGAAGTGGATTTTCTTTAAGCTTTGCATCGCACGAGTAGCAATATTATGCTGATGCCAAGCTTTATAGAAATCGGGGTAAGGCATATTCTGAGCGCAATTCCACAAGACCCTGTAGCAATAATAATCATTCAATAGCTGATAATCACTTGAAGTTTTGACTACCGCAAAGCGATACTTACTATTCTGTAAAATTTGCCCTAAGCTTTCTGCTGCCTGCGAACTGATGTAGTTAGACACATTAGTATGCAGTATTTGCACCAAGGTTGCGATCGCAACTTCATTGCCAGAGTCGATTTTTCCTAAGCTTGATGCTGCCATCCAACGGGTATCGTCATTCACATTAGTTGATTGCAGCAGTTACACCAAGGCTGCGATCGCGGTAGCCACAGCAGTCAAGCTCACAGTTATCATAAATCCACTACAAATATGTTGGTAGTGTCAAAATGTTATGTGTACAGTTTACTCGTAAAATCACATATGCCGAAAGCAATTTGGAATGACGCAACTTTAGCCGAAAGCGAGAATACTGTAGTCGTGGAAGGTAACCATTACTTTCCTCCTGACTCTATTCACAAGGAGTACTTCAAAAATAGTGACACCCATACTACTTGTCCTTGGAAAGGTGTTGCTAGCTACTACAGTATCGAAGTAGATGGGCAAGTTAATAAAGACGCTGCTTGGTACTATCCCAGCGCGAAGGAAAAAGCTAAGAATATTGAGGGTTATGTTGCCTTCTGGCGGGGTGTAAAAGTCGAAGCTTAAGACACTTTCTTTCCTAAAAACACTGACACCAGCCAAATTGGTTGGTGTCAATTTATGAAAGCTCAAAGGTGATAGTAGTTTTACCTCTCGTTACCCTAGCTTGCTTGAATATTTGAGAAGCGAGTTTAAATCTGCGTCAAATGAGTAACGTCTAAACTGGCAAATATCCATACTTGATACAACCCCACAATTGCCCCCCACGCCAAGCAAAACTCATTAACCACCTGCCTAAACTTTCCTTATCACGGATTTGCAAACGCAACACTTGAAAAGTAAGAATTATCGCTGTTTTTATAAAGGTTTTCCATGTTACTAGTTGAGGCATACCAAGCGGTCTATGCTTTTTATACACCAATACTCCACCTTTACCCACAGCCCAACTGCGATGATATACACTCGCCAGAGTATCGCGCAACCGAATATGAGCGATCGCCTCTGGTACATATTTAAGTTTAGCTCCTGTATATTGCGCTCTCCAGCAGTAGTCTACATCTTCGCTTTGGTAAAGGGTTTCATCGAAACCACCTATGGCATCATGAAGCGAACGCTTAATACCTAAATTGCCGCTACCTGCGAATGGCAAATAATATGTATTTTCAATTACTCCAGTACCATTTTCATATTGATAGCACTTAACTATCCAAGGATCGTTTAATTTATTGTAGTCATCATAGCCAGCAACGAGATCATACTTAGTAAGTGCCTCACCCATTGCTGTTAACCATCCAGGAGCAACTTCGTCATCCGCATCAATAAATAGTAGTGCCTCTCCTTTGGCAACTTTTGCAGCAGCGTTGCGAGCGTGTGCTGCTCCTTGGCGATCGGATGAATCAATAATGCGAAGATTAGGTATGCGTGTCTTATACTCTTGTGCAATCGAGATTGAGTTGTCAGTCGAGCCGTTATCGGAAATAATAACTTCCCAAGGCTGTGACCATTGTTGATGAGCAAGTGCTTCTAGTTGAATAGCGATAGTGTCAGCCGCATTAAAACACGGTATGATTACGCTAATATTCATGAGATTTTCATACACGTAAATGGCTCTTATTTAAGTGTATAAATAAATTGTATTGGAAAGCACCGAAATTATCCCTAAAATTTTAGTCAGAATGAATGAATAAGAGCACATAAGGTAGAACACAAAATACTCAATGGGTAGACACATAGAGACATACCTATTTCCCCTAAGATACGGCAACTTCAAGGCACGTAGATTTTACCGCCAAGGTAGTTAAATCAATAAGTAAAAAATTATTTACCGGGTAAAGTATTAATTCTCCTATTGAAAGAAGATTTCAGAAGGCAAGAAAAATCTTCTCATAAAGCTGAAAGGCAAGGTATGACGTTGAGAATCATACACATGGATTGCTTGTTGTTTTTTATTTAATACAGACTTAATAGATAATTGATAAGACTGACCTAGAGGTTTTAGGTTTACCCTAAAAAGTGGTGGCATTTTCCAAAATAACCAGATTGGATATTGGAAGACTTGAGCTTTAATTCCAGATTTTTGAAGTGCAGCGTAAACTAAATCATAAGTAGCCTCATGATCTGGATGCTTGTCTTTTTGATGAGGAACGTAGACTTCTGCTGGCTGAAAAGACTCTAACAGCTGAAGTAGCTGGTTAATGGTATTTGATTGTTGCTCATTAGAAATATGCCGTAGTTCACCATCTGGTTGCTCGATAAAATATATGTCTTCTGGTGATTCAACTCCCAATATGTTGAGTGCGGTTGTAGCTTCTTGTTTGCGAACTTGAACAATATCCTCAGGTTTGATTTGAAAGTATGATTTGTGTCCATCAGTCAAAAATACAACTTTAACAGGAACTCCAAGCTCACGTTTGAGAGCAATCATACCGCCACAACCAAAAGTTTCATCATCTTGATGGGGAGCAAATACCATTGCTGGTTTTTGGCTCACTGATAGCGGTTGACTTTTTGTCGGTAAGATCCAGCGAAATAATATTTCAGCTTGAATTAATTGCCAAGCATTTTCAAACTTTCCGAGTATCTGAGAATAAATTCTTTGCAGCCGCATAAGTAGGTTGTATCTAAAAATAAAGAACTCAATTATAGTAGGCGATCGCATTCATAGTTTTTTAAACCAAATACTTCGCCAATTCGCCCAATTTTCTAGTTATTTTTTCTCAAAAACTTTGACTAGACTGGTAAATACCGATGCTTAATACAACCTCGCAGTTGCCCCGCACGCCAACCAAAGCTCATCAACCATTTAGCTAAACTTTCTTGATCACGAATTTGTAAAAGCAACACTTGAAAAGTAAGAATTACCGCTGTTTTTAGAAATGTTTTCCATGTTATCATTTGAGGCATACCAAGTGGACGATGTTTTTTATACAGTAATGCCTCGCAAGTACCCATCTTCCAAGCTCTTTTGTATGCACCAATGAGGTTGGTACGCAAACGAATATGAGCGATCGCCTCTGGCACGTAGTGAAGTTTTGTTCCTCTTTGCTGAATTCTCCAGCAGTAGTCAACATCTTCTACCAAAAGCAAGGCTCCATCAAAACCACCAATGGCATTATGGAGTGAACGCTTAACTCCCATGTTACCTGCACCTGCAAATGGCAGGTATTGATTTTCTACAACTGCCCCAGTACAATTCTCCAATTGATACCATCTGAGAATCTCAGGTTCATTAAGCTTCTTCAATTCGTGTCGTCCAGCAACAAAATCATATTTGGAAAGAGCCTCACCCATTGCTGCTAACCATTCAGGAGCAACTTCGTCATCAGCATCAATAAACAGTAGTCCATCTCCTTTAGCTGCCTTTGCACCCATATTACGAGCATATCCTGGGCCTTTGCGATCAGATGAGTCAATAATGCGAAGGTTGGGTATGCGTGTCTTATACTCTTCTACAATTGACATTGAATTGTCAGTTGAGCCGTTATCAGAGATAATAACCTCCCAAGACTGCGACCATTTTTGATTAGCAAGTGCCTCCAATTGCACAGCTATAGTATCAGCCGCATTGAAACACGGTATAATTACGCTCACTCTCATATAAAGTACTACTTTTAATTTTGTCCAAGTCTTTGTTTATCTTCTTACAAAATAATTAGACAAATACAAGAAAAACGATAAATTTAATAAATTACAGAATAACTGCGATTAATTATTAAGAATTAGCAAAGTAAGTTGTGATTTTTAATTAATTCAAATTTAATTCTCTAGAATGCCAACTTATCTAGTTGTGTTATATCAAATGCAATGCTATTTAAACTTTAATAATTAAACAAAATATTTGCGATCGCGTTTTTGCTTTTTCAGTTCATATAGTCAGATTGTGTCAGTTTTTAGACAACAAATCAGCAGTAGCACGAAATTTTGCTCAACAGTTGTTAAGCTCACAAGCACAGGCTGCTCAGAGTAAGGCAGATTTTATTGGCAAGTTCATAATTGCACTTTAAGAATCCCATGCAACTCAGTATTGCTCACGATTACTAGTTGCTTCCGAAATAGTACCTCAAAAATGATTAGCTAACTCCAAGCAGAAGCCGAAGAGCCGACACGAATTCTTGGTGCTACTATCATCTCCACCAAAAACTCCAACCAAAGTAGTTGTCCCTATTTTTAATTTTTTATTCTTTAACGGAGAGGGTGGGATTCGAACCCACGGATGCTTTCACATCACTCGATTTCAAGTCGAGCGCATTCGACCACTCTGCCACCTCTCCAATAAATCGGTCAGCTAACAAAGGCTGACCAGTAAGAAATTATAACTCATTACTCATGCAGATTGCACTACTGAACGCGATCGCTCATACAAAATTTCTTCAGAGGCAATCTTGAAGTCATTACCAACCCAAACACAGGATGCTTGAGTAGCTACACCATCTTCCAATAGAACAATCGAAAAATTCCGCAGCTTTTCACCCCCATCTTCTACAATTCTGGGTACACTCGCCGCATTTAAGTAAATAATCCCTTCTGGACTTCTAAACACCCGCTTGCGCAGCATTTTCTTTGTGTGCCGCAATGTATGGTGCATATGGCCAAATGTTACCAGAGGAACAGTTTTACCTGCATTGAGAGTCAGAGAAATTGCCTCTGCTAAATCTGGATCGCCATAATCGCCACCAATCGGATGCCAGTCTTTGCCACAAGGATCTTCTGGGCGATCACCTAATCCAGAAGGGCCATTATGACCGACAAAAATAATTGTCTCATAGGCAGCACTTTTTACAGCTTGAAAAATCTGGGTAGCAGATTCATCAAGATCGCTCACACCATATCTTTGTTTGCAGATATCTGCAAATTTCCATTCTGGGCCACCCCAGCTAAAGGGACGTCCCCCTACTACTGTTAAATTAAAAGTGGGAAAATCACGCTTCCCGTAGCCAACATGGGCTTCACCTAATAAATCTAACTGTTGCTGTACCCAGTCTTCTTGGGAGCGATCGTAGGGACACTTTTTCCGCCCCCATTCCGTAGCAGTGTACCAAGCATCGTGGTTGCCCATGACTGCTGCTTTGGGAATCTCAAGGGAGGCGATCGCTCTTACCACTTCTACCGATTCGTTGCCAAAATCCCCGACAAACAGCACTAAGTCAACACCGAGATGCTTAAGTGCAATACCATCTTCGACTTCCCATTGGTCGTGAACATCTCCAACTACAGCGATTTTCAAGGTTTTTGAATTAGTTGTCTGAACGATCATGCCACTTTCCTTGCCATATGTTTCCAGCTTAGGCAATTTACGAGGGTTTTGACACAACTTTGCCAAAGAGAGTATGACCCACCAGTCATTTTTGGTAAAAACTACTATAATTACTTAGATAAGACAACTACTAGCAAGATTAAGCTACGCTAAACTGTGTTTACAACTGCACTTGTTCAACGAGACAAAAACCAACCAGGTGCCTTACCACTGGATTTATTTGCAGCTATTAAGAACCTAAAAAAAGAACTGAATGCGGTAATCCTGGCACATTACTATCAAGAGCCAGATATCCAGGATATAGCAGACTTTATCGGAGATTCATTACAACTAGCAAAAGCAGCAGCAAACACTAATGCTGATGTTATTGTCTTTGCTGGTGTTCACTTCATGGCAGAGACGGCAAAGATTCTCAACCCCGACAAAATGGTACTTTTACCAGATTTGAGTGCTGGTTGTTCTTTAGCAGACAGTTGCCCTCCAAAGGAATTTGCGGCTTTTAAAGCCGCTCATCCAGATCATCTGGTGGTTTCTTACATCAATTGTTCGGCCGAAATTAAGGCCATGAGTGATATTATTTGCACTAGTTCCAATGCTATGAGAATTGTGCAGCAAATACCACAGAATGTACCGATTATTTTTGCTCCCGATCGCAATTTAGGACGGTACGTGATGGAACAAACCGGTCGAGATTTGGTGCTTTGGCAAGGTAGCTGCATTGTGCATGAAACCTTCTCAGAAAAAAAGATTGTGCAGCTAAAAATAGCACATCCAGAAGCAGAAGCGATCGCTCACCCAGAATGCGAACCTACTGTATTGCGCCATGCCAGTTTTATTGGTTCTACAGCAGCCCTACTCAAGTACTGTCAAGAAAGTCAAACTCAAGAATTTATAGTTGCTACTGAGCCGGGTATCATTCACCAAATGCAAAAAGCAGCACCTCAAAAGCATTTTATTCCTGCCCCACCGATTAATAATTGCAATTGCAATGAGTGTCCTTTTATGCGTTTGAATACCTTAGAAAAGCTTTATTTAGCGATGAAAAATCGTGCGCCAGAAATTACTATGTCAGAGGAGATACGACTGGCAGCATTGCGTCCAATTCAGCGGATGTTAGAGATGAGTGTTTAATCAGGTTGAGTTTGATGATTTGTAGAGACGTGAGCGATCGCGTCTCTACATGTCTCTATATAACTATGCTGGGTTACATAAAATGTAAGCAAAAGTAATTTAAAAATAATATTGGGTTGAGTGAACAAAACCCAGTCTATTCTTATCAGACCGTACTTTTTTTAAAATTAAATATAAATAGTTCAGAATATTGTTAATGTTGTTGCCAATGTGGGAATCATTACAGTAAAGAGAATGTAATAAATAAGCTATCTATATATGGCAAGAGGAGACCACATTTACGTTCACTTTTATTTGGTGGGCATTCCATACAAACACCACGGTATTGATTGCGGTGACGAAACAGTCATTCATTATTCAGAAGGAATAATTTGCTGAACTACAATTCAACAATTTAGTCAAGGTAAAAAGATTTATAAATTGCCATATGAGCATTGTGACTCACCAGAACTTGTAATGATACGTGCAGAAAGCGGGTTAGGAGAATGCAAGTATCATTTGTTTTTCAATAACTGCGAACACTTTGCAAGCTGGTGTAAAACTGGACATGAGGAGTCGAAACAAGTGAAGCCATTACTAGATGTATTAGATGATTTCTTTAAATGGCGAATGGCAGATAAACAACATCAACATTATCAAGATTTAATTGCCAGATATAATTACATTATTCGGGAATTAAACCATAAATTAAGACAACGTGAGTTCAGACAAAGAGGAGCAATTGTTTCTAATAATTTAGAATACAAAGTAATTCATACAAATAATTCTGTGCGTTCAAAAGAGGAAGTTATTAGACAAACATCACAAGATAATACTCTTATTACAGACAAATTTGATTATCGAATACTTGAGATTTTGCTCAAAGAAAGTTGTTGGCAAGAAGCTGATGAACTAACAACTTATGCAATGCTAAAAGTATCCAATAGAGATTATGAGAGATATTTTTGCCTAATAGATATTGCTAATTTTCCGCGTGAGCATTTATTAATAATTGATAAATTGTGGCTAGAATATAGCCGAAATTTATTTGGTTTTAGTGTACAAAAGAAAATTTATCAAAATTTAGGCGGAACCCAGGATTACCAATACGAAACTTGAGAAAGATTTAGTAACAAAGTTGGTTGGCGCATGAATAATATACCAATATTATATGAGCAACTTTGTTTTGGGATAAATGCACCAAAAGGAAATTTCCCACATGGCAAAAAAATTGGTTTTGAAGTAATAGGATTTCTTGCAATCATTTAGCCAATAATATTAATTATTGACTACGTACTTCAGGATTGGATTACGGCAGTTTCACGGCTGATGTAAAAGCAGCTCTTTCAAAGTTGAATAAACCTAACTTGTCCTTAGATTAATTGCCTTTTCCATAGCATATATCATCCAACAAAAAACTTAAGATTTACTTTTCTCTGCCTCTTGCTGGGCTGCCTGACTGTACTGCTGATACAACTTAGTCCGAATTTGCGCTTCTTTATAACGACTATGACTAGGCAATACTTGACTCATTAAATCTGAAGCCCTTTGCCAATTAGCAGCTATTTCTAACCATTGAGTTGAGCTTTTAGCTACTTTACCAGCAGCAGAAGCTTGGTTAGCTATTCGTACTGCTTCTAAAAATATGTCTTCTTTTGGTAAATCTTGACTTTGAGATTTCTGTTGTTTACTATTTGCTGGCTTTGAAGCTTGTGCTATTGGATATGTCGATTTTTGTGTTGTTTGTTTAAATTTTCTATATAGTAGATTATAACCAACCCAGCCTATCAAAAGCAAAAATGAGCATAGGCTTAGAGCAAATAATAACCGTCTTCGGTCTAAGTTTTTAGGGTTATTATTGTTAATCAATATAGGACGAGAAGATTGAGTTTTCGGTAAATTTGAATTTCCTAACTCAGCTTGTCTATCTTGAAAATCTCTAATTAATTGCTGGAAAGTATTAGGTTGTTCTAATATGATTTCTTCAGACCACAGAAGTTGACTTTCTGGCTCACGGGTAATTTCATCTAACCACAATAATTGCTGCTCTCGTACAATTCTGCTATTGATATTAACTTTACGAATATTACGGGGTGCTATTGATTCAAGAATTTCCTGAATTTGATTTACTAAATTGGATTTCTCTAGTTGATCTACCGTGTTAGCCTCACAAAGAAGTTGTAAAACGCCATCATCAAAAATAGCTCTGGTTCTGACGCCTGAATTTGCTAATCTTTCGTTCAAGACTTGAATAATCGCAGCAACGCTACCCCGATGTGCTTGCCAAGCGATATCATTTATTCTGTTGACCATCATTAGTGATTTGGCGATCGCTATTCAACCCTAAGTTATTAACTAACTACTTAAGAATATTGGGGGCTTGTATTGGATACAATCAAGCCTGTTTTCGATTGTATGAGTAAAAAGATAATGTTGCCAATAAAGTTCCTTCTGGTGATATAGATCAGTCTCACTAGTAAATTACTACTCAAAGACCATTAATTGCAACTACTCTCTCTGAGAAACATAAAGCGACGCTACACATAATCCAAAATTTAACCCAAATATCACCATACTGTAATATAAAAAACTCTTCCGAATATTTCAGAAGAGTTTTTTGTAATAAAAATAAAAAACCTGGCACCGAGCTATTTTCACGTGGGGCAACCCCCAAAGTATCGTCGCCGCAGCAGCGTTTCACAACTGAGTTCGGGAAGG